>CAXTPY010000100.1:0-7443 GCA_964246195.1 uncultured Acidobacteriaceae bacterium | reverse complement strand
CGCGTGGGGTGGCGGCGTTTGTGCTGCAGTACCGCCTGGGGCCGAGATGCCACAATCCTGTGGAGCTGGAGGATGCGCAGCGCGCGATCAGGATGGTGCGGGCGAACGCGGCGGCGTACGGGATCGAGCCTGGGCATTTGGGCATGTGGGGGTTTTCGGCGGGGGGGCATTTGGCGGCGACAGCGGGTACGCGCTTCGACGCGGGGCAGCCGGGCGCTGCCGATGTAGTGGCGCGGCAGGGGAGCCGTCCCGATTTCCTGATTCTGGCGTATGCCGTGATCACGCTGGAGGACCCCTATACGCATCCAGGCTCGCGAAAGTACCTGCTCGGGGATCATCCGGACGCGGCGCTGGTAGCTTCGCTTTCGGCGGAGACGCAGGTCACGAGCGCTACGCCGCCCACGTTTCTGTTCGCGACGACGGACGATGCCGCGGTGCCGGTGATGAACAGCGTGATGTTCTACACGGCGCTGGTGAAGGCGGGGGTACCGGCGGAGATGCACCTGTTTCAGCACGGCGCGCATGGGGCTGGACTGGCGCTGGCGGATCCGGGGCTGCGCGCGTGGACGGAGCTGCTCGCGCAGTGGATGCGCGAGCGAGGGTTGATGGGGCAGTAAGCGGCAGGATACGGATGCGGGCGTGCGCGCGGGGGGCAGTCGCGCTGCTAGCGCAGATAGCTGTCGTCTTTGTCGATCCAGTCCTGCCGGGGTGGAGCGAAGACGTCGAAGTCGATGGTGTCCTCAAGCGCCTCGGCGGAATGCTCGAGATTGGCTGGGATGACGAGCACCTCGCCGGCGCGCACGATGTGGGTGGCGCCGTCGCCCAGGGTGAACTTGAGGGCACCTTCGAGGATGAAGGCGAGCTGTTCGTTGGGGTGGGAATGGGTTGGAACGACGCAGCCTTTCGCGAGCACGATCCGGCCCAGCATGGCTTGCGAACCGGTGATGTACTGCCGCGTGAGCAGAGGGTTGAGCTGCTCGGGTTCGATGTCGTTCCAGCGTTCGAGGGTTGCGGTGGGAGCTTCGGGCATGTCGGGCCTTTCGGTGGTTGCGTCTGTTTCGGTTCGTTGGGTCGAGGGTAGCGCGGAGCCGGCGCATTTCTCGCTTTGACTTGCGCGGCTCCTTGTGTAGATTAGCCGAAACAGAAACAAACAGGCAGGCCCATCGAAGGCACGGCCAGGATGGGGCCCTAGGAGTCCGCAGAGGAGTCTGGCGGAGACGCCACAGCCCTCTTCGTCAAGGCAAAGGTTGGAAAGAAACGGGTGATTCGTCCATGCGTCTTCGAGCCCTGAAGCTGTTCCTGCTCTTCTCTCTCCTGCTGTGCGGGGGAGGAGTCCACGCCAACGCCCAGACGGAGGCCACACGGCAGACGGACCGCATTGCGGCGCTCGAGAAGCAGGCGGGGGACAACGCCGCGGCGATCGCGGCGGCGCAGACGGCTGGGGATAACGGCTGGATGCTGGTTTCGGCCGCGCTGGTGCTGATGATGAGCGGCCCGGGGCTGGCGCTCTTCTATGGCGGCCTGGTGCGCAAGAAGAACATTCTGGGCACCATGATGCAGACCTTCGCGATGATGGCAGTGATCACGGTGCTGTGGGCGCTGGTGACGTACTCGCTGGCGTTTGGGACGGGCAATGCGTTTATCGGAGGCTTGCACAATGCGTTCCTGCACGGCGTGGGGCTGGCGCCGGATAAGGACTATGCGGGCACGATTCCGCTGCAGACCTTCATGGTCTACCAGCTTATGTTCGCGATTATCACGCCGGCGCTGATTACGGGGGCCTTTGCGGAGCGGATGAAGTTCCCGGCGATGCTTGCCTTCATGATTTTGTGGGCGATCTTCGTGTACAGCCCGATGGCGCACATGGTGTGGGGCAAGGGGGGATTGCTGAACGCCAGCTTGGGCGGCAGGTTTCCTTGTCTCGACTTTGCCGGCGGCACAGTGGTGCATGTAACCTCGGGTGTTTCGGCGCTGATCACGGCGCTTTATCTGGGCAGGCGGCTTGGTTATCCGAAGGTGCCGATGCCTCCTCACTCGGTGGTGCTGAGCTTCGTTGGGGCGTGCTTGTTGTGGGTGGGGTGGTTCGGGTTCAATGCGGGATCGGCGCTGGGCGCGGGCACTCTGGCGACCTCGGCTTTTGTCGCGACGCACTTCGGCGCGGCGGCGGCGGCGGTTGGCTGGAGCGGCGCGGAGTGGCTTCGGCAGGGCAAGGTGTCGGCGTTGGGGGCGATCTCGGGATGCGTGGCGGGTCTGGTCGCCATTACGCCGGCGGCGGGGTTCGTTACGCCGATGTCGGCTTTGTGGATCGGGCTGCTCGCTGGAGTCTTTTGCTACCTGATGGTGGTGAAGGTGAAGGCGGCGTTCGGCTACGACGACTCGCTCGATGCCTTCGGCGTTCACGGGGCTGGGGGCACGCTGGGCGCGATCCTTACGGGCGTCTTCGCCGATAGCGCGATCAACCCGATCTTCGGCGCGGGCAAAGCTACGGGGCTGCTGGAAGGCAACGCGCACCAACTGTTGAACCAGTTGATCGGGGTAGCTATCGCCTGGACGCTTTCGAGCGTGGGCACGTTGGCGATCCTGTTCGTGGTGGACAAGCTGATCGGGCTGCGGGTGAGCGAAGAGGACGAGCGGATCGGGCTGGATCTGTCGCAACATGGCGAAGAAGGATACGATTGGGCGCACTAGGTATCGGCGTGAAGAGCGATCCAGAAGGCTCGCGCGCGGCCTACTAGAAGAACTGAGGATGGAAGACATGCAGAAGATCGAGGCTATACTCCAGCCCTCCAAGCTGGACGCAGTGAAAGACGCCCTGGTGGAGATTGGCGTCGAGGGCATGACGATTCTCGAGGCGCGCGGACATGGGCGGCAGAAGGGCCATACGGAGTTCTATCGCGGACGCGAGTATTCGGTCGACCTGCTGCCGAAGGTGAAGATCGAGATGGTGGTTGCAGACGAGATGGTGGAGAGGGCGGTGCAGGCGATTCTGAACACGGCGCGCACAGGCAAGATCGGGGACGGGAAGATCTTCCTCTCGAAGATCGACGATGCGATCCGGATACGCAACGATGAGCGGGGCGAGATCGCGCTCTGACTGGCGGCTGCAGGCTTTCTGCAGGGCCGGGCTTTCGAGACCGATGGAGCGCGAGACTCCGAAGGAGATTGGACGGCATTCATGCGGCTTGCGGCAGAGAGTGGAGGGTTCCGGCCAGCAGCGGATTGGGGCTGGCCCGGCATGCCTGTGGGGGGGTGGGGGAGATGACGGCGCCCGCCCCGATGGGTGAGGAGTACCAGCGCGGGATGCTGGAGCTGCGCGGGGCCTTCGAGGCGGGGGGCTCGGGAAGCGCGACCGTGGCTGCGCGGAGTGCCTCCCTGGACGCGCTGGTGGCGGGTTTGTGGAAGAGGCAGCTTGCGCGCGACGCCGCGCTTTCGCAGGGCGTGGCGCTGGTCGCTACGGGGGGCTACGGCCGGGCGGAGGTCTATCCTTTTTCGGATGTGGACCTGCTGTTCCTTTGGGATGGCAAGATGGTGGAGAGCCAGTTGAAGGATGCTGTGCGGCCGGTCAACCAGGAGCTCTGGGACTGCGGTGTGCGCGTCTCGCCGGTTACGCGGCGGCTGGCGGAGTGCGAGAAGTTCGACGCGGAGAACGCCGAGTTCACGATCTCCCTGCTGGACCATCGGATGTTGACCGGGGACGCGGCTCTTTATGAACGACTCGCGCGGCAGGGGCTGCCCAGGTTGATCGAGAGGCAGCGGAAGGCTCTGCTGACGCGCATCGCGGAGATGACGCGCGACCGGCATGCCAAGTATGGGGGCACGCTGTTTCATCTGGAGCCGAGCATCAAGGAGTGTCCTGGCGGATTGCGCGACGTCCATGTTTGCGGCTGGATGGACAGGCTGCAGCCGGCGCAGGCTGGCTCGTCCGCGGACGGCGAGGAGTTTGTGGAGGCGGTGGAGTTTCTGCGGCGGCTGCGCTGCTTTCTGCATTTTCGTCACGAGCGTGACGACAACACGCTCGACTGGCATGCGCAGGATGCCGCGGCGGAATCGCGGCTGGGGATGGCGCAGGCGGCTGCGGGGGACAGACGCAAGCCGGACGCGGCGTACTGGATGCGTCTTTACTTCCGGCATGCGCGCACGGTGGAGCGCCGGGTGGCGCAGCGGCTGGACGAAGCACCCAGTCCTGGGGGAAGGGCGCGGCAGCCAGGCGGCAGGTCTGCCCGTCCGGGCGCTAGCGTTGCCGGTCTGCTCTCCCTGCGCGGCGCGGCGAAGAAGGAGGAGTTCGACTCGGGATTTCGGGTGGAGCGCGGACGGCTTCTGCTCGACGGCGCGACCGCGGGGGGGGGCGATCCGGCGCACGATCCGGATACGGTGCTGAAGGTATTCGCGGCGCTGGCGCGGACCGGCGCTAGGCTTTCGCGCGAGGCGGAGGCGCGACTTGCGCAGGCTCTGCCCATGATCTCGGCGCATCTTGAGGAGGGTCCGGCGCTGTGGCGCGGACTGCGCGAGGTGCTGGGCGGACGGTTCGCGGGAGATGCTCTGCGCGCCATGCATGCGTTGGGCATTCTGGAGCTTCTGCTGCCTGAGTTCCATGGCATCGACGCGCTGGTGATTCGCGACGCCTATCACCGCTACACGGTGGACGAGCACACCTTCGTGCTGATCGACACGCTGCATGGGCTGGAGTCGGAGACGCCGGGAATGCTGGCGGAGTGGGCTACACGCTTCGGCGCGGTGCTGCGCGAACTGCCGCATGCGGAGCTTCTCTACGTGGTGGCTCTGCTGCACGATACGGGCAAGGGAAGGCAGACGAGCGATCATGCGCGGGAGAGCGCGCGCATGGCTGCGAGCGTGCTGCAGAGGCTGGAACTGGACAGCTACGAGACGGCGCTGGTGCTGGACGTGATCGCCAACCACCTGGAGATGTCGGCCGCGCTGCGGCGCGACATCTTCGATGCGGAGACTGTTGGGGCCTTTGCGGCGCGGGTGCCCACACCGGAGGCGCTGAAGATGCTTACGCTTTTTACGTACGCCGATATTCAGGCCGTGCATCCGGACGCACTGACTGCGTGGAAGGCGGAGAATCTGTGGAGGCTGTATATCTCCACGTCGAACTTCCTGGACCGCAGCGTGGACGAGGAGCGGGTGGGAGCGCGCGAGGCGCGGGTGCTGGTGGATACGGTGGCGGCGGGTCTACGGGGGGAGCGGGAGCAGGTGGCGGCGTTTCTCGAACGGCTGCCGGAGCGCTACGTGCGCACGCGTACCCCGGAGCAGATACGGACGCACTTCGCGATGTCGCGCCGGTTCGAGGAGAACCCGGTGCAGATCGACTTCCGCTATGCGGCGGGCGTGAGCGAGATTACGCTGGTGACACCGGACCGCCGGGCGCTATTCGCGAACATGGCGGGGGTGCTGGCCGCGTGGGGCATGAATATCATCACGGCCGATGCCTTCTCGAACCGGGAGGGTGTGGTGGTGGATACGTTTCGCTTCACCGATACCTTCAGGACGCTGGAGCTGAACGCCTCCGAGCATGAGCGCTTCGTGCGGAGCGTGCAGCAGGTGATGGCGGGCAAGGAGTCGCTGGACAAGCTACTGAGCGGACGCCGCCGCAGCCGGCGCAAGCCTTCGCTGGTGAAGGTGGAGCCGCGCGTGGACTTCGACGACCGGGCGAGCTCGCACAGCACGCTGGTGGAGGTGGTGGCGCAGGATACGCCGGGGCTGCTGCGGGCGCTGAGTTCCACGCTCGCGGCGCACGCGTGCAACATCGAGGTGGCGCTGATCGACACGGAAGGCGAGACGGCGATCGATGTCTTCTATGTGACACGCGACGGGCTGAAGCTGGATGGCGAGCAGAAGGCGGCGTTGGGTGCTTCGTTGCTGGGAGCGATCGAGGAGAACGCGGCGTGGCAGGGAAGCCGGAGCGTGTAGCGGGGGCACGCCACCACGTTCACCGCTGCGGGATTTATACTGTGTGGATGCGCAACGCCTCTACCTCCGAGAACACCAGCACGGGTCGTCCGACCGCGGTTCCGCAGAGCGCGGACCGGTACTTCTTCGGCAATCTGGACAGCTTTGGCAAGAATCGCGAGAAGCTGAACGAGGTGAGCTGGGGATCGGACCAGCCGGAGGGGATCGTGCTTGCGTCGCTCGATAGCGCGATCAACTGGGTGCGCAAGAATTCGGTGTGGCCGATGACGTTTGGGTTGGCCTGCTGCGCGATCGAGATGATGTCGATGGGGGGATCGCGCTACGATATCGCACGATTCGGCGCGGAGGTGTTCCGGCCCTCGCCGCGCCAGAGCGACCTGATGATCATCGCCGGGCGGGTGTCGCAGAAGATGGCTCCGGTGATACGGCGTCTGTACGAGCAGATGCCGGAGCCGAAGTGGGTGATCTCGATGGGGGCGTGCGCGACATCGGGAGGGGTGTTCAACAACTACGCGCTGGTGCAGGGCGTGAACCAGATCATACCGATCGACGTGTATGTGCCTGGCTGTCCGCCGCGGCCGGAGCAGTTGCTGTATGCGATTACGCTGTTGCAGGAGAAGATCCAGCAGGAGAGAGGGAGCCTGCGGCGGACGCTGAACCTTTCCTGAGGTTGTCTGGCGGCCGGGTTTGGGCATGGGGGTTTGGGGGATGCGGGTCGACGCCTCGCTGCGGGTGCAAATGCGGCGGAGCGGGAGGCGGGAGGAACGATAACCAGGGAGGTTACTCCTGCGTTTCCGTGGGTGCTGAGGCGCGAATTATGCTGCTAAGCTCCTGAAAGAACGTCACAGAAAAGTAATTTCTTTGTCATTTTCGCTTGCAACTGCGGTAAGGTTAAGTGAATCACAAACGAAATAGAGAGTCTTAGCAGGAAGAAGGCTCGTTTGCGGTAGTTACTTGAGTGGAGGAAGTCGAATGGTTTATCGTCCCTTATCTAGTCTTGGCCGGTTCGCTCTGGCTGCATGTGCGGTCAGCCTTGGCGCAGCGAGCCTGGGTGCACAGACTACGCCCAGCACACCTGCCCCGATGGGGCTCAACCCTTCGAAGGTAGATATTTTCACTGGATTTTCTTACTTTGGGGCGCATGGCGATGTGAAGCCTGCGGCGATTCCGTATTCGTCGATCAACCTGGGTGCGATCGGGAGCGGGGCGTATTATTTCAGCAAGTATGTGGGCGGTGAGGTGGTCTTCACGGCGCACCCGGATGGTACGAATGACGGGCTATATACGGCCTCCGCGGGTCCGATCTTTCGTGCGCCGATGCAGAACTTCACGCTCTTCGCGCATGGGCTGGCCGGTGGCGCACGCCTAGGGGGCCCGAACAGCGAACTGCCTTACCCCTACCACGAGCCGTACCAGTGGGGACCGACGGTAGCGGCCGGTGGAGGCATGGACTATGACCTACCGTTCCTGAACCATATGTTTTCGTTCCGTCTCTTCGAGGCGGATTATCGG
>CAXTPY010000099.1:0-7492 GCA_964246195.1 uncultured Acidobacteriaceae bacterium | reverse complement strand
CCCGCCCCCCCATCTCCTTCCATCCGGCAGCTAGAACATCGTCCAGCCGTTTCTGCGCAGCGTAGTGAGAGGCGATCTGCCTCTCCCCGAGCACCGCCTCGAACCGGCTCACCAGATCAGCCGAACTGACGATCTCCTTCCCCATCTCCCGCAGCATCTCCACCGTGCCCGCATCCACCAGCGAGACATACATGATCGCGTTGCGCGGGGAGTATTGCATCGCGATCCTCCTCGCGCCGCCCAGCATCTCCTCCAGGCGCCGTCCCAGCTCCTGCCACGAGGAGTACATCTCCCGCGTCCCTGGCAGAGCATCCAGCCGCCCGCTCTCGATCCGGTGCGCCAGCTTTCTCGGCGCGCCCTCCGCCGGCACGAAGTAGAACCATCGCCGCGTCACATGCAGCCCGTCACCCAGCCCAAGAATCCTGTATCCCAGCGGGTCCCGGTAGTGATGATCGTAGAAGAGCCAGCCGTCCAGCTTCTGCTCCCGCAGCGCAGCCTGTATCGCCTCAAGGTCCATGCAGCACATTCTATCCGGCATCCATCAAGCTGCTTCCTCGCAAGCGAAAAGCCTTCTCCACACGTCCGTCCGACGGTACATTGGTGCTGACCGCCTCCAATTCACCGCCCCCAAGGAAGAGACCGTGACAAAGCAGTTCTACCGCCCCCAGGAGACCGCCCGCGAACACGACCTCGAAGGCCTTCCTCTCGCCACCTTCCCCCAGCGCGCCCTCGGCTTCCTCGTTGACCTGGTACTCCTCGTCCTGATCTGGACTCCCCTGGAGCTTCTCTGGCTCCGCTACATCTCCCATGAGTGGGACGGCCGGACCAGGTTCCACATCACCTTCAACCTGCACGAGTGGCGCAGCCTGCTCGTCGCCATGCTCTACTTTGTCGTCATGGCTTCGCCACCGACGGCCGCTCGCTCGGCAAATGGGTCGCCCGCACCCGCGTCCTGTCCCTCACCGGAGCGCATCTCAGCCTGTGGCAATCCATCGAGCGTGTCCTAGGCTACGGAGTCGCCGCCGCCGAAGGCATCGGCTTCCTCCAGTACTTCTGGAGCCACAACCGCATGTGCGTCCAGGACCGCATCGCCGAGACGATCGTAATCGACCTCCGTCGGAGATCTCTCCGCCTCCCCGCCCATAACGACGCAGAACGAAAATAGCGAAGGCCCGGATCATCTCCAGGCCTCCGCCATGCTCCGGGCTAAGGTGCAGGGTCAGGCATTCACCGTATCCGCAGCAGCCGCAGCGGCAGCCGCGGCCGACTCCGCGGCCTCACGATCCTTCGCCGCCTTCTCCGCCTTCTTCACCACAGCGGTGTTCTGCCCCAGTTCGTCGGCCAGTTTCTCCGTCGTGAAGGTCTCGATCACATCGCCCACCCGGATATCCTTGTATCCGGCTAGGTCGATACCGCATTCGACCCCATCGCGAACCTCCGCCACATCATCCTTGAAGCGCTTCAGCGAACCGATCTTGCCCTTCCACAGTTCGACGCCATCTCGCATCAAGCGAGCCTGCGCCGCACGCTTGATCAGCCCGTCCGTCACGCGGCAGCCGGCAATCTGGCCCACCTTCGTAATCTTGAAGACATTGAGCACCTCGGCGCGTCCCGCATAGTTCTCCCGGAAGACCGGCTCCAGCAACCCATACATCGCCTTGGTAATCTCGTCCTGCAGTTCGTAGATGATCGAGTGCAGCCTGACCTCGACATTCTCGCGCTCCGAAAGCTCCTGCGCCTTGCGCTCCGGCCGAACGTTGAACCCGATCACCACGGCATTCGACGCCGAAGCCAGCAGGATGTCCGACTCGGTGATCGCGCCAACGCCCGAGTGCAGCACACGCACACGAACCTTCTCGGTCGACATCCGCTGCAGAGAATCCGCCAGCACCTCGACCGACCCCTGCACATCGCCCTTCAGGATTAGGTTCAGGTCCTTCACCCCAGCCTGCTTGATCTGCTCCGCCAAGCCCTCGAGAGACACTCGAGAACTCTTCGCCAGCTGCGCCTCACGCTCCTTCATCTTGCGATACTGCGCAATGCCCTTGGCCTTGTCGCGGTCCGCCATCACCAGGAACGTATCGCCCGCATCCGGCATCCCTTCAAGCCCCAAAATCTCGACAGGCGTCGAAGGCCCTGCCTCCGTAATCGGACGTCCACGATCGTCGAACATCGCCCGAATCTTGCCGAACGTGTTCCCTACAATGTAGCTGTCGCCCGTCCTCAACGTGCCGTTCTGCACCAGGATGCTAGCCACAGCTCCCCGTCCTCGATCCAGCTTGGCCTCGATCACCGTGCCGACAGCGGGCCGGTCCGGCGTCGCTTTCGGTGCGCTGATGTCGGCAACCAGGCAAATCATCTCCTCGAGCAGATCGAGATTCTGCCGCTTCTTCGCCGAGACATCGACGAAGACCGTGCTTCCGCCCCAAGCCTCCGGCTGCAGGCCACGATCCGCCAACTGCTGCTTCACGCGGTCCGGCTGCGCCTCCGGCTTGTCGATCTTGTTCACCGCCACGATGATCGGCACGTTCGCCGCCTTCGCATGGTCGATCGCCTCGAGCGTCTGCGGCATCACGCCATCGTCCGCAGCCACCACGATGACCACGATGTCCGTGATCTTCGCTCCGCGCGCCCGCATCCGCGTGAACGCCTCGTGACCTGGAGTATCTAGGAACACGATCTCGCGCCCAAACGCCGGCGAGTCCGGCTTCGTCACATGCACCTTGTACGCGCCGATGTGCTGCGTGATTCCGCCCGCCTCCCCCGCCGCCACATCCGTCATGCGAATCGCATCGAGCAGCGAAGTCTTGCCATGATCCACGTGCCCCATCACCGTCACCACAGGAGAACGAGGAATCTCGATCAGTCCGGTCGTGTCCTCGAGCAGGCCTTCGATAGCTTCGTTCTCCAGTTGCTCTTCAACCGTGATCACCTGCGCATCCGCGCCAAACTGCCGCGCCACATCCTTCACCAACTCCCCATCGAGCGACTGGTTCACCGTCACGAAGACGCCCCGCATCAGCAGCGTAGCGATCAGGTCCTTGCCGCGCACATCCAGCTTCTCGGCCAAATCCTTGACGCTGATACCCTCCGTCACGGTGATGGTCCGAGTAATCGGCAAAGGCTCCCGCGAGATCTGCTGTCCGCCAAACCGCGGCGGCGGTTGGAAGCCCTTCATCGGGCCTTCCTTGCTCTTCTCGTATCTCTGCCCGCCGCGTCGCTGCCCTGGACGCGCCGGACGCGGAGCCGCCGGCGCCTCGCCAGGAGCCGCCATCCCCGGAGCTCCCGGAGCCCCTCCCGGACGCGCCCCAAATCCCGGACGCGCCCCAAACGGAGGACGCGCGCCACCCGGGGCAAATCCCGGACGTCCCGGCGCTCCTCCAGGGCCCCCCGCACCCACAGGTCCGCCCGGATACGTTCGTGTAGGATGCATCGGTCGCCGCGCCCCAGGCGCCATCGACGAAGGTGGCCTCGAACCCGGCGCGCCAGGAGCCTGCGGACGCGGACGGTCGAAGATAGGACGTCCCCGCTGCGGCACACCCGCTCCCGCTGCGGGCGGAGGAGCGATATACGTCGGACGAGGTCCGGTCTGGGGCATGATGACACGCCGCGCCGGAGGTCCCGTCGGGGCCGGAACCGAAGCTAGAGATTCCCCCTGCGGCGCCGCGCCGACAGCAGCCGTTTCCGCTTCAGGAGCAGCCGAAGCTTCAGGAGCAGGCGAAGAGGAAGCAACGCCAGCACTCTGGTCGAACGAAGCCGGAGGCGTGGGAGGTGCGGACGCAGCCACCGGCGGAGGCGCGGAAGCGGCTACCGGAGCAGCCACGGGCCGCACGGGAGCCGCCGCCGCCGTCGCAGGCACCCCCGCGGGCACGGCCACGCTCCGGGGTGCGTCTATCCCGACAGCCGGAGCTACCGGCGCCGGCCTGCTTACGGTCCCTGGTCCAGCATTCGCTGCCGGCGAAGGCGGGGCTGCCGCAACAGGAGGCCGTGCGATCACTGGGCCAACGGGAGGCTTGCTGGCGATCGCCGGAGGCATCACGGCGTTCGTCTGCGGCCGAGGCAAAGGCACAATGCGCCTGGGCGCAGGCACCGCTGTCTGGACGGCGCTACTAGACGGCGTGCGCATCGCCGAACCACTCGCCGGCCCCCCCTGCGTCGCAGTGGCGCTGGGCTGACTCACCGGCTGGCCCGCCGCCTGACCTAAAGCTTGCGCGGCCGCCTGCATCGCCGTCTGTCCAGGCATATGGCCCGGCGCCCGGTTGCCCGGCACGTTGGTCGCGGCGGCCGCGGGGCTCACCGCCGCCGGCGCAGCAGCCTTCGACACCACGGCTACCGGACGCGGAGGAGGCGCCGACCTCGCCTCCGCCTCCGCCTGCTTGCGCTCCAGTATCGCCTTCAGCGCATCTCCAGGCTTGGAAACCTTCGACAAGTCGAACTTGGGCCGGTTATCCTGCCCACCATGCCGCCCAGCCCCATTCGATCGCCCGCCGCCCTGAATATACGTGCGCACCTTCTCTGCCTCGTCGGCCTCGATCGAACTGGAATGCGTCTTCTTCTCGGCCACGCCCACCGCCGTCAGAGCGTCCAGAATGGACCTGCTCTTGACTTCCAGTTCCCGCGCCAGATCATTGATTCGAACTTTGCTCATCCGTCCCTTTTCAGTTCCTTTGCGCCCTTAGCTCTTCATAGCAGCCTCATAGCGGTAGCAATGTCTATTGTAAGTGTTCCGCCCGAAAATGCAGCATCTGCGTTTTAGGCTCCCTCGTCCCCGGCCGGCACGTCTAGCCACGGTCGTGCCCATCCGTGTCGATTCTCTCGTCCGAGCTCTCCTGCGCCTGCTCCACCAAACCATCCACCGTGTCGTTATTCATCTCAATCTCCGACTCGCGCAGGTCCGCGTCGCTGAAGCCATCGTTCTCCGAAGCCCTATCCTCCGCCTCCGCCAGGTCTTCGGTGCTGAACTCATGCACCTCGCGCGCCCTGCCTGTGCCCGCCTCCCCTGCCAGAATCTCTTCCGGTGTCCTCGCCATCGGTTCGCCGTCCCTCCCTTCCTCCGCTGCCCCTTCCTCTGATGCCTCGACGCCAGCGTCCGGTGTCCCGGAGGCAGCCCCGGCCGCCACCGGCCGCGCCTCGCCCTCCTCGTACTGGCCGAAGTAGTGCCGCACCGCCACCGAAATCTTCTCCACCGTCTTCTCGCCGATCCCCGGAACGTCTTCCAGTTGCTCCGGCGTCATGTCCGCCAGCTCTTCGACCGTAGTGATCCCCGCCGCGATCAGCTTCTCCAGAATCGCCTCGCCCAGCTCCGAGATCTGCTCCACCGGCGTCGTCGGCCCGCCGCCCATCGCCTGCATCTGCGTCTCCACCTCCTGCCGCTTCTCCTCCTCGCTCTTGATGTCGATCTTCCACTGCAGCAGCTTCGCCGCCAGCCGCACGTTCTGGCCCTTCTTCCCGATCGCCAGCGAAAGCTGCGTATCGTCCACGATCACCTCGATCTGCTTGTCCGCAAGATCCGTAATCGATACCCGGCTCACCTTCGCCGGCTGCAACGCCTTCTCCGCAAACGTCGTAATCTCCTCCGAATACTCGATGATGTCGATCTTCTCCCCGCGCAGCTCGCGGATGATCGACTGCACCCGCATCCCCTTCATCCCCACGCACGCGCCCACCGGATCCACATCCTTGTCCCTACTCATCACCGCGATCTTCGTCCGCTCCCCAGCCTCCCGAGCAATCGCCCGGATCGTCACCGTACCGTCATAGATCTCCGGCACCTCGCTCTGGAACAGGTTCTGCACCAGCGACGGAGCCGCCCGGCTCACGATCACCTGCGGCCCCTTCGCCGCCCGATCCACACGCAGCAGCACTACGCGCACGCGCTCCCCCACCGAGAACTGCTCGAGCCTGCTCTGCTCCCGCTTCGGCATCCTCGCCTCCGCCTTGCCCAGGTCGAAGATCACATCCATCGGCTCCAAACGCTTCACCGTCGCGTTCAACACCTCGCCCGCGCGGTGGTTGTACTCGTTGAAGACCGTATCCCGCTCCGCCTCCCGAACCTTCTGGAAGATCACCTGCTTCGCCATCTGCGCCGCAATCCGCCCCAGAGGAGACGTGTCCTTGTAAAACCGCAGCTCCCCCCCAATCTCCACATCCGGCGCCAGCTCGCGCGCCTGGTCGAGCGTCATCTGGTTCACCGCGTCCTCCACCTGCTCCGGCGTCTCCACCACGGTCTTGTACACATACGCCCGGATCTCCCCCGACTCGCGGTCCATCTCCGCCCGCATCGTCTCCTGCGTCTTGTAGTACTTGCGCGTCGCCAGCGCAATCGCGTCTTCCACGGCTCCCACCACGATCTCGGGCTCGATCCCCTTATCGCGGCTCAACATCTCGATCGATTGATACAGAACACTTGCCATCGTCACACTTCCTTCGTCATAAACCTGCATCCACAAGAAGAAGCCCAGACCAGCCGGACCACCTCAACGCAACCGCCCCATCCCGCTTCCCTGCCTCTTCCGCCTCTAGATCTCCACCACTAAATTCGCCTTCTCCACATTGGAAAGCGCAATCTCCACGCTCTCCCCCGCAGCCGCCTTCTTGCCCTTTCCCTTCTGCTTCACCATGGCCGTTTCCAGCGTCAGCATCCCGTCCGCGAACTTCACCAGCCGGCCCCTCCAGTGCCTGTTCTCGTTCACCGGAGCAAACGTCTGCAGCTTCATCACACTGCCTTGAAACCGCCTGAACTCCTCCGCCTTCGAAAGCCTCCGGTCTAGCCCCGGCGACGATGCCTCGAGCGTATATTCGCTCCCCGGAATCAAGTCCTCGACGTCGAGCACCGTCCCAAAGTCCTGCGCGAACGCCGCGCAATCCTCATGCGTCACCCCCGACAGCAGCTCCACCGCAACGCCGCTCGGCAGACCCTCAGCGTCTCCAGCCGCCGCTCGCTCCGCCAGCTTCGCCCGTCCCGCGGCATCCTTCTCCAGATACACCCGCAGTGTTCGGAACTTAGCCGCGCCTGTAAACTCCACATCCACTACCTCCAGCCCATGCGAGCCGGCCACGCGCTCCGCCGTACTCCGAATTGCCTCCAGCTGCACCGCCATCGTCGTCTTCCGAACTTCATCTCTCTTCCAAGCCCAGCTCAAAAGCCGGCTTTGGAGCAAATAAAAAGTGGGCTCTCGCCCACTCCTCTCTTCCGTCATGCTGCCGGTACGCTCACGGCACAACTTCGTACGACGGAACAAAATCGTCTGCAACCCTTATCTTACATCGGAACGGGGCAGGCTTCAATATGCCCGCGCTCCACCGAACGCCCGTCCCTGTCCTGGGGCTGAACGTCCGTCCCATACCAGCCTAGGCCGTAGGCCCAGGTACAGCGCAAGGGTGTCACCAGCCATCAACCCGACGCGCCGTATGCCTCAACCTTGCCCAAACAGCATTGCCTGAGCTAACCGCCTAATCTTCCCCCCCAACTATCTTGCCCACCCGTCCCAAT
>CAXTPY010000098.1:0-7616 GCA_964246195.1 uncultured Acidobacteriaceae bacterium | reverse complement strand
GGGGAAGGGGTTGTGACGACGGGTGAATTGCGAACGGACGTTTGCCGGCCGCCGGCGGGCATCAGACAGACTCTTGCCGAGGGCGCGGCTAGGATCTCGACGATCCCCACAGCGGAGATTCTGTCTGGGCTAGGAGCGCGGCCGGAGGTGAGCCACGAGGTCGCGTTCCAGCACCTGCCTCAATGATTGCGGGCTGGCCGCCGACCTCTCCTTCGTCATTGGCTTGGGGAGGCAACCAACTTCACGTTCGCTCTGTCACATTCCCCACGAGGTTTCACACGGGCGAGAGTGTCCGTAAGGAGAGGTCAAATGTCGCAGCATAGAGGCGTGGTGAGGTGGTTCAACAATGCAAAGGGATATGGGTTCCTGGGACGAGATGAAGGCGCGGACGTGTTCGTGCATTACACGTCAATCCAGGTGGACGGATATAAGACGCTGAAGGAGGGGGATGAGGTGGAGTTCGACGTGATTCAGGGAGAGAAGGGGCCGCAGGCGGACCAGGTAGCCCGGCGGAAGGCTGCGCTGTAATACTCTGGGAGCAGGCTGGGGCGGAGGCTTTCGGGCCCTAGCCGACCGTGGGTAGACATGGACAACATCACGATCGCGCGCCTGCTGGAGGAGACGGCCGCTCTGCTGGAGATCGACAATGCCGATCCCTTCCGGATTCGCTCCTATAGGCGGGCGGCGGAGGCGGTGGAGCAGCAGACTACGCCGCTGGACGCGATCGCGGGGCCGGACTCCGATCCGAAGCTCCTGCTGGCCATTCCGGGCATCGGCAAAGGCATGGCGGCCAATGTGCGGGATCTGGTGGCGACGGCCTCCATGCCGCTGCGCGATGAGCTGCTTACACGTTACAGGCCGAGCATGCTGCAGCTTCTGCGTCTTCCGGGAATGGGACCGAAGACGGTGGCGATGCTTTGGTCGGCGCTCCAGATCGCGGACATGGACCAACTGGAGGCGGCGGCGAAGGCGGGGCTGCTGCTAAAGCTTCCGCGGATGGGTGAGAAGTTCACGGCCAAGCTGCTGAAGGGTATCGAGGATTACAGGAAGAACTCTTCGCGTTTTCGCGTCGATGTCGCCGAGGACCATGCGGCGAGGATCATGGGACTGATTCGGGCGTTTCCCGGCGTGGAGGAGATTACTCCGGCGGGCAGCCTGCGGCGGGGGCGCGAGACGGTTGGCGATCTCGACCTGCTGGTCACCGGGCCGGCGTGCGAGCCGGAGGTGGTGGAGGCGGCGGTCGAGCACGTGGCGGCACTGCCGCTGATCGACAAGCTCCTGGCGAAGGGGCAGAACAAGGTCTCCTTCACTCTTCGCAACAATCTGCAGGTGGATGTGCGGCTGCTTCCACGGGCGAGTTACGGGGCTGCTCTGCAGTACTTCACCGGGAGCAAGATGCACAATGTGGCGCTGCGGCAGCGGGCCATCAAACGCGGGCTGAGCCTGAGCGAGTACGCGCTGCTTCGGCTGGAGGATAACCGGATCGTGGCGGCGTCGTCGGAGGCGGAGATCTATGCGGCCCTGGAGATGGAGTACATACCCCCGGAGCTGCGGGAGAACTGCGGGGAGCTGGAAGCGGCCGCGGCGCGCAGTCTTCCGCAGCTCATCACCTTAGCCGACATTCGCGGCGACTTGCACATGCACACGGAGGCGACCGATGGGCGAGACACGATCCGACAGATGGGGGAGGCGGCGCTGGCGCGCGGGCTGCGCTACATCGCCATCACGGACCACTCCAAGAACCTTGCGATGACCAATGGCATGGACGATGCGCGCGCCCTCGCTCACGTGCGGCGTATCCGGGAGGTAAACGCGGAGCTGCAGGAGGAGCACGAGGGACGCATCACCGTGCTGGCCGGGATCGAGGTGGACATTCTGGGCGAAGGGCAACTGGACCTGGACGACGCTACGCTGGCGCAGATGGACATCGTGATCGCGAGCGTACACTCCCGCTTCGACCAGCCTATCGAGCAGATGACGGAGCGGATGCTGCGCGCGCTTGAAGACCCGTATACGCGCATTCTCGGGCATCCGACAGGACGGAAGGTACTGAAGCGCGACCCCTATGCCGTCCACATAGAAGCTGTGCTGCAACGCGCGGCGGAGCTGGGCGTGGCGGTCGAGCACAACGCCAGCCCGGCGCGGGCCGACCTGAACGACCTGCATCTGCGCCGGGCCAAGGAGCTCGGCTGCAAGATGGTGGTCAACACCGACGCGCACGCTACCGAGGAGCTCGACCAGATGCGCTTCGGCATCACGCAGCTGCGCCGGGCCTGGCTGACGGCAGACGATATCCTGAACACGCGGCCGACGGCCGAAGCCCTGCTGGCGCAGCTGCGGCGGCGGTAGCTGCTTCCATTTCAAAGGCGTCGCTACCTACTCGGTACCAGGTTGGCCAGTTGCGACCTGGTTCAGGATTCTCTGCACGAAGATGATGCGGACGTGGACGCGCTTCGCGACGTCGGGGAGGAACTCCGTAATGAGGTTGGCGATGGGATCGGTCGCGTACCCGGTCAGGATCCGGGCTGTCGTGGAGGGGGCATTCGTCTGCACGCCGGGCACGTAGAGGTTTGCGATCTCGGCGGTGATGGGATAGATCAGCAGGGTCGAGTAGTTTGGCATGGGGCTGCCGTCATCGTGCTGCGCGATCACGGTACGGGAGATGGCATGGAGGGTCCGGCGCGGTATGGAGGCCTCGGGCAGGCGGTGGTAATGCGGGTCTTCGCGGGCGATGGAAGGGACCAGCCAGGTTCCGAAGAACTCGCCTGTAGCATCCTGCACATAGGTGATGCCGGTGAGCCGGCCGACGGCGCTCCAGCCGGGCCCAAAGGCGGTGTGCGAATCGGTGCCGATCGTGAACGCGGACGTGGCCACGATGGTAGCCAGGTTGAAGGGGTCGGTCAGGTTGCGGAAGGCCAGATAGGCCTTTTGGTTGGGCGTCATGGGTATGCGCATGGTGGTGTTCAGGAAGCGATCGTAAGGGTTGGTTTTGTCGATGCACAGTTTTCTGGCCTGCTCCATGGTGGGGTCTTCGAAGTCCCAGTCGGTTCGCTTCTTGTGGTGCATGATGCTGCAGGGGCGCAGGGCGATGCCGCTGCTGCTGAAGGCGGCCTTGGAGACGACGACCACGCTCTGCTGGGGGCCTGGCGGCTGGTGGTCGGCAGCCGCCTGGGCCTGTGTGGCCGCGGCTTGTACCTGGCTCGGGGCATCTGGAAGCTCCGCTTTCACGGCGACTCCGGGCACCGCAGGCGGAGGTGTGTCATCGCCCGGGGCGAGGCGATTGGAGACGGCAGCGGAGGGCGTGGGCTGGTTCTGCGCGGCGGCTCCTGCCGACACGCACACCGCCAGAGCGATAGCCCCCAACCAACGCATCTCCCGCGCTCCCCTCGAACGTTCACACTCTCTGATTCAACCCTAGCAGCGGCTACACCACTCGCCGCATGTTGTTAAGACGAAGCGGCTACACCTTCCGCGTTACCATTCGGGAACGCTCGCGAGGAAATGGGGGCAGCGGATTGACCGCGCTTTTCGATCTACTCATACTGGAGAGTGGAGAGTTTCGCCATGCCGACAGAAGATCCGAGAACCAACTGGCAGCGACAGGTGCAGGCCGCCGCCACCCATGCCGAGCAGGACCTTCGGCGCGTCATCACGTACATCAACGACGAGGTGGTTCCCGACCTGCGGAGGAACGGCATTGAAGCTTTGCGCGCCGCCGCGGCCGAGCTTCACCGGCTGGCTTCGCGCCTGGACGATCACGCTCGCGGCACGCCGCCGCCGCATGCGCGAGAGGGGGAGACGCCGCCCGCACAGCCCGCACAGCCGGCACCGCCTAGGAGCGGCGAGCCTAAGCCTTGACGCCTCGCCGCAAGCTCGCGGCAGCCCTGCTACCGGCTTTGCTTGTGGCCGCGAGCGGCTGCCACAAGCACCACGCCCGGGCCTCCCAACAGCCGCCTCCGCCCGGCACCACCACCTCCGACTCCGACTCCTCCCGCCAGCATGCTTCCACTGGCCGGCGGCCGGCGACTCCTCCAGCATCCTCCGGCGCTGCCAGTTCCGCGCCAGCGCAGCCGGGGGTCCAGGGCCGGCCTTTCCGCACCGAGACCGGGTTGGCCAGCTGGTACGGCCCTCCCTACGCGGGCCGGAAAGGCGCGGACGGCAAGGTCTACGACCAGAACGCCATGACGGCGGCTCACCTTACGTTGCCCCTGGGGACGGTGGCGCGGGTCACCAACCTGGCGAATGGCGAGAGCGTGGTCGTGCGCATCACGGACCGCGGGCCCTTCGTGCGCGGGCGCATCATCGACCTCTCGCTCGCCGCGGCCAAAGCTACCGGGGTGTACCGGGCCGGCGTGGCCAAGGTGCGGGTGGAGGCCTATGCCGGGCCGCCGAGTCCGAACGCCATTCCCGGGGGGCGCTGGTGCGTGCAGATCGGGGCCTTCTACAACCAGCAGGACGCCGTTCAGTTGAAGAACGATCTGCTGCGCCGGTATAACACGGCCAAGGTGATCGAGTTCGCCGGACCCACCGGGCACTGGGTGCGCATCAACCCGAAACTGCCGGACAAGCAGCATGCGGACCAGATCGCCGCGGGCATCCATGTGCCCGACGCGGAGCCCTACGTGATCCGAACGGACTAGGCGGAGCTTACGCTATCACACGCTTGCCCGTATGCCGCTCGATTTGCTTCCGGAAGACCGCCGCGGCCACATGGTTCTGGGTATGGGTAATGCTGGTGCGGTTGTCTCCGAGCACGCGGGTCATGCGGCCGAACTGCACCGCCTGGACCGCCATCACCTCGCCGTACAGGATCACCTTTGGCTTGCGCAGCCAGAAGCGCTGCTCCACGCCGATCGCGGTCAGCACGATCGTGCCGGGAAGCTGGTAGAGGGCCACCATCACGACGGCAAAAAACAGGAGCAGAAGCCACGGCGGAACGCCTCGGCGCGCCTGCCATGACGGATACACGAAGAATCCGATGTAGAGGGGAAGCGCGATGGCTCGCGTCCAGATCACCATGGATTTGAAGGGGAAGGCCAGTCCTTCGGGGGTCTCTCGCGGATACCCTTTCACGTAGCGGCCGGCGTAGAAGAGCGCCAGCACGGCCAACATCACGACCAGCAACACACCCTGCGAGCTTCCGTGCATTTTCTCTCCTTTGCCAGCGCCGCGCCTGTGCTTCTCGCTCGTTCGAGCCAGTGTAGAACCACAACGCGCGCCGGCAAAGCCCCTACAATCGAAGCATCCTGCTTTGGGGGAGCGTTCTTGAACTTCGTGGTCGGCAACACGACCTGCTCCGGCGGCAGACGCGCCCAGCTACAGCTTCCGCACGGGACCGTGGAGACGCCGGTCTTCATGCCTGTCGGGACTGCGGCCACGGTGAAGGCGGTGGAGCAGAGCGTGCTCGAGGAGCTGGGCGCGAACCTTGGCGGCGCACAGATTCTGCTCGCCAACACCTACCATCTCTACCTCCGCCCCGGCCACGATCTCATCGCGCGCATGGGCGGGCTGCATCGCTTCATGGCGTGGGACCGGCCTATGCTCACGGACTCCGGCGGGTTCCAGGTCTTCTCGCTGGCGAAGCTGCGCAAGGTCGCGCCGGATGGGGTCGAGTTCCGCTCGCACCTGGACGGAAGCAAGCACTTCTTCTCGCCGGAGCACTCCATCGACGTACAGATCGCGCTCGGGGCCGACATCGCCATGGTCTTCGACGAGTGCGTCGAGACGCCCGCCTCCTGGGAGCGCACACGCGAGTCGATGGGCCTCACCCACGCCTGGGCTCTGCGCTCGAAAGATCATTTCGAGTTACATAAGCGGAAGGTGCCGTGGTTCGCGTCGTTCGAGGGCACGACGCAGTCCCTGTTCGGCATCGTGCAGGGCGGCATGTACCCGGACCTCCGCCGCGAGAGCGCCGAGCGCCTGGTCGAGATGGACCTGCCTGGGTACGCTCTTGGCGGCCTCGCCGTTGGGGAGCCGCGCCAGGTTACCCTCGAGATGATCGCGCGCACCCTCGAGTTCCTTCCGCCCGGCAAGCCTCGATACGTGATGGGGGTAGGCTATCCCGACGAGATCGAGCTATACGCAAGCCTGGGCGTGGACATGATGGATTGCGTGCTGCCCACGCGCGCCGGGCGCCACGGCCTGCTCTTCCGACGCGCCCAGCCGGGAGAGCTCGACAGCGGCAGCGCGGTGCGCATGAACATCAAGCGCAAGGAGTATGCCGAGGATGCCGCCCCGATCGACGCAGCGTGCGGCTGCCCGGTGTGCCGCCGCTATACGCGCGCCTACCTGCGCCACCTCTTCGTCGCGGGCGAGCCCTTGGGGGCCACGCTGAACTCGGTCCACAATCTCGCCTTCTATCTCGACACGATGGCGCGCGTCCGCGCCCAGATCGCCGGGGCCGCTTGAATCCATGCCCGCACCATCGCCTGAAAGCAGAGTTTGACACCGCTTCGACGCGCAGGATACAAGGCTTGAAGCAAGACCCTATGGCCCTCCACCGCGCAGCCAACTTCCCGAACGCTGTTCTCCCGCTGTGCTTGCTGCTGACTCTTGGCCTTCCGCAGGTCCTGCCCGCCCCGACGGCCCACGCGCAGGGTGGCGTAGTCGCTCGACCCGCAGCGGATGCACCCGGAGAAGACTGGCCCGCGTACGGAGGCAGCCGGGCCGACGACCGCTACTCCCCGCTCGCCCAGATTAACCGCGGCAACGTCCACACCCTCCAAGTCGCCTGGACCTTCGATACCGGAGAGGCCGGCGGCCTGCAGACGAATCCACTGGTGATCGGCGGCCGGCTCTACGGCTTCACTCCGACGCAGAAGGTGATCGCGCTCGACGCGGCTACCGGCCGGAAGCTCTGGACCTTCGACGACGGCACCCCCGGCCTCCAGCCCACGCGAGGCCTAAGCTTCTGGTCCGATGGCTCCCACAGCATCCTCTTCGCCGGCCTGCTCAGCTTCCTCTACGCGCTCGATCCCGCCACGGGGAAGCCGCTCCCCAGCTTCGGCGACCATGGCCGCATCGACCTGCGCCAAGACCTCGACGAGCCCAACTTCGAGCAGAGCTTCGCCGCCATGACCTCTCCCGGCATCGTCTTCCGCGACACCATCATCGTGGGCTTCCGCGCGCCCGAGACCAAGCCCGCGCTGCATGGCGATATCCGCGCCTACGACGTCCACACCGGCAAGCTGCGCTGGATCTTCCACACCATCCCTCATCCCGGCGAACCCGGCTACGAGACCTGGCCGCCCGACGCATGGAAGGTCACCGGCTCGGCCAACAACTGGGCCGGCATGGCGCTCGACGCACAACGCGGCATCGTCTACGTGCCGACCGGCTCGGCGGTGGACGACTTCTACGGCGCAGACCGGCTCGGCGACGATCGCTTCGCCAACACCCTGCTCGCCCTCGATGCCAACACCGGCAAGCGCCTCTGGGACTTCCAGGGCGTCCACCACGACATCTGGGACCGCGACTTCCCCTCTCCACCCTCGCTCGTCACCGTGCGCTCCGGCGGCGGCCTGGTCGACGCGATCGCCCAGCCCACCAAGCAGGGCTTCCTCTACCTCTTCGACCGGACTACCGGAAGGCCCCTCTTTCCTATTCAAGAGCGTCCC
>CAXTPY010000097.1:0-7673 GCA_964246195.1 uncultured Acidobacteriaceae bacterium | reverse complement strand
TTCCGGGTGGGGGGGGGGGGGGGGTCGACGACCTGAAGGCGGGATATGTGTCGATCATGGATGCCGACTCGAACGCTCCGCTGGGAGGTTTGGGAGATTCATTTCCGGGGGAGGAAGGGGTGGAGCGGCAGCTTACGCAGCGGTTGGTGGCTACGCTGCTGCCGGTGGTGGGGCTCGACCACCTTCGCGCGAGTGTGAACGTGGAGTACGATCCTGGGACGTCGGAGGAGAGCCAGGAGAAGTACGATCCGGCGGTCGCCGTGCCGCTGACGATGCAGAAGTCCGATGAGCAGACGGGACCGGGCGGAGGCGTGGGTGGGGTGCCGGGGACGACGAGCAACGTGCCGCAGACGACGCCGAACGTGCCGCCTCCGGTGGGCGACGATACGACCCAAAGCTCGAAGACGGAGAATACGACGTACGGCGTGAACAAGAGTACACGGCACTCCATCGAGCCGGCGGGGCGGATACGGCGGATTACGGCTGCGCTGCTGGTCGACGATGCGATCACGCGCAAGCCTGGAGCGAACGGGAAATGGACAGAGACGAGGACGAAGCGCTCGCCGAAGGAGCTACAGCAGATCGAGACGCTGGCCGGGGACGCGATCGGACTGGACACGGCGAGGGGCGACGTGCTGAGTGTGCAGAACCTGACCTTTGCGCAGGCCGCGGAGGCGGAGATGCCGGTGGCGTCGGTGCTGGACCGGGCGAGGAAGGAGCTATCGGACTTCTCGACTCTGGTGCGGTACGCGGCGTTGCTTGCGTTGTTTGTGCTGGCGTATTTCCTGATGATCCGCCCGTTGCAGAAGAAGGTGCTGGACGTGGGAGCGCAGCTGCCGGTGCAGCAGGCGCTGGCGGGGACGGTCACAGGCTCGGGGCTCACGTTGCCTGAGACGGCTGCGGGGGAGGTGGCGCGCACGCTGGCGCTGAAGGAGCAGCTGCTGCAGCAGGTCAAGTCGGAACCTGCCAGCAGCGCGCGTGTGGTGCAGGCGTGGCTGCAGGGGGTGACGGAGTGAGCATGGATCCAGAGATGGCGGAGATGCCGGGGGTGCGGAAGGCTGCGATCCTGGTGACGCTGCTGGGGGATGAGGCTGCGGCGAGCATCTTCCATCATCTGTCGGAGGAAGATCTTCAAGGGCTGACGCAGGAGATTCTTCGGCTGGGAAACGTATCGCGCGAGCTTTCGCTGAAGGTGTTGCAGGAGTACCAGGAGATGACGCTGGCGCAGGACCACATCGCGCAGGGGGGGTACGAGGTGGCTACGCGTCTGCTGGTGCGCGCGTTTGGGGAGCATGGGGCTCAAGGCATCGTGCAGCGGCTGGCGCGGTCGCAACAGGTCAACTCGTCGCGCATCGACTCGCTGCAGCGGATCGATCCCAAGCAGCTGTCCCGGTTTTTGGAGGGCGAACATCCGCAGACGATCGCGCTGATTCTCGGGCATTTGGAGACGAAGCAGGCGTCTGCGCTGCTGATGTGCCTTCCGCCTCCGATACGCGCGGAGTCGGTGCGGAGGCTGGCGAACCTGCGGCAGTTTTCACCGGAGATGGCGGAGAAGGTTGCGATTGTGCTGAATCGCAGGCTGCGTTCGGTGGGGGAGCAGAAGAAGAAGACGTATTCGGGATTTCAGAGCGTGGCGGACCTGATGAACAATATCGACGCCACGACCTCGGGGGAGATTCTGGAGGCGATCGAGAAGGAGGAGGCTGTGCTTGCGGTGAGTATCCGGGATCTGATGTTTACGTTTGAGGACTTCCTGAGTGTGTCCGAGCTGCAGCTTCGGGCGGTCTCCGCGGGAGCGGAAAAGAAGGTGCTAACGCTTGCGCTGAAGGGGGCTTCGGAGAGCTTGAAGAATCACTTTTATTCGACCATGTCGTCGCGCGCGATCGAGATGATGAAGGAGGAGGCTGATCTGCTGGGGCCGGTGCGGAGCAAAGAGGTGGCCAAGGCGCAGTTGGACATCGTTGCCATGGCGCGCAAGCTGGAGATGGAAGGCAAGATTGTGCTGAAGAGCGAAGGAGCGGACGAGTATGTCCTTTAGCCGAACGCCGTTATCGGGCGTGTTTACGGTTCCTATCGCGGAATTCGAGTACAGGCAGATCGCGCCCGCGGGTGCTGTGAAGGACTCCGGGGAGAAGGCCGCTGAGGAGAATGCCCCGCCGGAGGTCAGGCTTTCGGAGAAGTCTTTCCTGGAACAGCTGGCGGGGGAGCGTGCGGCTGGGATGGCGCAGGCAGAGGCGGGCTTGCGGCAGGAGTTTCAGCGGAGATCGGAAGGTGAGACGGCGAAGATCTCAAGGGCGTTGGCGGAGTTTGAAGCGGAACGCAGAGGATATTTTGCGCGTGTGGAGGCTGAAGTCGTTCAGCTTGCGCTTGCGATTGCGGGCAAGATCATTCATCGTGAGGCGCAGGTAGATCCTCTGCTGGTGGCGGCGATCGTGCAGATCGCGCTGGGTCAGTTGAAAGATGGCGCGGCAGCCTCGATCCGGGTGCGGCCGGAGGAGGCGCAGGTGTGGCGGGAACGGATGATCACGCCGGGGAGGAATCTAACTGTCAGCGTGGTGGGGGACCGGGAGCTTGAGGCCGGCGACTGTGTGCTCGAGACGGAGCTCGGCAAGGTGAACTTCAGTCTGGACGCGCAGTTGAAGGAGGTCGAACGAGGCTTCCTCGACGTGCTGGCGAAGAAGCCGCAGGTTTGATGCCGACTCCGCTGACGCCGTATCTCGAACAACTTCACCAGACGAGTACGCTGCGTTGGAGCGGGCGCGTGCTGCAGGTGGTGGGAGACCTGGTGGAATCGGAAGGGCCATTTTGCTCGGTGGGGGATGCGTGCGAGATCTTCACGGCGGAAGGGCAGAGGCATGCGGGGGAGGTTGTGGGTTTCCGCGGATCTGTGATGCTGACGATGACGCTGCAGCTTCCGCGCGGGATACGGTATGGGGATCGCATTGTAGCGAGCGGCGGGAGGCCTTCCATTCGGGTGGGGCCGGAGCTACTTGGACGTGTAATCGACGGTACGGGAGAGCCTCTGGACTCGCTAGGAAGCTACGGGGCGCGACGTTCCATGCCGGTGGATGCAGCGGCTCCGCTTCCTCTCGATCGCTTGCCGATACGGCAGGCGCTCGGATGCGGCGTACGTGCGCTGGACGCGTTCGTGACCTGTGGGCGAGGGCAGCGGCTTGGCGTCTTCGGGGGCAGCGGCGTGGGCAAGAGTACGTTGCTGGGCATGATGGCGCGTGGAACGGAGGCCGATATGACGGTGCTGGCGCTGATCGGAGAGCGTGGACGGGAGGTGCAGGAGTTTCTGGAGGTGATTGGCGAAGAGGGGCGGCGGCGCTCGGTGATGGTGGTCTCTACCTCGGACCAGTCTCCTCTGCTGAAGATGCGAGCGGCGCTCTCGGCCACGGCCATTGCGGAGCACTTCGCGGCGTTAGGCAAGAACGTACTGCTGGTGGTGGATTCGCTGACCAGGTTTGCGATGGCGCAGAGAGAGATTGGATTGGCGGCGGGTGAACCTCCGACCACCAAGGGATATACGCCTTCGGTGTTGAACACCCTGGCGAAGCTGGTGGAGCGCGCGGGGAATTTCAAGACGGGAAGCATCACGGCGTTCTACACCGTACTGATGGAAGGCGACGATCAACAGGATCCGGTGGCGGATACGGTACGTTCGCTGCTCGATGGGCATATTCTTCTCGACCGCAATCTGGCGCTGCGCAATCATTATCCGCCGATCTCGGTGCTGGACAGCCTGAGCCGGTTGATGCCTTCGGTGACCTCGGCGGAGCACATGAACAAGAGCAGGGCGCTGAGGATTCTGCTCTCGTCGTATGCGAGGTCAGAGGACCTGATCCGCATCGGAGCTTACCAGAAGGGCTTCGATGCGGTGCTGGACCGTGCGGTGGAGGTACTGCCCGAGTTGAATGCCTTTCTGCAACAGAGCGCGCAGGAGACGCCGGGCTTTGCCGCGGTAACGGAGCGTCTGGCCAGGCTTGCGAGCTAGTATGGCCTTTCGATTTTCACTGGCGACGGTGATGCGGATGCGAGAGATCGCCGAACAACGCGAGGAGCGGTTGCTGGGACAGATCCTGGCCCGGATCAACCTGAACCGCCAGACCCTTTCCGAGCTTGGAGCGCGGCGAGAAGAGCTGCTGCGCGCGCGTGAGGCTTTACTCAAGCTGACGACCTCAGCGGCAGAGCTTCTCGTGTTTCAGGGGCAGCTGCAGGCGGTGGAGGAGCTGCAACTGGAAGGTGCGCAGCAACTCGGCAAGCTGACGGTGCTGCGCGATCAGCAGATGAAGGTGTATGAAAGAGCTCATCGCGATCGGGAGCTGTTGGCGGGGCTGCGTCAGGATCAATTCGAGCACTTCACCCGGCGGCAGAATCTGCAGGAACAGAGGATGATGGATGACAATTTCTCCTCGCGCAGACCGCTCGACTAGGCAAGCTCTGCCGGGCGGGGTGGGCAAAGCTTACCGGATTTGCCGGGTTGGATGGCGTTGCCGGGTGCTGTGGGATGTGGTTTGCGACTGTATGTGCTTCATTCCGCGAGATACCCGCACCGCATCCTGTTTGGCCCCGCAGGTGCTTTTAGCAACTGCGTGCATGTCTCCCTTCAGACCGCCCGTACTGTACCGAACGAGAACTCGAGAAGTGGTTCTGTGGCCGCGGGTCAAGCCAGATTTCACCAGGTGTTTGCGGATGCCAATACAGGACCCGGTACTGCGTCCGCGGCCAGGCCGGAACATGGAAGCCAGGGAGCCAAAGCTCACGATGGCGAGAAGAAGAGCAACCAGCCGGCGTCCTCAGAGAAGCCTTCCGCGGTGACCGCGGCGCCGGCGGTTACCGGGGCGCCGGCGGTTACCGGGGCGCCGGCGGTTACCGGGGCGGCAGCTCTGGGGACCTTTGTACAGCTCTCCGTCCATCTTCCGATCGGAGACGCTGCGGCTGGCGCGCCCAAGCCGCAGAGTCCGGGTAGGGGGAGTGGAAGCGGATCGCAAGGCGCAGCGCAGACGATCGACGGGAAGAGTTTATCGGGATCGTCGATGCTTTCTTTGGGGGAAGCAGGGGGCTCTCTTGCCGGGGTCCAGGTGCCATCAGCGGGTGTTAGTTCGCCGCGGCCAGAGGGTGCGGCGGCGCTGCCGGGACATACACAAGGCGGCAACGGCGGCTCCGAGGTTACAGGCTCCGTGCCCGCGAGCGCGGCGGCGGATAACCGTGCTGCGAGTACTGCCAAGGCGGAGACCTCGTCTGCTGTCGTGAAGGCGAAGGAGACGGCGGCTAAGGTGGCCGAAGCGAGCGCCCTGAGCGTGGCGGCATCCAGCGTTCCACCCGCTGCGGTGCCATCGGTTGCGGCTTTGAGCTCGGCCGGAGGTGCTCCAAGGAACGCCCTGGGGATGAGCGGCCCTGGAGCGAGGGGCGGGGGGGACACTTCGAAGAGCTCTCTGAAGACGGTTCAGGGCGCAGCTTTGGGCAGCAAGCCTACTCCGGGGATGGCATCGTCTGGCGGTGATCCGGGCCGCGCGGGTCTGGCTCAGAAGGTGGGGTCCGCCAGCGACGGCGGACCTGGTAAGCATAAGGTCGACAATACCGCAGGATCTTCTTCGGCAAACCAGACGATGGGATCTGTGAATGGAAAGCTCGCGGAGGCGCCGAGCGTGAGCCCAGGAAATGTGGGTTCTTTCCCTTCCGCTGGCAACAGCCCGGGACTGGCGCAGGCTGCGCAGATGGGCCAGGTTCCGGCCGCGACGGGGGCCGCTACCGGAGCCGCGACCGCGCCGCAGGGGCCCGGTGGGGCCGGCGCAACCGTCCATGGACAAGCCAGCGGGGGCTCCGGGCTGGAGGCTCAGACGATGCCTGTCGTGAGCAGTGCGCAGCTCATCCACTCCGTGACGCATTCGGAGATGCGGCTGGGGATGCATTCCGCCGAGTTCGGAAACATCTCGATCAGCACGTCGCTGAACCATCAGGCCCTGTCCGCACAGATCTCCACCGCGCACTCGGAGCTCGGACAGACGTTGGCGACGCACCTGCCGGCGATCGAGCAGAAGCTGGGGGCGGCCTATGGCGTGCAGGCGAGAGTAGAGATCCAAGGCCAAGGCGCCTCGGCGAATGGGGACTCAGGGCAGCAGGAACGAGCCAACCGGCAGACAGCGGGGAGTGACGGCGTTGCGCCGATAGGATCGACACGCGGTGCGGCGGCTGTTCCTGCGAGCTCTAGCGCGGGTATGACTGCGAAGACGACAAGATTGGATATTCGGATCTAAAACGAACGACTGAGGAGGAAGCATGTCTGTATCTGCAAGTACATCTTTATCGCCGGTGAGTCTGCTGAACGCCAACCCGATGGCTTTGCAGCCCGCCGCGCCGGCGACGACGAGCGCCGCAAGCGCAGGCGCGGGGCTTACAAGCACGACTACGGGAACGACCTTTCTGAATCTTCTGGTGAAGGAGCTGCAGAACCAGGATCCTACCGCTCCGATGGATTCGACCGCGATGGTGGGGCAGATGATCTCGCTGAATCAACTGGACCAGTTGATCGCGATCAATCAAACACTCTCGAGCGCGAGCGCGCCCGCCAGCACAGCTTCGACGACGGCCTCTATCGCCGCTGCGGCACCGGCGGCGGCATCCACGGCGACTCCTGCTCCCACGACATCTACTGCCACGGCTGCTCTCAGTTCAGCCTCGCTGGTCTCTGCGAGAGCGGCGCTTCTGAGCAACCCGTACAGTTCTACGACGGCGGCACAGGCGGCCACACTCGCGGCCGGCAACCCTAGCTCCGCACTCGATCTTTCTTCTATCAATACTCTTTTCGGAGGCAAATAAATGGCTTTCTTTGGTGTTCCACTATCAGGCCTCGTTGCCAGTCAAAATCAGCTGCAGGCTGTTTCGAATAACCTGGCCAACCTCGATACCATAGGGTTCAAGGACCAGACGGTCTCCTTCAGCGATCTATTCGCTCAGAGCAGCGCGTTGAATGGAGCGAACAATCCTGTGCAGACGGGACTGGGCGTCATCACCTCGCAGACCTCTTCGAACTTCACCGACGGGGCCGCTAGCGCGACCGGCGTGGCGTCGAACATGGCTCTTGCGGGGAACGGATTCTTCGTTACACAGGCTTCGAACGGAGTGACGAGCTACACCCGCGCGGGGGACTTTACGGTCAATGCAACGGGGCAGTTGACTACGCCCAGCGGAGAGCTGGTGATGGGCTACCCGGCGGTCAATGGCGTGGTGTCTACCTCTTCTGTGCTGCAGCCGCTTCAGGTGGGAACAGGGTCCGTGATCTCGGCTACGGCGACGACGACGTTTCAACTTTCGGCGAACCTGAACGCCAGTGCGGCAACCGGCACGACGTTTGCGAGTACCACGCCGATCTATGACTCTCTAGGCACCTCCCACGAGCTGACCGTGAACTATACCAAGACGGGCACGAACGCGTGGAGCTATACGGTGAATGTTCCGACCGCGGATACGGGTGCGGCGACGAGCCAGGTTGCAAGCGGCAATCTTACGTTCGACTCCTCGGGCAACCTGACCTCGCCTACGGGCAATGTCGCCTTCAGCATTCCTACGCTTTCGGACGGGGCTGCCCCGATGAACCTGAACTGGAATCTGAGTAGCAGTGGAGGTGGTTCGAGCCTCACGCAGACGGGTGTAGCGAGCGCGACCACGAC
>CAXTPY010000096.1:559-7854 GCA_964246195.1 uncultured Acidobacteriaceae bacterium | reverse complement strand
TCACCCGGCTGCGACGTCTGCGGCAAGCGCCTCTTCCTCCATCTCTCAGGATCGACCCGTCCCCACATCACCCTCTGCGGACGCAACTCCGTGCAGATCCACGAGCACCACCGTACAATAGACATACGCCGCCTCGGCCTCCAGCTTGCCTCCCACGGTACCGTTCGCTCGAGTCCCCTCCTCCTCCGCTTCGAGCGTCCTCCTCTCACCATGACCGTCTTCAGCGACGGCCGCGCCCTCATCCAGGGCACCACCGACCCCGCCACCGCCCGCAGCTTCTACGCCCGCTTCGTTGGAACCTGACCCGCCCTCCGCGCAGAAGCTAAGTCTCCTAGATGCAGCATTTTGAAGCCAACTGACACAACTGCACGATGCTCTCCCGCATCACAGGACACATAACCGAGCTATCATCTCCCTTGTGCCTACTCTCCCGAGGCCAGCACCAACCGGTCGACTGACAACCGCATCTCCCAGGATCCCAGGATGGAACTTCAAGGCACCCCAATGAATCAAGCCAAGCCCAACCCAGGGCTGTTCAAACGCAACCCGCCCATCGCCGGCGAAGCCGAGGCGATCGAAGCGGCCAAGGCTGGCGACGCCGAAGCCTTCTCCAAGCTCTACGCCCTGCACAAACGCCGCGTCTACACCCTCTGCCTGCGCATGCTCGGCAACGTCTCCGAAGCCGAAGACATGACCCAGGAGGCCTTCCTACACCTCTTCCGCAAGATCGGCAGCTTCCGCGGCGAGTCGGCCTTTTCCACCTGGCTGCACCGTCTCACCGTCAATCTCGTCCTTATGCACCTACGCAAAAAGGGCCTCCAACTCGTCTCCCTCGAAGAGACCATCAACCCCTCCGAGGACGACGCCCCCAAGCGCGACTTCGGCAGCCGCGACCCCCAACTCGCCGGCTCCGTCGATCGCGTGGCCCTGGAGCGCGCAGTCGCGTCCCTCCCCCCCGGCTACAGAATGGTCTTCGTGCTTCACGATGTCGAAGGCTTCGAACACAATGAGATCGCCACCATGCTCGAATGTTCCACCGGCAACAGCAAGTCGCAGCTCCACAAGGCCCGCCTGAAGCTGCGCGAGCTTCTCCGCCATCCACTCCCACCCGCCATAGCTGCGGTCCTGCTCAAGGAGGTGGCGCAATGACCCCGCACAACTTCAACCATTCCCACGCCGCCCCCGACGCCTCCGGCACCGGGCAATCCGCCATGACCTGCGAAGAGTTCCAAGAGAAGATCCCCGAACTCTTCTCCTCTGGCAACCAAGGATTCAGCGGCGATCCCGCCCTCATGGGCCACCTCAATATCTGCGCCAACTGCTCGGCCCTCCTCCGAGACCTCCAGTACATCGCCGACCAAGCCCGCATGCTCCTTGAGCCCGTCGAAGAAGAGCCCAGCCCCGAGGTGTGGAGCAACATCCAGTCCAGGCTCAGGGAAGCCTCTGACTCACCCTCCTCGAGCCCTCGAAACCGCTGAATTTGTCCGCGCTCAAGCGGTCCACCACTCGGCAACGCTCGATCGCGCGGCAGAAACCATAGCTTCTACTAGCACGCCTCTTTAGGAGAACCGCGGGAAGCTCAATCCCCGCGCTTCGGTGACGCGCAACCCAGCCGTGCTAGCCGGCGCGTCCAGCACCTGCTTGAACGCCGCTTTGAAACGATCCATCTCCTCCGGCGTCCCCACCGTGATCCGAACCGAGTTGGGCCAGATAGGCCACGTCCGCCCGATAAAGATGTTCTTCTGCCGCATGGCTGCAATTACTTCGCGCCCATTCCTCCCAGTATCGATCATGAAGCAGTTCGATTGCGAAGGAATGAACTTGTAACCGTTCGCCGTCAGGAAGCTGAAGGTCGAATTGCGTGTCTCGGCGATAATCTGCTTGCGTGTAGGCACCAGCGCCGCGTCCAGCAGGCTCACGTTCGCCGCCGCCGACCCTGTAATCGGCATCGCATTAATCCCAAAGGGCTCCAGCGCCTTCAACAAGTCAGGCCGCCCCGCCGCGATCCCACATCGTATGCCCGCCATCCCGTAAACCTTCGAGAAGGTGCGCAGCACGATCAGGTCCCTTCCCGCCGCCACCTGGTCGAGCACGCTCGGAGAGTCCGATAAATGAATGTAGGCCTCGTCCACCAGAAGAATCGACCCCTTGGGCTTGTGGTCGAGAGCCCAGAGAATGTCCTCCCGCGAGGTCAGCGTCCCCGTAGGGTTGTTAGGGTTGCAGACATACAGCACCCCGGCATGGGGGTCCGCCGCGACCATGGCCTTCACGTCATGGGCGTAGGCGGAGGTCAGTGGAACCTTGTAGATCCTCGCCCGCGCCGCGGTAGCAGCGAACATGCCCGCTTCGTACGAAGGGTCCGCCGTCACGAAGCCTCGGCTCGGCGAGCTGAAGGCCAGCACCGTAAAGTGCAGCGGCTCGGAAGACCCCGCGTACACCGTCACGTGGTCTTCCGCGAGTCCGTTCTGCGCCGCGAACGTCGTTGTCAGCTTTGCCGTCTCCCCGTCGATGTCGTAGCGCCCCCCCTTATGCGCGATCGCGGCGATCGCCTCGCACGCCGCCGCAGAGGGCCCAAGCGGGTTCTCGTTCGCATTGATAATCACAGCGTTCACCGGGTACGTATTGGGAAAGTCCGAGGCAAGATCCGCATCCTGCCGCGATACCTTGCTCGTCGCAAGCTTTGCACCGCTTTGACCCGCCGTCTGCGCCGCCTTCATAGCCGCGCGTGCCAGGTGACCCTCCGTCAGGATAGGAATCGTCGCTGCCGCCGAAGCCAGGCGAAGAAACGAGCGGCGGGACAGGGCGGTCGAGGCTTTCGACATATGCATGGAGAGCTCCTTGTGAAGACCAGAGTGGCCGGGTATGCCGGCGTTGCGGGTATCCTCGTGCTGCGTTGTCGTAGAAGCTGGCGTGCCGCTGGGTTGTGGGGTAGCTTGCAGTTACTCTATCTCAGAACGCCCGTTCCTCGCGGGATTTTTAGCTCTACCGCGGATCGCCCCGCCCCCAGCATGAAGCGAGAGAGATGCCGAAGGTGAGTTGTATGTGACACAATGGCGCGTGTCGCCTGCACCGCCCGATCGAGCCCTCCAGTGCAGACACCGGCCCTGCATCGCGCGCATCAGGCACATAGTTCACAAACGAGAAAGGCAGTGCGCGCCCCACGGCGCGCCTCCAGGTGGTGCGAATGCAGAAGGCAACTTGCGATATCGGACTGATCGGTTTGGCAGTCATGGGACAGAATCTCGTACTCAACATGAACGACCACGGATTCAAGGTCGCCGTCTGGAACCGCACCGTCTCCAAGGTCGACGAGTTCCTCTCCCAGGAGGCGGCAGGAACCCATGTCGTAGGAGCCCAAACCGTCGAGGAGCTATGCGCTCTGCTCAAAACCCCGCGCCGCGTCATGCTCATGGTCAAGGCCGGCGATGTCGTGGATCGCACCATCGACCAGATCCTCCCCCACCTCGAACCAGGCGACATCTTGATCGACGGAGGCAACTCCCTCTACACCGACACCAACCGGCGCACCAAGGCCCTGGCCGCCAAAGGCATCTCGTTCATCGGAACCGGCGTAAGTGGAGGCGAGGAAGGCGCGCGCTTCGGACCATCCATCATGCCCGGCGGCAACGCCAAGGCGTGGCCCCATATCAAAGACATCCTTCAAACGATCGCCGCCAAGGTAGACGATGGCACGCCCTGCTGCGACTGGGTAGGCGAGGACGGTGCCGGCCACTACGTCAAGATGGTGCACAACGGAATCGAGTATGGCGACATGCAGCTGATCGGAGAGGCCTATCACCTCTTGAAGGACGGCCTCGCCTTGTCCGCGGACGAGTTTGCCGATGTATTTACCGAGTGGAACAAGGGTGAACTCGACAGCTTCCTCATCGAAATTTCGGCAGCCATCTTCGCCAAGAAAGACGACGACGGCCAGCCGATGCTGGACAAAATCCTCGATACAGCCGGACAGAAGGGTACCGGAAAATGGACCGCCATCTCCGCTCTGGATCTGGGAATGCCAGTGACGCTGATTGGCGAGAGCGTCTTCGCGCGTTGCCTGTCTTCCCTGAAAGAAGAGCGCGTGGCCGCGTCGAAGGTCCTCGAAGGACCCAAGAAAATCCTAACGGTCTCTGAAAAAAAGGAATTCATCGAGGACGTCCGCCGCGCGCTCTATTGCTCGAAAATAATCAGCTATGCACAAGGTTACATGTTGCTGCGCGAGGCAGCCAAGGAGCAGGGCTGGAACGTGAACATGGGCGGTGTCGCGCTCATGTGGCGCGGTGGATGCATCATTCGCTCCGCCTTCCTCGGCGACATCAAGGCCGCGTATGACAAAGATCCCGGACTGGTAAACCTCCTCCTCGACGACTTTTTCTCCAGTGTGCTGAATAAGTATCAGTGGTCGTGGCGTAAGGCCGTCATCCATGCCATCGAGATCGGCGTCCCGACGCCCGCCTTCTCGACCGCCCTCGCATTCTATGACGGCTACAGGACCGAGCGCCTCCCCGCGAATCTGCTGCAGGCTCAGCGCGACTTCTTCGGAGCCCACACCTATGAACGTGTCAACAAGCCGCGAGGTGAGTTCTTCCACACTAACTGGACCGGACGCGGTGGAAGGGTGAGTTCCTCTACCTACAACGCCTGAGTTCCAACAAAGCTGTTCGCCAGCCGCCGGTCCCGCGTACCAAGCAAGCAAGCTGGTCATAGCTCGAACTCTTACGATATCGTGGAAGCCACTCACAACTTCCGCGTCTAAAGGTCCCATGAAATTATCTCGACCCGTCTTCCTCCTCTACGCCGTCTTTCTTCTGCTGCATGGAACCTCCTCGCAGGCGAACGCGCAGGCCGTACCCACGGAGCATGCCGACGAAGCTCGCATCGACAGTCTCCTCGATCAGATGACCCTCCAAGAAAAAATGGGCCTGATCCGCGGCGCTCCCGAGCCGGCCGAGACCAACCAGGGTCAGGCCGGATACCTCCCCGGCGTGCCGCGCCTGCGCATTCCTTCCCTGCGCTTCGCCGACGGCCCCCCCGGCCTCCTCACCCGCGTGCCCGGCCACGCCGAGACCGCCACCATGGGAGTCGCCGCCACCTTTAGCCGCGACGATGCCGAGCAGAACGGCGTCGTCATCGGGCGCGAAGCGCGCTCCCTCGGCATCGATGTCGTGCTCCAGCCCTTCATCAACATCGACCGCGACATCACCTTCGCGCGCGGCTACAACACCTTCGGCGAAGATCCCTTCCTCACCGGAGTCATGGGCGCGGCCGAGATTCGAGGCGCGCAATCCCAGGGAGTCATGGCTCAGGCCAAGCACTACGTCGGCTACGATACCGACTCCTTCAACGTCGTCATCGACCAGCAGACCCTGCACGAGGTCTATGTCGCGCCCTTCGTCCAGGCCGTGAATGCAGGCGTGTCGTCCGTCATGTGTTCCTATAACCGCCTCAATGGCCCCTTCGCCTGCGGCAACCCCGATACGCTCAAGACCATCCTCCGCGGCGAACTCGGCTTTCGCGGCTTCGTCACCTCCGACTGGGGAGGCGTGCATAGCGTGCTCTTTCTCAACCAGGGGCTCGACATGGAGATGCCCGGTGAGATCGATCCCACCAGCCCCTTCGCTTCCATGATGCACACCTTCTTCCGCACCGCGCCCGAGACCTCCGCGGCCCCCACCAAGCCGAATCTCGCCGCCCTCGCCGGCATGCTCGGCGGCAGCATCCCCGAGGAGCATGCCTCGCACGGCTTGGACCTGAATAAATTTCCGATGGACAATGACTCCACCACCATGCGGACCGCCCTCGCCTCCGGCACCGTCACCCCGGCCCGCATCACCGAAGCCGCGCGTCATGTCCTCTATGAGATCGATCGCTTCGGCTACCTCGACGGTCGCCAGAAACACAACGTCACCGCACAGGACATCGACGCCAACGCGGCCGTCATAGAGAAGACCGCGGAAGACGCAGCCGTCCTCTTGAAAGATGACAACAAGACCCTCCCCCTCCAGCCGGAAGCCTTGAACGGTCTGGCCCTCATCGGCCCGACCGCCGGACAGCTCGATGCCATCGGCACCTTCGGCGAACGCTCCCCCGGCATCCTCTCCCGCCAGGTCAGCCCCCTCCAAGCCCTGCGCAAACTCGAGCCCTCCGCAAAGATCGCCTACGCGGTCGCAGACGACATGACGGGCACGCCCCTCCCAGCGGCGAACCTCTCCCATGGAGGCCAGCCTGGATTGCTGCGCACAGCCTCCACCTCCCCTACCCAAATAGATCCACAGATTGACTTCACCGCCGCCAACGGAAACACTCTTCCCGCCGATACCGAAGCCTCCTGGACCGGCACCCTCAACGTGCCGAAGGATGGCGTGTACTGGCTCTACCTCCAGATCATCGCAGGACGCGGAACGCTCTCCGTAGATGGCAAGGAGACCGCTCGTACAGGAGCCACGCTCGGCACTGTCCACGGAGACGTTCAGTACGCCACGCAAGACAACGTCGTCCCCACCACCGACGGCCTCGATAACGTTCGCCGTGCCCTGCACCTCACACGCGGAGCCCACGCCTTGAGCGTCACCCTCTCCCCGGACACATCGCACGCCCCCGCGCAGATCAGGCTAAACTGGATGACCCCCGAGGATCGCCGCCGCGATCATGAAGCAGCTCTGGCCGCGGCGAAGCACGCAAACACAGCCGTGGTCTTCGCCTGGACGCGCGGCAAGCAGTCCTTCGACCTTCCCGGAGACCAGGACCAACTCATCGAAGAGATCGCCGCCATTAATCCCAACACCGTGGTGGTGTTGAACACCAGCCAGCCCGTCGCGATGCCGTGGTTGGGCAAGGTGAAAGCCGTGCTCGAAATGTGGTGGCCGGGCGACGAAGGAGGCTGGGCGACCGCCAAGACGCTCCTCGGCACAAGCAATCCAGGAGGCCATCTACCCGTCACCTGGGCACGCAAGCTGACCGACTACCCCGCGACTGATCCATCCCACCCAGAGCGCTCCGCACAGGGCATCGATGGCAGGACCACCTATTCCGAGGGTGTGCTGGTCGGCTATCGCTGGTTCGACAGCCGAAAGATCGCGCCTCTCTTCCCCTTCGGCTTCGGACTCTCCTACACCAGCTTTGAGGCCACCGGCCTCAAGGTCACCCGAGCCCCGGACGGTGGCGCGATTGTCTCCCTCAGGATCCGCAACACCGGCGCGGCTGCCGGCGATGCCGTGCCCCAGGTCTACCTCGACGCGCCCACGCAAGCCGTCTCTGGCGTACAGTTCGCCCCCCGCACCCTCGCCGCCTTCGAC
>CAXTPY010000096.1:0-549 GCA_964246195.1 uncultured Acidobacteriaceae bacterium | reverse complement strand
TGGCCCCGGGTGAGAGCAAAATGCTTACGTTGGCCGTCGCTCCCCGAGCCCTGCAGTACTGGTCCGTGCAGCGCCGCCAGTGGGTCACACCAGAGGGCGCGAGAACGCTGCGCGTAGGCTTCTCCTCCGAAGAACTTCCCCTCTCGGGAACCCTAGAGTAGACCTCTGCGTTACGTCTTCTGAACCGCATACTCATCGAGCAGAACGGATATCAACTCTGCCGTAGGAACCGCCACCAAGGCCCCCACCACCCCCGCCAGCGCAGTGCCAAGCAGAAGCGCGATCAGGATCGTGAGGCCCATCAAGTTAACGCTCGAACGCATAATGCGCGGTGTCAGAATCGCGTTTTCGATGTTGATGTAGATGGCGTAAAAGATGAGCACTCCCGCCATCTTGCTCCAGGAATCGAGCGCCGCCACCCCCGCCGCCAGCAATATCGTAACCACACCCCCGGCGATCGGAATGATGTTGAGCAACCCCATCAACACGCCGAGTAGCACGAAGTAGCGGACGTGCAGGAACCCGAACACCACCAGGCTCGACACGCCC
>CAXTPY010000095.1:0-8108 GCA_964246195.1 uncultured Acidobacteriaceae bacterium | reverse complement strand
ACGGAGCCTGGTTTCAGATGCGGCTCGGGGCGCTTGACCTATTCGCGGTCACTGACAAACACCGCCGTCGTGAGAGCTGGAATGGACGCTGTTCCCTGTTTCCTATCGAAGACTGCTTTCGTCACAATATTGTCCGACGACTGCTGCTGCACAGGGTGGAGATGAAGCGGCATGCCCGCCAGAGCAGCATCGGTGAAGGTTACCTGGGCGTTGCTTGCGTTGAAGAACACGACCAGATGATGCGCACCTCCATAGTTACGACCGTGGTCATCGAGCTTCATCACGATCAACCCTGGGATCTGTTTTTGTCCTGTATTGAGAAAGCTGAGGTTCGACTGGATCTCTTCGAGCGTGCTCATGCGGAACAGCCCGGTGCTGTAGCGTATCTGAAGGAATTCCTGGAACGCTTGCGTTGTGGAGGCTATGTTTTGTGGTGTTGGCTTGAGGGCAGTATCGGCCAGCAGAGGCTGCATGACGGGCCATTCAGCCTGGTTGACGTTAGCAAGGGGAAGTCCGATGCCCCAGTTATTTCCCTGAAGGCTGAAGTCAATCTTATTGAACCAATCGCCGGAGTTATAGCTTCCGTTATCCATGTCTTTGGAACGGAGCAGATCATCGGCTCCGAGGTAGAAGGGAACACCTTCGGCCAGCGTCAGCAGGCTCATTGCGAGTACCTGACGTCGCGCGCGTACTGTGACCGAATCGGAAGCTGAGGCTTTGATCTGAATTGCATCGAAAAGCGTCTGATTGTCGTGCACCGAGCAGTAGTTGACGTCTTCAAGAGGAGACGCGGAGTATCCTGCAGGCTGCCCGCCATAGTCTACCTGCGCGCCGGTTACGGTCTGCCCCTGGGAATTGACGAAGCTGAAATTCTTCAAGGCTCCGGCCAGGCTAACGCGGATCAGGTCGGCATCGTGGAGCAAGCCGGTGAATTGGTCGGCCACGGCGGTGTTATGGCTCGTGTAACTGCTTGGATCTGTACCGAGTCCAGTGGCAAAGCCCTGGACTTGCTCCTGCTGGCCGAAGATATAGCCTCCACGAACCGCATCCCGGATCCGGTCATTGAAGCTACCAATGCCGGTGCCGTACAGATTGACCTGACTGGCGTTGGGGCCAATCGCGTTGTTAGAGGCTTCGGCTATCTGGAATCCCTCGCCGTACATGTAGATCTTACTTCCGTCGACGCCATCTTTCTCGAGTGTGAGCGCATTGAGAGCGTTCCGTATATCGGTCATGTTGTAGACAAAATGCAGGCCCATGGCGTCGAAGCGAAAGCCATCGATCTTATACTCTTTCGCGTTTAGAACAACGGTGTCGATCATCAGCTTCTCCATCATCTGATGTTCGCTGGCAGTGTCGAAGCAGCAGGAACCTGTCTCGATGGCGCCACTCGCATCCAGGCGGTGGTAGTAGTTCGGTACAAGCTCGTCCAGGTTCGCCGTAGGAACCTGCCCGCTGGTGTAGGTATGATTGAACACCACGTCCTGAATCACGCGCAGGCCAGCCTGGTGCAGGCCGTCGACCATCTCGCGGTACTCGCGGACGCGGTCGGACGGATTGATCGCATAGGCGCCTTCCGGGGCCATGTAGTGGACGGGGTCGTAGCCCCAGTTATAGGCATCTTTGTTCTGGACATTCTCTACAGCCTGTTGCTGCTGTTGTCCATCGGGCGGATAGGGGGATAGGTCCCCCGGGGACAGCCATGTCGACTTATCTTCGTTGACGCTTCCGAAGTGGAAGGTGGGAAGGATATGCACTGCCTTGAGGCCTGAGGCGGCCAGGGTATGCAGGTGACGCATGCCATTGCTGCGCAGGTTCGTGAACGCCTCGTACGTTCCCTGGATCGCGGCGGGCACGGTAGGATCACCTACGCTGAAGTCCCGCATGTGAAGCTCATAGATACTCATGTCGCTGAGGCTCGCCAGGTCGGGCGAAGAGGAATCATCCCAGCGCGGAGGTTTGTTTTCGTCAGCCTGGAGGTCGGTGATGCGGCTCATAACACCGTTCAAGGAGAGGTCTATGGAATAAGGGTCCGTTGTGGTGTTGGTATCGATGGCCTGGTCGGCCGCGACAAACACTTGTGCGCGCAGTTGGTAGTATTTGCCCTTCCAGTTTTCGTCTCCGGCCGCGACCCACACGCCATTATGTTCATGCATCGAGACAATTTTTTCGGGAGATGTGTCCGTCTGGTTTCGGAAGAGGAGCAAGGAGAGGCTCTGGGCAGTGGGAGCCCATACTTTAATCTTGACTCGAGGCGAATCATCGTCGCCCCAGTCGAACCATAAGCTATCCCCTTCATGATGAAACAGCACCCCGAGCTTACCCGCGTAAGCGAATAAAGCATCGATCGCGCCGAAGCTTTGTATGCCCGTGGCAAATTGCAAGGAGCCGTCCGGGGCGACCGCAGAGACTTCCAACTGGCTCTTGAGCGCCTGGCGAAGAACCTTCGGCTGGATATCAGCCGGCAGCTTGAAGAGCGCATAACTGGCGAGCTGCGGGAAGCGCGTGAGCTCTTCCGTGGTCAACGTACCTGTAAAGGGGGTCAGGGGAATGGCGGTACCCCCGGTCAAACCGTTAGCGGTGATCTGAAGACCAGCAGAAAAGCTGGCGACGAGAGAGTACGTCGAGGCCGGCTGGTAGCTCTGCGCCTGGATGGCGATGGTGGTGGCGTCGATCCAGTAGGCCTGTAGTTGATTGAAAGGTCCGCTGAGCAGCTGCGCGGGCGTGGGCAGTTGCGGGAAGACCATCGCATCTCCGGAGACGACCCAGCCTTCCAGCTGCTGTGGAATCTGGAGGGACTGGTCCGGGCCTGGGTCCTTTATTCCGGTAGAACAGTTGTGAATGATGAAGCCGAGATGCCCGGGGGTCACTCCGACGTCGAAATAGGGGCCGAAGGTGTCATAGCCGGAGTAGTAATCCTCGGTCGAGCAGAAGCCCCCGGTCGGGTCGGTGGTAGCGCCGTAGACATAGAGGCTCCAATTTGCGTAGTTGCCGTCGGGCCGATGGTAGTGGATGCGCGCATGCCCCGCGGGAATCGCGGGATCCTGCCCTACGGGCGGCTGCGCGGTAAGCATTTTGTCGCTGCCTGACAGTTCCCAGAACTCTCTACCCTGGGTCGCGGGATCGACAAATTCGGTAGGACCGGGATCCTTGACGTTGCCATTGTGGAGGATGAGGCCCACGCTGGTGGCGCCGGAGGTGACGCCTATATCGAAGTAGGCGCCGAAGCTGTCGGTCCCCGTGACCGTGACCGGCCCGGCGGCAAAGTTGTTTGGTTCTGTTGTGTCGGCATACGCGTATACCGTCCAGCCGGAATACTTTCCATCAGGCCGGAAGTAATGGACTCGGATGTCTCCGCTAGGGATCGGCGGCGCCGCTTGCGCCGCGGCAGGCTTTCCGGCGGTCGCCGCGAAGACTGCAATCACCAGGAAGAACATGCGCGAAAGGATAGAAAACGCTTTAACTGAGACGGACATGACGGAAACTCCTCTAACTCTTCACGGGAGGCGCTTGTTGAGAAAACAACTTGTCTCGTGTGGGGACAAATGATCTTGGTCTTGTGAGGTCTTCTTGCTCCAGCTTACAGGGCTGCCTGAGCACTGTTTCCACTCAGGCAGCCCTGACTGATAGTTTCTTTTTCACTAGAAGACTAAGCGGGCTGCTAGCTGGATCTGACGGAGCTCACCATGAATACCCGTAATTTTTCCGAAGGTTCCAGTGTTCTGCTGGCTATTCCCGGGATTCAGAAAGTTGGGTGTGTTTAGCACGTTGAAGGCGTCGCCATGCAGTTCGAGGGTTGCGGACTCGAGAAGGTGAAGATCCTTCTGGACGCCTAGATTGACGGTTCGGTAGCCTGGGCCGTAGACCTGATTCCGGCCAAGCGTACCCTCGCGCGTGGAGACAGAGTTGCCCGGATGATCGGTCGCACTGATCACAGGGATGTTGCTCGAAAACGACGTGGGGTCGAACCAGTACCCGCTGATGCTCTTTGGATAGATGATTGGTTTGACGAGATCCGGCCGGATTCCGGGCGCCGCCGTACCGGCCGCAAACAGGTCAACTGGCTGGCCAGTCTGCAACTGCACGATATTGTTCAGTTGCCATCCGCCGATAATGAGGTCCATGATGTGGTTGGCGCCACCGTCAAAACGCTGGCCCCGGCCAAAAGGCAGAAACCACACGATAGAAGAGCTGAAGATATGCCGCTGGTCCTGGATCGAGTTTCCGTAATTAGCTCTCTGATCGTAATAGAGCAGAGTGGCGGTCGGTGTTCCGCCATACGCGCTCACAGAATCATCCAGCGCGTGAGACCAGGAATAAGAGCCGGTGGCTAAGATACTATGGCCGGTGTGCTGATAATTTAGCTGCAGGCCATCGTAATTGGAGTGACCATTGTAGTCATTGTACGTGATCCCGCCTAGATTGGGGAACGGTTCAGTCGGTGTATCGAGCCTGTAAGTATTGTAATTATAGAAAGTGGAAAGACGGTCACCTCGGCTACCCACGTAAGCGACGGAAACGACGTCGACTGGACCGAACTGCTGCTGCAGTTGCAGGTTCCACTCCTGAAGACGGCTGTGCTGGTTGTTCTGATTCACCGCTAGACCACCTAGCCCTTGTGGAGGCGCAGCAGGGTTGAAGTTGGGGTAGCCCGGAGCGGGAAGAGGCGTTGTGACTGCTGCCGGGCTTGTATAGCCAGGGCACGTGTAAGGGGTAGCACTTGGAGCGGGTGTCTGGCCGGTGAACGTGATGCAATAGCCGTTTTGAGCGTAGTAGGCCTTCGTGCCGCCGAAGGGAGGCTGCTGGCCAAGCTGGTTGCTGATACCACCATAGTCAGGGTAGTAAAAGATGCCATAGCCTCCATGGATAGCGCTCTTACCATTGCCGAGGAGGTCATAGGCAAAACCCACACGAGGTGCGAAGTTCAGGTAGTCCTGGTGGATGATGCTGTTCGGTACGCCATCCCTCCCGGCCTCGAGGATCGTGCCGGTGTGGATGTCGAAGGCGGCCTGGTTGTTGTGCATCTCATAAGGCCAGGTCAACAGATCCCAGCGGATGCCCAGGTTCAGAGTAAGACGGTTGTTCACACGCCAGTCGTCCTGGGCGAATACTCCATCTTCCTGGCTGATGTTGCCAAAGAAACCGTTCTGCGCGCCGATGGAGTAGTTACCTACGCCTCCAACCAGCAACTCGCTGTCTTCGAATCCGGTAAAGCCGGCTCCGTTACCTGTGATGAAGAAGAAGCCTTTGCCCGAGATGGGCCGGAAGAAGGAGACCTGGCGACGGAGGAATGTGCCGCCTACCTTGAGGGAGTGCTTGCCGCGATTGAGGTTGAGTGTGTCAGTGAGCTCATAGGTGTTTTGTGGGACGGCGAAGAGGCCATAGTCGCCGGTGTACTGGAGCTGATTTCCGTAGCCGCCGATAAGCGCTCCGCCACTTAGCTGGGGAGTGCGGTTTGCATTCACAATACCCAGGTTGGCGGATACGGGGGTTCCGTAGAGAGTAGGTTGGTAGCCATAATTGTCGCGAATGTAGCCAAGTCGTGCTTCGTTGACTACCGACGCGGAGAAGGTGTGGGTGTAGCCGAGATCATACCCTCGTGCGTGCGTGTAGTTTGCGCCTCCACTGGCTGGCAGGTTAGGGAACTGGGATTCGTTGAAGCTGTTGGAGTTGTCGTACGAGAAGCGGAAGAACAGGAGGTCGTTGGCGGACGGGTCCCAGTCCAGACGAGTATCAAAGGTGTTGAACTTGGTTGTCGAACCCTGAACGACGAGGTAGTTCTGTAGCACGCGATCTGTTCGTGAGGGCAGGGGATAGGCGTTCAGGTAATTGACCGCTGCCGGGTTCAAACGTCCCTGCGGGATGATGTTCCCGGGAAAGGGAGCGCAGGTTTGAGGATCGTAGATCTGCCCTTTGCTGGTGGTGGAAAGATTGTTGTTCAGGGTGACGCTATTTGGAACACAAACGGGGAAAGTTGTGTTGAAAGTCCCGTACGTCAGAGCTGGGTTGAGCAGTTCAGAAAAATTTCCTTTACGCATCAGCGCCGTAGGCACTGTGACATAGTAGGCGCCGCCTGGAGAGTTGACCCGAGTGCCCTGATAATCACCGAAGATAAAGAGCTTGTTCTTGAGAATGGGAAGACCGGCCGATCCACCGAACTGATTGCGGTTGAAGGGCTGGGTCGGAGTCTCGGGTGCGCCCAGGAAGCGATAGTTCGGATTCGACTGCCATTTGGAGCTGCGGTTGAACTCGAAGGCGGAACCATGGACATGGTTGGTGCCCGATTTGATCGAGCTGATCACGAGGGCGCCGCCAGCGCGGCCATACTGGGCCGGGGCTACACTCGTGTCAACCTTGAACTCCTGGGTCGCATCGACCGGAGGGAAGAATACGATGACGTTCTGCAGCCCGTCGTTGTTATCGACACCGTCTAGGATGAAATTGTTGGCCTGGGCGCGGACTCCGTTGACCGAAATTTGGCCGCCGCCGCTGTCGGAGTAGCGGTTGACGGTATCCTGGCCATACTCGACATAGGCGCCTGTCGTCACACCGGGGGTCAGCAGCGCGAGGTTTAGCGCGTTACGTCCGTTCAGAGGAAGTTGAGTGATCTGCTTCTCGGCGATCGTCTCCCCCAGGGTCGGGTCGGAGGTGTTCACCAGGGAGGCGGCGCTGGTCACATCCACGGTGCTTGTGACCGCGCCCGGCGTCAACTGGAAGATTACGGTTTGCGACTGGGTGACGGTCACCGTGATGGATTGGGACTGGGACTGAAAGCCAGCGGCCTCAATCTTGGCGATATAGTTTCCCCGCGGCACGGCAGGGATCAAGAGTTCTCCGTTGCCGTTTGACTTGGTGGTGAGGACAAGCCCGTTGGAGGGGTTGGTAATCGTCAGTGTGGCTCCAGGAACGACGGCCCCGGCGGCATCCTTGACCGTACCTACGACCTTTCCAGACTCAGACTGAGCATGAGCCTGGAGGAGCGCTCCGCAAACGGCGAGGAGCATAAGAACGGTGTGCCGAACGATCTTGGAGAACGATCCGGAATTGAAGGTTGCTGTCATGGTCGTTTGGTCTCCTTGAGTTGTTACAGGTGGCTGCCTTTTAGGATTCAATACTGTTCCGACTCTTCGGCTCCGGAGCCTTCTGCCGGTGCCCTGCCCTCGAACCTAGTTAGCTTTCGCATCCGAAAATGCTGAGTCCTTTAAGCGCACCCACAGTCCTCGTTGCGGATGCTGCTCGGCAATAGACGCTGAATGAACTGTGTCTTCACTCCGGATTACCAGATAAGTCTCTTGCCAACAGGCGCTTGCGGGGGGCGATGCACCACCCTGCGCAAGGCTGGATGCTTGTGGTAGGCTTTCCCACAAGAAAGTTGGGGACTAGACCGTCGTGGCTACTCTAGAAAAGGCGGGTCGCATCGCCTTTGGCTTGTTTGAGGTGGACCTCAGCAGCGGCGAAATTTGGAAGGCTGGCTATCGAGTACGCCTGCAGGGCCAACCCTTCAAGGTTTTGGCCGCCCTGCTGGCCCGGCCTGGGCAGTTGGTCACGCATGCCGAGTTACAGATACAAGTCTGGGGTCCGGATACAACGGTCGATTTCGATCGTGCCCTGGCTGTTGCGATAAAGAAGGTCCGAGAAGCACTGGAAGACTCTGCCGACAATCCCAGGTTCGTCGAGACGTTGCCAAAACGCGGGTATCGCTTCATTGCTCCCATCGCGATCGGCCAACCCGCCTCAATAGGGGACTCACATCGAGAGGGTGTGCCGTCCCATTCACACTTGGTTGGGGAAGCGGGACACTTTCCTGAGGAATCGACATTGGCCTCCTCGCCCGCGCCTGTCCAACTCTTGACTTCGACCTCGCGTGGTGCAGGAGAAGAATCAGAGCGGTTTGCGCCGCTTCGCCGGTGGAGGCTGGGGTGGCTCGGTCTTGCTGGCTTGGCGCTGATCGCGGTGCCCGCCCTGACCATGTTCGAAATAACGTACACCGCTAGCTCCGTCCGGCCACCCAGGGTCACTCAGCTTACGCAGGGGAGCGAGATCTACGCCGGCCCTCCCAACCCTGAAAACCTGCTCCCGCTGGTCACGGACGGACCACGGATCTACAC
>CAXTPY010000094.1:0-8197 GCA_964246195.1 uncultured Acidobacteriaceae bacterium | reverse complement strand
AAGTCCTCCGGAAGCAGCAGAAGCATGCCCCTTAACGCCAGAAATCCTGTCGCCACACCCGCCGCCCCCCCCAGCAAGGCCAGCAGCAGATTCTCAACCCACAGCTGCCTCTGAATCTGCCACCTCGAAGCCCCCAGCGCCATCCGCGTCGCCATCTCAGGCGTGCGCCGCAGCATGCGAACCAGCGTCAGACCCGCAAGATTCGCGCACGCGATCAACAGGATCAGGCCAGACGCCAGCATCAGCCCTAAAACCTGCGGACGCAGCGTAGCTGTCTCTCCCGCCTGCAGCGGTACCGAATAGAAGCTCACCTGCGCGCCAGGGTTGTCCTCCAGCTCAAATCGATTCGTCCGCCTGGACCATGCGCGGCTGATCTGCGCGTCCGCCTCCTCCCAGCTTGCGCCATCGCGAAGCCGCGTGATCACCTCGAAGTTTGTCCCCGCGCCCTCCCCCTGGCGATCGGCCTGAAGCGCCGTGTACAGGTCCGCATGCAACGGCGTCGTCGCGCCCTCGGGAAGCACACCGATCACCGTGTACGGCTCCCCTTTTAACAAGATCACCTGCCCCAGAATCTTCCGATCCAAACCGAACGTATTGCGCCACAAGCTGTAACTCAGAATCACCGCCTTCGGCCCGTGCATGCGATCCTCTTCCTCCGAAAAGTTGCGTCCCGCAAAGAGATGCAGAGCCAGCACATCGAGATAATGCTCCGAGATCCGTCCCGCGTGAAGATACTGCACATGTGACCCCGCCTGGAGATTCACCCCCGAAGTCCTTCCACTCGCGACCCCCGACAGCAGCGCCGGAACCTCATCGCGCAGCAACTCCCACTGCTCGCCATTCAGCTTGTGCCGCTCATCGGAAGGCCGCGCCCCGGTGACCCGCGTGTAAATCGTGCCCATCCGCTCCGGGTGCGAATAAGGCAGGCTCCTCAGCATCAACGCATTCACAAACGAAAAGATCGCCGTGTTGGCTCCAATGGAAAGCGCCAGCGTAAGAATCACCGTCACCGCGAAACCCGGATTGCGCCGGAACCCCCGCAGAGAATACCGCGCATCCTGCACAAGACTGCCGAACCACCTGCCAGGACGCTGCTGCTGCATCTGCTCGCGGGCGCGCTCGACCCCGCCAAATTCGATCAAGGCCCTCCGCCGCGCCTCCTGCTCCGTCAGCCCCTTCCCCATACCGGCACGCGTGGATTGCTCGATGTGAAACCGGATCTCCTCATCGACATCCTCCCGCACTCTCCGCGTCAGCACAAAACGAAGCCGGTCAAATATGGCGCGGATCACGCGGAGACCTCCGCCCCGTGCCTGAGCACGATCTCGATCGCCGTTCGGAGCCTCTCCCAATCAGCGAGTTCAGTCGCAAGCTGCCTCTTCCCCGTCCGGGTCAGCGTATAAAACTTCGCTCTCCGATTGTTCTCCGAGCTCCCCCACTCGGCCTTGATCCATCCCTTGTACTCCAGCCGATGCAGCGCCGGATAAAGCGACCCCTGCCCGATCTGCAGAACCTCATTCGAGATCTGCTGAATCCGTTGCGCCACCGCCCAGCCATGCATCGGCTCGAGCGCAAGCGTTCGCAAAATCAGAAGATCCAGTGTCCCTTGCAGCAGATCGGCAGATGGTGGCATCGTTCCTCGATGTTCAAGAGGATCTACTCACTCTTGTCGGATGTCAAGGGGATAGGTCTTCCGCGCCGCCAAAAACCTGTTGGGACCTGCACATCAGGGAAATTTACTGGCACCGCAGGGCCACGTTGGGATCCACCCTGCTCGCAGATCGCGCCGGCAATAGAGTAGCCATCACGGCTGCAAGAACCAGCAGCAACATTCCAACGACAAACGTGGCAGGATCATGAGCACTTATGCCAAACAATTGGTTCGACAGAACTCGTGTCGCAGCTAGTGCGGCGATAAAACCAAACGTGGCCCCAGCCCCTATCAACTTTAGACTCTGGCCCATAACCAGCCGCAGAATATCGCCCTTGCTCGCTCCCAGCGCCAAGCGGATACCGATCTCCTGCGTCTGCTGTGTTACCAAGAACGCGATCAAGCCATAGAGCCCTATAAGCGCGAGGACGAGGCCAGTTGCTGCGAAGAAGCCGACGAGTAGAGTTTGAAAGCGCGGTTGGTCGGCGAGTTTGCTTACTCTCTGATGCAATGTTGCTACGTCAATCGGCAGGGTAGGATCGAGCGCAGCAACCTGCGAGCGAACCCAGCGTGATGTCTGATCCACTGGCAGCGAGCTTCTTATCACCACTACCGAGCTTCTGCCCCAGACTCCCCCCCCGTCCCAGTCGCCTGAAAGGTTTCGGCGGAGTCGGTAGAATTCGGGTACCTCATCCTTGGCAAGGCCGCTGTTTTTAACGTTTGCTGCAACTCCGACGATGACACTCCAAGACTCGGCGGCATCGTTCTTTTCAAACCGAATCTGGTGGCCAAGCGGATTTTCATGGGGAAAGAGTAAATCGGCCAGACCCTTACTAAGAACGACCGTGCGCTGACTTGCTGTCATATCTTCTTCACGAAAGCCCGCTCCGTGCAGCATGGGGATGTCCAAGGCGCGGAAGTAATCAGCCGAAACCAAGCGTGATCCTACTACCCCTATGACACCCGAGCTAGATGATGACCTTCCGCCAATGGCGATCTCGTCAAGACGACTTCCGAAGTGGCCAGTACCAGGAGGAAGAGAGTCACTCACGGAAACCATAGAAATAGCCGGACCGAACCGCAGTCGTGTCATCAGTTGGTTAAAGAAGGTTAAGCGGCTTACCGGCGTGGGATAAGCGTGCTCCCCTAAAGTGAGAGTCACCGTGATGGTATTGTCGGTGCGCATGCCGAGATTTTGATTTTCTAGGTTGCGCAAGCTCCGCAGCAAAAGCATTGAGCCGGCCAGCAAGACCATGCTCGCGGCAATCTGCGTAATCATCAGCCACTGTCGCACGGCGGTATGAGAGACCGTGTTCTGAGAGCGTCCGCTTAGCATTCCATTGCCTGGCTTCTGCATCGCAGGCCATAGCCCGAAAAGCGCGCCACAGACCAGTGAAGAGAAAATGGTGATAGCAATAATGCGAAAGTCGAGACGAATCTGAGAGAGGTAGGGAATCGTGGCGGGGGCTATGGCAAGGAAGAGGCGAAGCAAAACTATCGCCAGTATGCATCCCATTATTGCCCCTGCAAGCGACAGTAAGAGTGACTCGGTAAGTGCCTGGCGGGCTATCCTGGCACGGGTGGCTCCCAGTGCACAACGAATGGCGAGTTCGCGCTGTCTCATCGCACCCCGTGCCATGAGGAGACTTGCCACGTTCGCGCAGGCAATGAGCAGTACGACGGCGACAGCGGCCAAAAGAATCCAGGCGGTCATGCGTACGTCCTGCATTTGACGATCTCGTATGGAGCGAACCCTCACATGAACGTCATAACGAAGGTCTGGCGGTATTCGCTGCAATGCCTGCTGAAAGAGAGGTTGCAGTTCAACCTCGGCTTGTTGGATGCTCACTCCGAGCCTAAGCCTGGCAAAAGCTCGTCTGGGGCCTCCTAAGCCCCCATTCGATGCGCGGTCCGCCCCCTCAGCGAGTGCCTTCGGAAACAAAACATCGACAGCTTGAAGCCTGGGCATTTCAAAATTTTTGGGCAGTACACCCACCACGCGTGTCAGCCTGCCATCAATATTGATCGTCTTGTTGAGGATGCCGCGATCCAAGTTATAGTGATTGCTCCAAAAACCGTAGGAGATGAGAGCTACCTTGGGTCCATTGGGAACATCTTCCTCCGGCAGAAAGTTACGGCCCAAGATTGGGGAGACTCTAAGGGTTGGCAGGAAGTTACCTTCTACGGACTCACAGTTTAGCTGCGCAGGATTTCTCTCGTTCAGATCGCATTCACCTGTTGTTGCGTCTTCGGAAGTTAACGACTCAAAAGGCCGCTGATAGCGCTGCCAATCGTAATAGAAGTAGCCCAACATGAATTCGCTTTCGAGCGAATGCACCAGACCAACCGAAACTAGTCGGTCTGCGTGTGAGTACGGAAGTGGACGGAAGAGGATCCGATCCACCACGCTGAAAACTGCTGTGGTCGATCCGATACCGAGCATGAGCGTCGCAACTACGGTGAAGGTAAAAATCGGGTTGCGACCAAAGCCGCGAAAACTGTAACGTATGTCTTGAATGAGGGTCTCAACGAGATGGCTGGGCCGCTGCTCGTGTGATCGATTCCGTGCGCCTTCGACACCACCGAAGGCAATCAGTGCATGCCGGCGGGCCTCCTGCGCTGTCATACCGGCGGACACGTTAGCCTCCACCTGTTGATCTAGGTGGTAGTAAAGTTCTTCATCGACCTCTCGATGAGCCTTAGGAGAATACAGGAAACGAAGTCGAGTCACCCACTCCTTCATCAATTTGAAGCCTCCTCAAATTTGCTTTAACACTAGGGCAATCGCGGTGCTTAGCCGATCCCAGTCTTTAAGCCCGTTAGCCAATTGCTTTTGCCCCGCAGGCGTCAGGAAATAAAACTTTGCCCTACGATTGTTGTTGGAGGCTCCCCACTCCGCCTGAATCCAGCCTTTGTACTCAAGTCGATGCAGCGCAGGGTAGAGAGATCCCTGCCCGATCAGGAGCGCCTCCTTCGACACCTGTTGGATTCGCTGTGCAATGCCCCATCCATGCATGGATTCAAATGCAAGCGTCTTAAGGGTGAGGAGATCGAGCGTACCTTGTAAAAGATCGGATGATGGCGGCATTATCCCCATCGAACCTCTACAAGAGCTTGAATCATTCTCCTGTCGAATGTCAAGGGAGCCACTTCAGCAGGCTTCCTCCTACACCTTCCGCATACTTCTGAATCGGGACTGTACATATCTGTAGTGGACCCAGTGACCATACTGATCTTTGCGCTGGGATGGATTATCAGCGGCTTGCTTGCGTCTTCGGTAACCCTGTCCGCGATTGCCCTGATTCCTTTAAGGACGTGCGCTCGCCTGGAGTCCTGAACGGCTTGGGTCGCATGTGGCAATAGCCACCTTCGCGTCTGGCGAGCCGGGCGGACGACGGAGTCGGCCGCTGCGGTACTTCAAATGAGTGTTCGGCAGGCGTAGCGGGTGCTAGTCAGATACCAGGATGGCGGCCGTGCAGCTTGATTCATCGATCTCGATGGCGCACGGCCACCCGTACATCATCGGCTTCGACTCCCTCGTCTTCCCAATGCGATCCACTCCGAGACAACCGAAGTGGATAGGCTGGAGATCTCCCGGTTCCCGAACAAAGAGCGTCTCTGCATGCCAGGGTCTAAGACCACGCAGGGCCGTCCGGGCACTCGCAAGATCGCGCCCGTCCGTGTTGCCTTCCGCCACGCTAAAGGCGTCGGCACCCTGAACTGAGAGATAGCTTTCGCGGCTCAATGGCTGGCCTACAGTCTCCCCTGTCAACGCTTCGCCCCTGCACCTCGCGGTGCACAGCGCATGACTCGGGGCCAGTGTGGTTTGCTATTCCTCACTGCACAGGACTTGCACCTGCTACTCCTTGCCGGTCTCCGGGCGCACTAGCGTACATAAATTTCCCTTTCTTGAGGTGTCCCCAACAAAGGGCATCACTCGATCTTCTCCGCCGTCGAGACGAGCTTTAGCGTGTCTTGCGTCGTGAAGACCGCGGTTACGGCCGAAACCATCGCTCCTCAAGTAGCATCACAATCCCAAGTTATCGTTCACAGCAACAGCTATCTCCTGCTCCGACCCCAGGTAACGTTCCGTGGTCTGAATCGACGAGTGGCCAAGCAGGAACTTAATCTGCTCCAAATCGCCTCCCGCCTTGCGACAAAGCTTGGCACAGGTTCGGCGCAGGTCATGCGCCCCGAAATGCTCGATCCCGATCTGCTTGGCCGCCTGCTCGACGACCGACCATACCGCCCAGTCGCTCAGGACCTCGCCTTCGATCTTGCCGCCTTTGCGGATAGGACGAAGCAGCCGGCCTTGCTTGATGTTTGCCGCGGCTGTCCAGGCGTCGATGCCCTGCTTCACCCAGATCGGGATCGCGATGGTCCGAATCCGCCTTCCCTTCCCTTCGAGGTCGGCCAACACCCAGCGGCCTTCCCGCTGCTGAATGGTTCCCATATCCAGTTCAGCCAGTTCCGTTCTGCGCAGGGCACATGCCACCAGCAGCGAGAGGATCACGTAGTCGCGTTTGCCTTTGAGCTTCGAGCGGTCGGGAACACCAAGGATCTCTTTGGCCTGCTCGCGGGTCAGCCAGTTTCCCTTGCGGGCGCCAGCCTGCTTGATGTTGGGAATGTCCGTGAGCTTGGCCGCCGCTTCGGAGGAGACCATGCTGGCCTTGCGTGCCTCCGTGACCAGGCTCCGCATCGCCGACAGTCTGAGATTGACGGTTGAAGGAGACTGCTTCTCCATCGACGACCGCCACGCCAGCAGCAGCTCCCGGGTGAGTGGCCGGCAGGCAGCGAAGACGAACAGATGTTCGAGCGCCTTCCCATAGTTGCGCTTCGAGTTTGCGGCCGGCATCGAATCCATCACCATCTGCTTGAGACGGAGCAGGACGGGGTCGATCGAGACCGGAGTATCCACAGGAGACGGAGGAACGACCAGAGCTGTTGAGGTCACGAGCCTTCCTCCTCTGCCTGTTCCTGCTGCTCACCCCGTACCGCTTCGAACTCGCTCCGCAGCTTCTCGACCACTCCCTGCAGATCCTCGATCGAGGGCAGATCCTCCTGCAGGGGTGCCGGCAGCTCCCGAGTGACTCGATAGGTAGAGACGCCGATCGGCTTGGCGACATCGCGCAGGGCATACTCCACCACCGCCCCGTTCCGGCCTTCACAGAGCAGGAGACCGAGGGTAGGGCCATCGGGCAGGGTCCGGATGAGGTCGTCGGCAGCGGACAGGTAGAAGTTCAGCTTGCCGGCATACTCTGGCTTGAACTTACCCGTCTTGAGTTCGATGACAAAGTAGGCGTGGAGCCGGACGTGATAGAAGAGCAGGTCCAGATAGAAGGTTTCATCCCCGACCACGAGCGGCACCTGGCTCCCGACGAAGGCGAAGCCGCGTCCAAGCTCAAGCAGCAGGTCCCGCAGGTGGATCAGCAGACCACGTTCGAGCTCCCGTTCCTTGAAGTCTTGGCCCAGAGTGAGGAAGTCGAAGTTGTAGGGGTCGCGCAGGATCTGCTCGGCCATGTCGGAATCTTCGGGAGGGAGCGTCCGGCTGAAGTTGCTGATCGCCTTGCCTCCCCGGAGGTGCATGTCGCCCTTGATCATGTGGACGAGGATGTTGCGGCTCCAGCCGTATTCGACCGAGGCGTGTAGATACCATAGACGAGTCGACTCGTCCTTCGCCCGGTCGAGCAAGACCATATGATGGCCCCAAGGCAATTGTGCAGCAACCTGCTGCACAATTGGTTGGTCGGGCCACGCCGCGGCGAAGGAACGCATGTATTTGAGGGACCGGGGGCTGAAACCTGCGATCCCCGGAAACTCGGCCTGAAGATCCCTGGCCAGGCGTTCGATGACCCTGGTTCCCCACCCCTCGCTTCCCTGCCGCGCGAGGATATCCCGGCCAATCGACCAGTAAAGGAGCACAAGCTCGCGGTTGACGGCCAGCGCGGCCCGCACCTGGGCACCACGGATACGGGCTTTGAGCTCCTGGAGGAGCTCGGGGTAGCCGGACGGGGGTTGCAGGGCGGAAATCATTCAAATCAGGGTAGCACGCCTATCGTCCCCTACAATTGACATTGTCGTGGGTAATATTCCGTAGTGGACTGCGGAGTAATTGGCAGGTGTGCCAGTAATCCCAAGCAGATGTTTGGGGAGGTTTTGCCATAGCTAAACCCCATCAAGTGGTTCAGCTCCATCTCGTCCGGGAAGATGCCGGCGTGTCCCTGACACAGTGAGGCGTTAGCGGATCGTCGCCTCCAAGCGGCTGAGCATGCATCAGCCGCCCGGCATCGCTGACGGGCGCGAGGCGAGCCAAGTCAAGCATATTTAGGCGTGTCGTCTGCAAGGGAAGGGAAGAGAGCGACTGAATGAGCATTTGGAGCAACGTGCGATGCACTGCTCGCTCTTCACATTGCCGATGACAGAAGTATGCAGCCAGATGATGTCGCTCGATGATATATAGGTCGCGACCGAAAACTCTTGCGCGAGTGTCTTGTCAAGGGCGGAGTAAAAGTGGACCAGTGCGGCGAAGCAAAAGGGAGCCACTTG
>CAXTPY010000093.1:0-8286 GCA_964246195.1 uncultured Acidobacteriaceae bacterium | reverse complement strand
CATCTTCTTCCTCGCCTCCGACGGCCTCACACGCGAACTCCCCGACTCCACCATCGCCTCCATCCTCGCCTCCAGCCACCATCCCGCCACCCAGCCCGATCTCAACCAGACCTGCTACCAACTCATCGATCACGCCAACCACCGCGGAGGCCACGACAACATCACCGTCCTGCTCCTCGCCTTCACCTGAGAACTATAATTACTAAGTAGTCCCGAAGCAGTTTTACCCAGCTCGACGGTCGGCCTCGAGCAAGCTGACACAGGGCGGCTGGGATGCCAGCCGAACCCGACCGGGCTGCTGATGCTGGTAGAGGCGCGAGGCGATTCCAGTAATCTTTACGATAGGATTCGAGCAGACCTGTGCCGTCGAGAGCTAAGTGTACTCATCATGTTAGAGAGAAAGGTACAAGCGCGCCAGTTCTTCGACCAAGCGCTGCGGCACGCAGACGTTCGCCAGGCAGTCTTGCGAAACTTCCGCATCGAAGGATCTCAACTGCTATCTGCCGGCACATCATTTAATCTCCCGAAGATCCAAGACATTATCCTGATCGCCATCGGAAAAGCTGCGACTCCAATGTATGAGGCAGTCGTCCACGTTCTAAGAAACGCTGCATGGCCACCGCAACGCTTGGTATCTGTCGTCGTGTCTCCTCAGTCTCCCGCGGAGCCGTTCGGCACGCTCCTTTTCTTTCAGGGATCGCATCCCATTCCTAGCGAAGGTTCGCGGGTGGCTGCGATAACCATTCTGGAACAACTTCGGAGCACAACCTCCGACACATTGGTCCTCTTTCTTATTAGTGGAGGCTCTTCCGCCATGGTCGAGTTGCCGCTGGATTCCACCATTTCGGCGAGCGATGTTGCGAGCTTCAACCGCATCCTGGTCGGCTCAGGGCTTCCGATCAACGAGATCAACTCGCTGCGTAAGCACCTCTCTGCGATCAAAGGTGGGAGGCTCGCCGAGGCTGCTGCTCCGGCCGCGCAATGCACCCTCATCATCTCCGATGTTCCAGCAAGCTTGCTCGACACTGTAGGCTCAGGTCCCTCACTTCCGGACACCAGTTCCAAAGTAGAGTGCAGTGACATCTATCGGCATCTCCGCGCGGCGGAGCGGCTTCCCTTGCCGATCGAACGCTTCTTCGAGTCGGGCCTGGCATCCGAAACCCCGAAGCAAACCGACCCGGCATTCGCCAAAGCCGCCTGGACCTGCGTTCTCTCGAGTGAAGATCTCGCGTCCGGTGCGGCCGATGCTGCAGCTCAAGCAGGCTTTCATGTGGAGATCGACAACTGCTGTGATGAATGGGCTGCGGAGGATGCTGCGCAATATCTGCTTAGCCGGAGCGCCCAATTAAGCAGGCACCACGAAAGAACATGCCTTATCTCGGCCGGAGAACTTCGCGTAAAACTCTCGCAAACCAGCGGGCGGGGCGGAAGAAACCAACACTTCGCCCTCCAGTGCGCCTTGAGTCTGGCTGGCGATGCAAGAGAAAGCGCAGTTCTCAGCGCCGGTTCCGACGGCGTTGACGGCAACAGTCCGGCTGCTGGAGCGATCGCCGACGAAAACACCTGCCGCGAAGCGCTCCTCCGCGACATCGATCCTGTGGAAACTCTCAAGCGATTTGACAGCTTCCGGCTCTTCAACGCCTTGGGAGATACGATCACCATCGGACCTACAGGCAACAACCTCCGCGACCTGCGTCTCTTGTTGACCTGACTCCGTGTACCGCCGGAACCTCGCCTTGTACATGAACACAGCAATGATCTAGCTGTGAAGTCCTAACAGATTGTCACTTCACATCTGGCACTCTCATGAATTCGGGAAATATGCCGATACCATCCGTAGCGGAAAATTCGATTCAAGGAGTTCCCATGAGGCACATGAGGCGCAGCTTTTTCCAATCCAACATCTCCGCCCTTAGACTTTGGAGTGCTGCTTCAAGACCCATGCTGCACATAACCTCTCTGGCAGCTTTCGGTCTATTCTGCGGTTGCAGCGGCTCTCCCACCTCGTCTCCATCTACGATCGCGACTGCCCCCGCCGCCGCCGCCGTGGTCACCGTCAGCGATGCTCCGTTGAGCAATATCCTCTCCGCCGTCGTCACCCTCTCGTCCGTCGATCTTAAGGCAACCGGCGCCTCTGCCTCCGTCCCGCTACTCACCAAGCCGGTCACAGTGGAACTCTCTGGCCTTGGAGCGGTTCAGGAGCCGATCGAGTTGACGACGATTCCGCTCGGCACCTACAACTCGGCCGCGTTGACAGTCACCTCCGCCCAGGTTACCTATCTAAATAGCGCAGGGCAGCCCACCACCGCGATGGCAGCGTTGAACCAACCCGCCATCACCGTAGCGCTCACTCCGGCGCTCGCCATCTCGGACCAGGGCGAAGTTCAGTTGCAGCTCGCCTTCAATCTCGCTCAGTCCTTCAGCCTCTCAGGATCCGCAGTCACGTTTACTCCTGCTATCAACACCGCAGCGGCGCAGGTGAGCACAGAGAGCCAGGGCGACCGCCTGATCGAGGTGACCGGACAGGCGCTCAGCATCAACGCTTCCTCCATCATCCTCCAGTCGGGAGATTCCGCCAGACAGTTCACCTTCGCCACCAACACCTCCACCCAGTTTGCCAATGGCTCTACGGCGGCTTCGATACAACAGGGGTCGATCGTACAGGTCGAGGGCCAGACCCAGACCGATGGCACATTGATGGCCCTCACAGTGTCGCCGGAGTCGAACGGCGACAGCAATAACAGCCAGCAGGAGGATGGAGCCAAAGGGATCGTCGTCAGCGTCACGCAAGGCGCAACTGGCACTATCACTGGATTCTCCATGGCACCGCGAGAGAGCTTCGGCAGTTCCTCCACGAGCGGCGGTACCATCGACGTCCAATTGTCCTCTGCAACTGCCTATGGCCTGCCTCAAGATGCCCTCAACGCAGGACTTGCCGCCGGTGTCTTCAATGCCACCGAGATCTTTCCCGGGCAATCCGTGCTGGTCACGGGCACAGCCGGCAACTCCCCCTCATCACCGACCATCAACGCACAGCGTGTCATGTTGGCTGCCGAGAGCCTCTCCGGCATGCTCGCTGCTGCTCCACAGGCCACCAGTACAGGTTTCAGCTTAACGCTGACGCTTCCGGCGACCTCGTACCTCACCTTGTACCTGGGTGTCCCTGCGCTGCGCCTTGCAACCGCAGCCGGAACAGACTTCGCAAATGGCCTGACCACAACGAACTTCGCTGCAAGCTCCTCAGGAACTAACATCGAAACCCATGGCTACCTAGTACAGGACGGCACGGGGAAACTCCTGCTGCTTGCCACAAAGGTTGCCCAGGTCTCGGCACCAGAGGTACCTGAAAGCACCACAGATAACTAGGCTGTATCGACATATTGTTTGTGGTGTAGTCATGCGCAGGAGATATTGACGGTAACTGCGAATGAGATGGCGTATTTGAAGTCGCGTGTGGCGAACCGGCTGAACTGTTTGAGTTGATTGAAGCAGCGTTCGATACGGTTGCGCAGTTTGTAGAGTTCGGCGTCGGGGAGGCGCTGTTGTCTGCGGTTAATTTTCGAGGGTATGACGACAGTTGCCCCCATTCCGTGCGTGTTCGAGGATGGCGTCGCTATCGTAGCCTCGATCGGCGGTGACGCTGTTTGCTCTGCGCTTTCCAACCCTCGGTGATCACTCAAAAGCGGCCATAGACCCGATCACCGACTCTGATGGCGTGGATTCAAAAGCGGCCATAGAGGTGATCACCGGCTTTTTGGGCAAGAAACCGGGTTGCGGGCCGGCGAGCAACTGCGAGCCTTACCGTGAACTGATCGCGCTGGAGTTGGAGCGCGACCGGAACGCGATGGGTATCTGGCAGGATCTGGTCGACCGCTACGGGTTCACGGGTGGCTACCAGAGCGTGAGGCGATTCGTGCGCAATTTGCACGGCGCCGCAACGCCGGAAGCGCGGGCGATCATCGAGACCAAACTCGGTGAAGAGGCGCAGGTTGACTACGGCACGGGGCCAATGGTGCGCGATCCCGACAGTGGCAAGTACCGGCGTACGCGGCTGTTCGTCCTGACGCTGGGCCGGAGTCGCAAGTCGGTTCGGCACACGCTTCATGAACGGGCATGTGGGTATGAATCTCGCGCGGAAGATGTTCGGGCAGTGGACGCCGGAAGGGCTTCGGGGCCACGGGACGCTCTGATGAAGCAACAGCCTTCGACTCTTCGATGGCCTTGGCGGCCTGCAGCTCTTCAAGTTGCAACTCAAGCTGGTCGATCTGGCGAAGCACCTTCTCGCTCTACGCGCCGAAGAGCATCCGCTGCAGCTTCTCGACCAGCAGCACAAGGCGCTCGATCTCGCCCGTGCGGGAGGTCAACGTCGCCGTGTATCTCTCATGCTCGGCCTTCGAATGGTCCTGCTGAGCAAGGATCGTCGTCTTCAACGCTGCGGGATCGAGAGTGTCCAGATCGGGCAGGCTGAAGGCCGAGAACATGAACTCAGTATGCCATAAAACATAGAGGCGATTAACAGAAGAAACCCTCATGAACACTGGAGAAAACCTCAAACACTCATCGCCGGTTCCGCAGTCCTGACGGGTGCTCTCCAGTCGATTCCTTCAAGCAGCATCGACAACTAAGCGCGGCTCAGACATACGGTTCCACTGCTTGCCTGCGGCCATACGAAGCGCCCCCGCTCAAGCCGCTTGGCCAGCAGGCACAGACCGTCGCCATCGAACCAGAGCACCTTCAAGATGTCTCCACGCCTGCCGCGAAAAACAAAGACGTGGCCCGACAACGGCTGCTGTTCAAGCACCGTCTGCACTTGTGCGCTTAGCCCATGAAAGCTGCGACGCATGTCCGTCACGCCCGCTGCGATCCAGATCCGCGTGCCTGCAGGAAGCGCGATCACGAGCGCAGACTATTCAACACGGCACGCACGACGGCGGTATCGACGCTGCCCTCGACACGGATTTGAACCTCGCCCGGCAACTCGATATAAATCGCGCCCGAACTCGGTGCAACCTCTTCAACCGGCTCAGACTTCGGAACCCGATCGTCTTCGCTTACGCTCACCGGCAACAACTTGATCGCGTTCGCCGGTGACGCCCCCAGCTTGCCATCGCGATATAAGCGCCGCCACTGAAACACCTGGTTCGCGTTGACCCCGTGCCTCAACGCCACCTTCGCTATCGAAGCCCCAGGCTCCAGCGTCTCCTTAACCACCCGCCGACGTTCCCCAGTACTCCGACGCCGACGGAGTCCCCTCCCCGACCCGCCACTCAGATCAACCTCAACCATCCAAACATCATCACGGCTCAATCACCCCGTGTACACCCGGTACACACGGGACGCTTACTGGGATCTCCCACCCTTGAAACGGAGCAAAGCGGGAGTGGAAAGGGCGTAGCGCAGCGGAGGGCTGCACAAGCGCAGCGCGGAAGCCTGGGGAAACCCCTTGCGGGCGCGAGGGGCGGAGCTCCTGAGCGTACTTAGCACTTCCGTTACGAAACAGACCGGAGACATGGTTTACAGCGAAGCGCGACGGTGACGGTTACTTGGTATTTGGGCACGCACGACGATGTTGTATGCCCTGGAAAGAGAGTCGGATCTTGGATCAACGTCTGCAGTTTTTGTCGAGTTATCAGAAGGAGGAGATTGTCAGTAGCGGACCTGTGCCGTGAGTACGGAATCTCCCGCCCAACGGGCTACCGTTGGATCAACCGCTACAACGAGACAGGGCCGGAAGGACTCGTGGATCGCAGCCGCCGTCCGCAAGGTTGTTCCCACGCGACGCTAGAGCCGATCGAAAACGCGATCTTTGCCCTTCGGGCCAAGCATCCGTCCTGGGGCGCGCGGAAGCTCAAAGCGAGGCTGGAGATGTTACAGCCAGGCGTGGTGTGGCCTGCCGCTAGTACATTCGGGAACATCCTGAGCCGTGCAGGCCTAACCAGTCCGCAGAGGAAGAGAAAACGGACGACGCCATGCTCAGAACCGTTCTCTATGGTCACGGGTCCAAATCAACTGTGGTGCATGGATTTTAAGGGCTACTTCGTCGCTGGTGACGGCAAGCGTTGCGATCCGTTCACAATCACCGACGCGCATAGCCGCTATTTGATTCGTTGCCAGATCGTCTCGCGTATGGACCTCAGCCAAGTTCGAGCAATCTGCGAAGCAGCGATGCGGGAGTACGGAGTGCCGGCACGGATCAGGACCGACAATGGCGCACCGTTCGCCGGCACAGGGTTATTAGGGCTGTCGAAGCTCTCGCTCGGCTGGATGAAGCTCGGAATTGTGCATGAGCGCATTCAAGCAGGTCGACCGCAACAAAACGGCCGCCATGAACGGATGCATCGCACACTGAAGGAGGACACTACGAAGCCGCCAGCGGCATCCCTTCGCGCACAGCAGAGCCGCTTCGACAACTTTCGCTACGTGTTCAATAACGAGTGCCCGCATGAGGGCCTGAACAACCAAGTTCCAGCAGGTCTCTACGTCCCCAGCTCGATCCGGCTGCCACGCAAGTTGCCAGAGTTTACGTATCCGAAAGGTCTCCAGTTGCGGCGGGTGAACAACAGCGGCGACATCAGCTGGTACAAAAACAGGGTCTTCATCAGCGAAGTATTCCGCTTCGAAGAGTTGGCATTTGAGTTGATAACACCAAGGTCTTATAGAGTCTTCTTTCGAGACATGGAGATTGGAGAACTTAATACGGAAGAGCTTCGTTTCAGAGCTGCACGGCGAGTGGTCTGAGGTTGCCGATGAGTGCGTCGTCTGGCCGAGCCGATGTTAAGGGCATCCTGCGGCTTACGAGATCGCCAACGTCCTTGGCATCGGAGATCGGCCGTAGTGGAGATGGAATGTAGTTTTCGGCCGTCTACATTTGGAAGAGTTTATGGTATAAACGGATTTGCAGCAAGATAAGCGTTGGAGGCGATGATGCAAACAGCGGCTCTCAATGATGTTTCGAGCCAAGGCCAGGAACTGCGCTATTTAACGGCGCACTTTCGAGACCTACAGGGTCTTCGGATGGCGCCTCTTTGGCTTGGACTTCTGGTGCTGACGAGCCTGGCGAAGACAGGCTCGTTCTCGAGAGGCCATCTGGCTTGGGCGGCTGCAGCATTGATAGCGGCACAATTTGGTTGGCTTTATTTGGGCGGACTCTGGTATGAGCGGCGCTATGGCGTTGTGAAAGAGCCGGAACCCGCGGTTCCTTCCGGGCTGATCTCGATCATGCATCCGGAGGGGACGCCGCAGCGTGCTGCTAATCCTCTGGCTCGGCGTTATGGATACTTCAGCGGCGTAAATGCGGTTCTATGTCTCCTCTGGGCGTTCAGCTTCGTGCCCGACTTGTTTTTCGGCCATCGTGCTCAGCCCGGAATGTTCGCCCTTCTAGTCGCGACATTCCAGGTTTTCGCGAGATGTATTTGTTCTGTAACCAACAACTGGTCCGTTGTTCTGCGTCGCATCCTTGCAGCTACCGCAATGATCGCCATGATCGGGATTTATTTCGACTATCGCTTCACTCGGATGGATTTGCTGACCTGGATGGCTCTGATGTTTAGCTTCCTTCTACTACTCGACCTCTATGATCATTGGCTGCTGAGCCACCTTCTCAGTGGCAATTTCGCGGAGCGGAGCCATGAATAAACGTGACGGCAACTTCCAGATGCCGGAGATTGATCGCGTTATCCATGAGCCGGCGCGGCTCGCGATCGTCACCGTCCTCTCGTCGTGCGAAGAGGCTGACTTTCTCTTTCTGGAACGTGCGACGAAACTCTCGCGAGGCAATCTGTCAGTGCAACTCACTCGTCTGGAGGATGCCGGCGTCATCGAGATTGATAAGAGGATTGCACACAAGCGGACCCTGACAACGGCGAAACTAACGGACCAGGGGCGGCACACCCTAAACGCATACTGGGATAGTATGCGCGCTTGGCGAACTGCTGCAGATAGCAGGTTGACCGGAAGCAAAGGCTCCCCAAAACGCGCTCGCCCGTCACCCAGTCGTTGTGTGCCCGCGGAAGGCTAACTGAGCGACAATTCTGCCGGTCTGGACATAAGCAACTACAAATAACCAGCGCTGAGTATCGTTGAACATCTCGTCGCGAGGGCGGCACATTGCATTGGGCGGCGGCATATCGGTTTATCCAGCATCTGCCAGGCGAAAAGCGGGCCATGGAAATGACAGAGTATGGAAAGCATGGAAAGCCATGAAGCCGGCTTCCCACCCTTTCCACACTCTTTGGCATTCCCTTGTATGTTGCGAATTGAGGGGTAAGGTGAGCTTACGTTTCGGTG
>CAXTPY010000092.1:0-8555 GCA_964246195.1 uncultured Acidobacteriaceae bacterium | reverse complement strand
CCCGCCATAAGGCCCCGCCGAGTAGCCAACGATCTCGTCGTGACAGGAGTCGACTTCCGGGACTGATAAAATATCGATATACCTCACGCGGAGGGATGTGTGAGTGGTTGAAACAGGCGGTCTTGAAAACCGCTTTACCGCAAGGTAACGGGGGTTCGAATCCCTCTCCCTCCGCCACCAGGTCGCTTACGAGTTGTAACCGGGTTCCTGGGGCGTTGGTCTTGGCGACCCTCTTCCCTGTTGGGTTCTCAGCTATTCAGCTGACGCATATACGCTGCATCCACCTTGAGCGACTCCATGTAGGGCATATCGAAAGCCTCCTGCTCCACGAACATGTGCTTGATCTTTTGTGTCTTCGCAGCCTGGTCCAGAATGGGCCTATAGTCGATAGTTCCTCGCCCAAGCTCGGTCACCTTCGCGTCCTGAGCAGCGCCTACGGCGCCCTGAGGCAGCTTGAAGTCCTTCACGTGCAGCATGGAGAATCTGCCGGGATAGTCGCGTAGAAGATCGACCGGCTTGGCGCCAGCTACGATGGCCCAGCCGCAGTCCAGCTCCAGTGTCACCTTCGCAGGATCCGTACTCCGCAGGATCTCCGTGTAGGGCACCACGCCGTCGATTGCGGCGAACTCATGGACATGGTTGTGGTATCCGAACTGTACCCCCGCGGCTGCGGTCTTTTCTCCCATGGCGTTGAACTGCTCGATGTTCCACTTCCAATCATCGAGTGTGAGCAGACCCGTGCGGCGTGCCGCGTCTGCACTGGACGGCTGCTTGAATCCCGGACTGGAACAGAGGAGGTAGTGAACTCCAAGCTGTTTGTGGAAGGCGAGTATCTCATCGAAATGCTGCTGCAGCTCGGCGAACGGATGATGGGCGCTGACGCACTGCAGATTCGCCTTGGTCATGGCGCGCTGGACCTCCTCCGCGCTGCGCTGGTAGAACCCGGCAGCTTCCACCTCGCGGTATCCCAGGCTGCCCACCTGCAGCAACGTGCCTTCATAGTCCTTCGCCAGCTGCTCCCGAACCGAGTACAGCTGCAATCCGAGCGGCAGGTTCAGCGGCGTGGCAAACGCCATGCCGCCGCCGGCAACGCAAACCGCGGCCGCCGACGCGCCTTCCAAAAATTCTCTTCGCGAGATCATCGATAGTTCCCTTTCCTCAACGCAGATGAGCATACTCTGCTGCCTGCTAGATGGTTCCTTGCCGCATCTGTTCCGCCATATACTCCGACGCGCGCATGGACAGAGCGAGGATCGTCATGGTGGGATTCTGCCAACCTGCGCTGGTGAACGCAGCGCCGTCCACGACAAACAGGTTCTTGATGTCGTGGCTCTGGTTCCACCGATTCAATACGCTCTGCTTTGGATCGTTGCCCATCCGGCATGTGCCAACCTCGTGGATGCTGTATCCCGGCGGGTTCGGCTTCGCATTCGATGACAATACTTCGAAGCCGGCGGACTGCGCCAGTTCCTCGCATGTATTCACCGCATCCTGCGCCATGTTGAACTCGTTGTCCGTGTACTTCGTCTGGACATGAAGTACCGGGATGCCCCAGGCATCGACTACAGTCTTGTCGATGCTGACGTGATTCTCCTGCCGACCTAGCACCTCTCCCATGATGGTCATATGGAAAGCGCTGCCATAGTAGAGGTCCAGCTTTTTCTGCAGATCCGCTCCATACGCGGCAAAGTTCCTCGCCTCCACGTGGCCGATCCTGCTGGTCACATTGAGCGCATACCCGCGCAGAAACTTATCGGACTTCGTGTCGATGTTGCGGAAGCGCGGGACCAGCGCCGCACCTCCCATCAACTCGTCCGTAGCCAGCCCACCGCGCGCCTCGGGCACCGAGCACGTCACGCCCGCGCCGTAGATCTGGTCCATCAGGTAGTGCCCCATCACTCCGCTCGAGTTGGCCAGCCTGGAGTTCAGCAGCAGGCGCGTGCTCTCTAGCGTTCCCGCGGCCAGTACCACCGTGCGGGCCTTCACGTACATCTCGCGCCGCGTCAGCCGATCCACGACATGCGCGCCGTTGACGCCTCCTGTCGCGCGATCCGTCGTCAGCTCCCGCGCCACTACGTTCTCGAGAGCCTGCAGCTTGCCCGTAGCGAACGCATCCGGAAGCAAGAGATTCACCGAGCTGGCGAGGCCGTCCCGGCCACGGGCGCTCCTCTGCCGGCACACCGGAATTCCCTTCCGCTGCCCGGCTTCATGAAATCGCACCATCGAAGACGACCAAGGCGAGTCGTCGTATACGAAGTTGCCGTCGGGAAACTGCGGCAGCCCTTCGTTGCGCCCGGACACTTGAAAGATCTCCTCCACGCGCGCGTAGTACGGCGCCAGTTCCGCCAAGTCGATGGGCCAATCCTCTCCGAATCCATCACGCGACTTCGCCTTGAACTCATAGTCGCTCAACCGAAACGACTGCCTCGACCAAAATAGAGAACGGCCGCCGAAGAGCCGCACGCGCACCCAGTTGTAAGGGCTCACAGGATCGAAGGTGTAGGGAACCTCCTGCTCATCCACCCAGACATTCGCATTGAACTCGTTCGACTGGAAGACGTGCGGAATTCGTCCGGGAGGCTTGAAGCCGCGGTACGGAAGCTCGTATGCCGGCTTCTCTTGCGCGTCTCTGGCCACATTCACCACGGGGCCCGCATTGATCATCAGACAGGAGATGCCTTTCTCCGTCAGGATCTTTGCCGCCATGCCGCCGGCGTGGCCGGAGCCGACGATCAGGACGTCTACAGGCTCAACGCTCATGTTTGTGCTCTCAAGAGGAACCTCTACCAGCCTAAGGGGAGACGACTGCAGGGGGAAAGATCTGGTGCGTTGCTCCTCCGGCATGGGGCGGAACACGCCTCCGCATCGCTCCCTCTACATAGATATCGGGATCGATCGGATACCAGTACAGGCTGACCGGCGTCTTCTCCTGGGAAGCTCCGTCGGCAGCCGCGGCGCTCCAAGCCTTCGAATTGACCGTCGCGGTGCGGATATCCGCGTGGGCGATATTGATGAAGTCGGCATGCGCCTCCGTCGGGGGATGGTCGGGCATCCAGGTGCGCATCCAAGGCTGGAGGATGCGATCCGCCTGAGACGCGTCGAGATGCGCGAAAGGCGCGGAGAATCGTCTCTTCGCCTCCGCATCCAGCCACTCCAGGCCGGAACGGTACATCTCTTTGCGATCCGAAGGGGAGCTTCCCACCAAGAAATCCAGAAAGGCAGGTGCCTCCGCCGCGAGCGCTCCGGGCTTTCCTTGCAGAGGAGGGAGCAGGAGATCGCTCAATCTCGACAGCGTAGCCATCTGTGCTGGTGTAAAGAAGAGCAGCTCTGGTTCTGCCACCGTCTCGGCCACCGCCGTCGCTGGAACGGGCGTCAGAGACGTAAGCCCCACCGTCCAAGGCACGGGCGCCGGCGGAGGCGGGACGGGGTTGGCCGCTTGACCCAGCAGAAGGTTAGGCAGGACCGTCGCCGAGGCGATTCCCTTGACGAAATCTCGACGTCGCATGCTCCAGTCCTCCCTTCCATGCAGGCCCACACTCGGAAAGAGAGTCTTGCGCCTGAAAACACGCCGACTGAACGCTTTAGAAGCGTAGGGTGGAACTGGCGAACCGGGGCACGCCAGTTCCACCCAACTTAGAACAACACCTTGAGAACGAACTGATACTCGCGCGGCGTGTAGTTTGGGTCCGTCTGTGAGACCGTACCGAAGGCGGCATTGCCGAAGGACTGGTTTCCGCTGTTGTTATTAGCTATGAAGAAGCTGGGCGTGTTGGAGATGTTGAAGGATTCCACACGGAATTGCACGGTGGCGCGCTCCGTCACCGGGAAGTCCTTGAAGAGGGATAGGTCGACATGCCGGAAGTGCGGACCAAAGAGGGAGTTGCGCTGGGTGTTCCCAATCGTTCCGAGGGGCTGAGGTGCGAATGCTGTGACATCGAAGAACTCGGCGTTAGTTTTGTGGCCTAGCCGCGGATCCTTGATGGTGTTAGGACGGTCGTTACCTCCGCTGTTCTGGGGTACCGCTCGATTGTTGAAGCCATGTGTTTTACCGTCGCTCTCGACCGGGTTGTCGGCGCCGGCGCCGCTGTTGATGATGGAGAAAGGTTTGCCGCTCTGCGCGACAGCAATCATGTTGGTCTGCCAACCTGAGAGAGCAGCCTTCTTGATGCCGGTGAACTCCTTGCCATACTGCAGTTGATAGTTCAGCGAGAGAGCAAAACGGTTCTGGATATCGTCCTCGGAGGTGCCGTACTCGGTGGCTCTGATGTTGGTCGGTAGAGCATTGCTCCAACCCTGGTCACCCTGTTCGGAGAAGCCGGTGATGTCGCTCATCGCCTTTTCCCAGGTATAGTTTGCATCGATGGCCAACCCCTTGGTGAAGCGTCGTTGGAAGGAAGTCTGCAATGCGTTGTAGTTGGAGACACCTTCTGTTGCAAGGTAACTGACGCCAGTCAGATTCGGCAGCAACCCGTTTAGGGGACGTGCTGCCCCTCCTGGATTGGTGATGGGGTTGAACGGCAAAGGCTGATTGATGTTGTTGATCGACTCCGGCAGGTGCTGGCCGATGTTGCCGACATAGCCTATGGTCAGCACGTTGGCGCCGAACTGCTGCTCGACCTGCAAGTTGAACTGCTGGATGAGCGCAGGCTTGAAGTTGGTAGCTTCCGCCACGAACGAGAGACCTGTGATCGTGTTCAATGCCGGGACGGGTTGAGGAGTGGTTGGGGGAGCGGGAATCGCTTGAGTACTGCTGATGGCTCCCGGGGCTCCGATCGTAGTGCAGGCTGGATTCTGGCCCACGCTGGCTCCAGGAACCTGTGACTCGAGATAGACCGCTTCCGTGGACTGGCAGGCGGGAGAGTAGACAGAGGTGAACGGAGCGTTCTTCAGATCTCCGTTCGAGGTATAGTTGCCCGGAAAATAGCTGAGTCCATAGCCGCCGCGGATGACGGTAAAGGGCGTCGCCGAATAGGCAAACCCGATCCGGGGAGCGACGTCGCTGTACACGGTTGGGATGCCCGCCGTAGAGCTGACCCCGTTCTGGCCAGCTATCTTCAGTGCGGATTGAATGGTGGCAGGCGTAGAGGAAAGCGCCTGCAAATAGTCGAAGTTCGAGATATGGTTATGCGCTTCGGTGAAGGGGGTGAAGACGTCGTAGCGGACGCCAAGCAGCAGTGTCAGCTTAGCGCTTGCCTTCCAGCTGTCCTGCGCAAAGCCGCTCGGCTCCCAGCTGCGATAGTCGGGTGGGGTGATGTTGTAGTTGCGGGTCTGGCTGGTAAAGGCTCCCACCAGTGCCGAGGCGATCTGGTTGTTCTGCTGTATCAGCTGATTGGGATTGTTATCGCTCGAAGGATTGAACCCATAGGCTCCGACCGCCGAGGCGCTTTGCACATTGCGGGCCTGCCGGCGAATCAAGCTGCCGCCAAACTTGAAGTTGTGGTTTCCCTTGGTCCAGCTTAGGGTTCCGCTGTACTGGAAGGTGTTGTCGATGTCCTGCAGAGGAACATAGGCGCCGTCACCGATGTCACCGAAGGGCCCGATGGAGACCGGCGTGAGGGAGTTGGCGAAGGGACTGAAGTTCGTCATGCTCGCCGGGAAGCCTATAGTCTGATCGATATTCGTTCCGTAGTTGAGAGGGAGCGAAAGATTATTGATACGGGTGTACCCTGCCCGAAGGTCAACCAGCACAGCGGGTGTAAAGATGTGGGTAAGGCCTAGCACCCACTGTTGGGCGGCGTTGGTTGCCGGGCCATCGAAGTTATACCTGCCGCCGCTGACCTGAACGCCATTGACGACCCCAAAGTTCGGCGGAGTGACGGTGATGACCTTGTTATAGGAGAAGCGCGCGAAGAATAGGTTTTTGTCTGTAATTTTGTGGTCGATGCGGGCGTCGTAGGTGTTGTAATTCTGCGTCTTATTCGGGCTGATCGTGAAGTTGTTGGCGAGGTTGTTGCCGCCCGCGCATGCCGGCAAAGGCGCATCTCCGCAGGTTGGCTTCGGAAACAGCTTCAAGTAATTCAGCATGATAGGGTTGATTGGCTGGCCGGCTGTGCCGTTCAAAGGGGTCAACAACGCCTGGGGCGATCCGCCATTAAGGCTATTAATGTTGTTGTATTCAGCGAGGGTCGGCACCGTACCTGTGTCGGTCAAGCCCGCGACCTGTCGGAAGCCTTCATAATCGAAATAGAAAAAGGTTCTGTCTCGGAAAATCGGGCCGCCAATGCTGGCGCCGTACTGATTCTGGCGCAGCTCGGGCTTGCGTCCAGTGGTCTGGAAGAAGTTTCGGCCATCGAACATGTCGTTGCGGAAGTACTCGTACACAGAGCCGTGAAACTGATTGGTGCCACTGCGAGTGATGATATTGATGACACCGCCGGCTGTGCGTCCTGCCTCAGCAGCATAGCTGTTGGTCTCGACCGTGATCTCCTGAATACCTTCTACGTTGGGTTTGATTCCGATGGTACCGATAATACGTTCGTTGTCGTCCACGCCATCCACAACCCAGTTATTGAGGCTCTCATCCTGGCCATTGACAGAGAGGCCGGCGGCGTTGGTTCGGCGATCGTCAGGACGGCCACCGCTGCTGAGGCCATTGCCTGGGCCTTCGTTGGCACCCGGAACAAGGGCAACAAGCTGAACGAAGTTACGGCCGTTGAGCGGGAGATCCTGGACGGCCATGGCGGTCACGGTAGAACTTACGGTCGCGCTGTCAGCCTGCAGCAGAGGGGTCTGAGCTTCGACGGTTACCGTCTCCGACTCGCCGCCGGTGGTCATCTTGATATCGGCGCGGGCACGATCGCCGGCTTCCACGGACAGGTTGGGGGTGCTGGAGGTCTTAAAGCCTGGAGCTGTGACCGTGATGGTGTAGCGGCCAACCGGGAGCAGGGTAAAGACATAATCACCGCTACCGTTGCTGGTGCCGGTACGCTTCTCTTGCGTGCCCTCATTGGTGAGGGTTATGTTCGCGCCGGGGATGACCGCACCGGTGGGATCGGTGACAGTGCCCAGAATGTCCGCGGTGGTGAGTTGCGCCATCGCGGCGGGCACGATCGCGAGCAGGAGGGCAAGCGCGAAGAAACACCGCCTAACGCTCTGGGAGAGAAATCCCTTAGGTGTGACTGACTCGCACTGGCCGGTGCTGTAGGTGAGGCGGTGCTTCATAACTATCATGATTGTCGTTTCCTGAAGTGAGAACGGCGGTTGTTTGTCTAGCGCTGGTCGAGCCTTGGGAGGGTTCGCCGCGCAATCTTGAGGGGGGTTCTACCGATGGGAATACTATCTTTCCATCTATGGCTTTGTACAGCTCTTAGATGTTCTTGTGGAGGACGTACAAGACTCGCCACTAGCTGGTTGGACCCACAGATAGGGTCTGCGACAGGTAGGCCTCGAGGGGGCAGTTGGTGGTTTCGATCCGTGCCGTTGCATGAAGCGGCTTCGCCGATGGTGTAAGGAACCGGCAAGGGCAACACAACGCGGGTTCCCTCGGGGAAGGACAACGAAAGCGGAAGGCCTCCGTCTCAGAGGCCACGCTGCGTTGAGCCTCCCGTGACTTCAGCGACCCGTTGTTGACCGGATAAAAACGATGTCGTGACGATGCACGCCTAGATGCCTACTGGGTAGGGCCTTTCGGGGGCTTCGGCGTCGCGTGCGGAGGGGCGTTCGAAGCGGCCTTGCAGGAGCGAGAGCAGGCCGGTATACCAGTAGCCAAAGACGAAGAGAAGCAGAAAGGGGACGGTGAAGAAGTTTTCGGTGGTGATGGCGTAGTAGACGGTGAAGGCGAAGTAGGCGCCGATGGCGAGTTCGATCCAAGGGACGATGCCGAGGCGCTTACGGTACTTGCGGGCCTGGGCCTTCTTGCCGTCGGAGCCGATGCTGTACTTGGGGGTGCGGGCGAACGCGGTCTGGTGGTTGAACAGGGCTTCGAGGACGGCGCGGGTGTTGGTGATGGTGAGGCCTACGCCTCCGAGGGCCATGACGAAGGGCACGTAGGCGAAGGACTTCCACCAGGTGTGGGGGTGAAGTTCCTTCTGGCTGACGAGGTAGAAGGTGGAGACGGACATGGTGCTGGCGAAGAAGAGGGGCAGGTCGATGAGGAACATCTGGAGGTACCCCTGCCAGGAGCGGATGACCATGGCGGGCATGAGCAGGACGCTGAGGACGATCATGAGCGGGTAGGAGATGTTGGCGGTGAGGTGGTAGACGGCTTCAAGCTTGGTGTGGAAGGGGGCGCGGCTGCGGAGGATGCGGGGGAGGATTTTTTTGGAGGTCTGGATGAGGCCCTTCGCCCAGCGTGCCTGCTGGGTTTTGAAGGCGGTCATCTCGATGGGGAGCTCGGCGGGGCACTCGACGTCCTGGAGATATTTGAAGCGCCAACCAGCGAGCTGGGCGCGGTAAGAGAGGTCGGTGTCCTCGGTGAGGGTGTCGTGCTGCCAGCCGCCGGCGTCGGCGATGGCCTGGCGGCGCCACATGCCGGCGGTGCCGTTGAAGTTGAAGAAGACGCCGGCGCGGGAGCGTCCTCCATGCTCCAAGACGAAATGCCCGTCGAGGAGGATGGC
>CAXTPY010000091.1:0-8579 GCA_964246195.1 uncultured Acidobacteriaceae bacterium | reverse complement strand
CGCACGGTGGCGGATGCGGGGCCGGGGTTGGGGATTGTGGCGGCGGGGCTGGGCATCGTGATAACGAGGGGGTCGCTGGGGGGGCCGCCGGAGGAGATTGGGCACAAGGTGGCGGCTGCTCTGGTGGGCACGTTTCTGGGCATTCTGATGTGCTATGGGGTGTTGGCGCCGCTGGCGTCGGTGATGGGTAAGTTCAACGAAGAGGAGCATTCGTACTACCACATACTGCGTGTGATGATGCTGGCGTTCATGAAGGGGACGTCGCCGATTCTGGCGGTGGAGCTGGCGCGGCGGGCGATTCCGGCGCATCTTCGGCCGAGCTTTGGGGAAGTTGAAAAGGCCTGCCGGAACAAGGGCGGCGCGGCAGCAGCGGCCTAGGAGACTGAGCGATGGACGAACAGCCGATCTACGTAATCAAGAAGAAGGTAAGCCATGGAGGACATCATGGAGGCGCGTGGAAGGTGGCTTACGCGGACTTCGTGACGGCTATGATGGCGTTGTTCATCGTGCTGTGGCTGATGAGCTGCACGTCCAAGCAGACGCAGCAGGAGATTGCCGGGTACTTCAACGACCCGAAGGGCACGGCGTCGAAGAAGGGGTCGGAGGGCAAGCCGGCGGTGCGGGAGGCGAAGAACAAGAAGGACGACATGGAGAACCTGCGGAGGCAGCTGCTGCGTGCGATCGCGGACGTGGACGTGCTGAACAAGCTGCTGAATCAGATCGAGATCACGGTGACGGACGAGGGTCTGCGCATTGAACTGATCGAGGATGAGAGGGGGACGTTTTTCGAGCTGGGGAGCGCACAGCCTACGCCGGCGCTGCGGGAGATTCTGGGGGTGCTGGCGGGAGAGCTGAAGCATCTTCCGAACAAGGTCTCGATCGAGGGGCATACGGACGCGCATCCTTATGAGATCGATACGGCATATGGAAACTGGGAGCTCTCGACGGACCGGGCGAATGTGGCGCGGCGGGAGTTGGAGCGCGAGGGAGTGCGCGCGAACCAGGTGTCGCAGGTGCGGGGCTTTGCGGACCAGCAGCTGCATCTTCCGTTGCGTCCGCTGGATCCGGCGAACCGGCGGGTTTCGCTGGTTGTGCAGAATTTGCCGCCGGCGCCGGCGTCGAAGGAGCTGCCGAAGGCGAAGCCGGGGGAGGAACGCGCGGCGGTGCCGGTAGCGGAGGCGCCGAAGCCGGTGGCGTTGGCGCAGGGTAGCGCACAACCTCGACCGGGGCTGATGGAACGTGCGCGGGGGATGTTTCGGAGGTGATTCTGAGGGCTGGGTGGGAAGGCGGCTGCGGAGAGGTCAACGGCGGGGCGGGCGGGTAAGCAGATTCAGGAAGTCGCGCAAGGCGACGCGTTCCTGCTCGCTGTGAAACTCGAACACGACCAGCACCTCGCCGTCGCGGAGGGAGGAGATGCGAGCCTGCACCGGGCAGTTCTGGTCGCCTTGATAGAGCGTGAGCAGGCCCTCGCTGCCGGCGGGAACAGGGTGGGACAAGGTGCCGCGCAGGCCGGACTCACTGAGGCTGAGGCAGACGCCCAGGATGACGTTGTCGCCAAGGATGAAGTCCATGGCGCACTCGGTTTTGAAGCGCGGAAGCCGGTAGAAGAAGTTACGGATCAGGCCCATGACTTTGGTTTCGACAGACGGTGTACTTGTTTCGACGGACACTGTTCTTTGCATTCGACGGACGCTGCAAGGTTTGGCGGGAGCAGGGCCCGATGGAGCTATCATACGCAAAGCCGGCTCCGTTTAGCGGCAGTGACTATGGTACTTTCGTGCCACTTCCTACCCCTTTCCTTGACCTGTCTCGACTGCTATAACGTATCCATCAACTCCGAGGAGACGAGTGATGCAGGTAGCAACCGTTGAGCAGTTTGCAAGTCTCTCGCAGTTTCTACCCATGGGCGTGCGGAGACAGCTTCAGGTCTCTGGCGCTAGGGTGGAAGGGCCGGCTGAGACGTATCGCATTTTGATTTTGGAGGGCAGCGTGCCGCTTGCGCGGCTGCTGGCGACGGGCCTTTCGTCGGAGTCCGTGGACGTGGATGTAACGCACGACCTAAGCTCCGCCTTGAGCTACATCGAGAGGTGTTCGTATAACCTGCTTCTGCTCGACTTGGATCTCGACCTGGATTCTTCAGAGAGGAGCGGTCCGACGCTGGTGGGGACGGTGCGTTCGCAGCGGCCGGAGATGCGGGTGATGGTCTTGAGCGGACGCACGGCGGTGGAAGGGATGGTGGCGGCGCTCGACCAGGGGGCGGACGACTACCTGATGAAGCCTTTCTCCCTACTGGAGATGATGGCGCGGGTGAGGGCTCTGCGGAGGCGATCGAGCACGCAGGCAGCTTCCGCGGCCGTGCGGGCGCCGAGCCGGTTGGTCCTGCACAGGGAGCAGTGCCGGGTGGAGCGGGACGGGCGGGCGATCGACCTTACGCCGCGGGAGTTCTCCCTGCTGGAGTACATGATGAGGCACGAGGGCGAGACGCTCACGCGCGCGTCGCTCACGCTGGAGGTGTGGAACATGCCGGTCGAGACGAACACGAATATCGTGGATGTCTATGTGAAGTATCTCCGGGACAAGCTGGACGGAGAACATGGCGAGACGCTGATTCGAACGGTTCGCGGGCGCGGGTATGTCTTCCAGATGCAGGGGTAGAGCGGGAGGCCGCCGGGGGGCTCTTCGGCTTCGGCTCGCCGTCTGCTGTAAGCTATTGAGCGACGACAACTTGAGATTCATTCCGAAGTCCTGGGGCCGAGTCCTGGGGTCAGGTTGTGGTCCCAAGTTCTAGCCCAAGTTTGGCCCGGAGTTCGGGGCGGAGCAGTTCCGTTCAATCGGGGGGTGTCCCCTTTTCCTGAAAGCAGAGTTGCACTTCAAGGGATTTAGCATTCACCTCTCCAATATTTCTCCCATACGGCAAGAAGAGAGAAGGGCCGTTCAGATTCTGCTGGTAAGCGGGAGCGCGGGTCTGCGGGAGCAGCTTCGCGGCCGTCTGGCGCCGCTGCGGTGGGATGTGGTGGAGGCGGTGAGCGGGGCCGAGGCGCTCGACGTGCTGCATGCGCGGGAGGGGATCGAAGTGCTGCTGATGGACTCCCTGCTGCCGGACCTGCTGCCGGCGGAGTTCGCGGGGATGGTGAGGCAGAGCTGCCCGCAGGTGGAGATTTTGACGGTGAACACAAGCACGGGGCACGTGCTGGTGGGGAGCGCTTCGCCTACGGCCTTCGCCTCGCAGGTGGCGGAGCTGCTGTATCAAGGGGCGTCGCCGGCGCTGAAGCTTGCGGCACGGCCGGCGGAGTATGTGCGGAGCTCGAATGGAGGCCCGGGCCTGCGTGGGATGGTGGGCGACTCACCTGCGATGCGGCATGCGTATGAGTTGACGCACATGGTGGCGGCGCGGGAGACTACGGTTCTCATTCTGGGAGAGAGCGGGACGGGTAAGGACCTGATCGCGCAGGCGATCCACATGATCAGCCCGCGGCAGAAGTCGCCGTTCATCGTGGTGAACTGCGCGGCGATTCCGGAGGCTTTGCTGGAGGCGGAGCTGTTCGGCTATGCGAAGGGTGCGTTCACGGGGGCGATGCAGTCGAGGATTGGGCGCATCCATGCGGCGCATGGCGGGACGCTGTTCCTGGATGAGATTGGCGATATGCCGCTTGCGCTGCAGAGCAAGATTCTACGGTTTGTGGAGCAGGGTGAAGTTCAGCGGCTGGGGAGCAACGACAATCTGCGGGTCGATGTGCGCGTGGTGGCAGCCACCAACGCGGATCTGCCGGCGCGGGTGAAGCAGAAGCTGTTTCGGGAGGATCTGTATTACAGGCTGGCGGTCTTCCCGATCCGTTTGGCGCCGTTGCGGGAGAGAGGGCGGGACATTACGAGTCTCGCGCATTTCTTCGCGGGCAGGTTCGCTCCGGGAGTTGCGTTGACGCCTGAGGCGATCGAGATGCTGTACCAGCACGACTGGCCGGGCAATGTTCGGGAGCTTAGAAATCTGATTGAGCGGGCGAGCATACTGGCCGGGCTGGGGCGCGAGATTACGGCCAAGGACATCATGCTGTAGCCCTGGTATGGCCACTCGCTTGCACTCTCCATCAGCGAATGCCGACTCTCTCTCATCATGAACCAATGATCGTCTCGCATCATGAACCACGGATCGTCTCGGGGCCGGGGGAGCGGCCGGAGATGTCTCTTCTGGTGGACGCGTTCTCGGAGTTCATCTCCGCGTCGACGCGGCTGGAGAGTTCGTATGAGAAGTTGCAGCTGGAAGTGACGCACCTGAGCTGTGAGCTTGCAGACCGCAACGAGGCGCTCGAGGCGAGCCTGGCGGAGAACGAACGCGTTCACAGCGCGCTGCAGCAGATCGTGGACTCGATGCCGTGTGGCGTGCTGGTGGTGGAGCGGGATGGAGCGGTCTCGATGATCAACCCGGAAGGGCGGAGGATGCTGGATTTGGGCGAGGCTCCGGCCGGGCATCTGGATGCGATCTCCGCCGGGACGGGCATCGATCTTTCGGGGATTCTGCGTTGTCATGCGGGCGTGGAGGGGGAGCAGGAGTTCTGCAGGACGGCGCTGGGAAGAAAGCGCTGGCTGGCGGTGCAGAATCGTTGTCTCTCGCATGGGGACGAGGCTGTCGAGTCTGGGGGGAGAGGACGGCAGACGATCCTGATTCTGCGGGACGTGACGCCGCACAAGCAGGCAGAGGAGGAGCGGGAGCGGGCGCGGACGGCTACGGCGCTGGCCGAGGTGGCGACCACGCTCGCTCATGAGATTAGAAATCCGCTGACCAGCCTGGAGCTGTTTGCCGGGCTGATAGCGAGTGGAGGCGAGGACGCGGCGGAGTGGGTCTCGCACTTGCATGCCGGCATCCGCTCGCTCGCCTGCACGGTGAACAATGTTTTGAGCTTTCATGGGGCCGGCTCTCCGCCGTTGAACGAGATCGATCTGGGGGAGTCGATCCGCAGCAGCGTGGAGTTTGTTCGGCCTATCGCCGAGCAGGCTGGCGTGCAACTGGAGTTTAGCTGCGTGGAGCCTTTCATCAAGGTTCAGGGAAACAGCAGCGCGCTGCAGCAGGTGGTGCTGAACATAGCGTGCAACGCGATCCGGCATACGGCCACGGGGGGAAAGGTGCGGGTGGAGCTGCGCAGGCTGCGCGGGGACCGCAGGCACAAGCGCGGGACGGCTCTGCTCGAGTTCGCGGATACCGGGAGCGGGATCGCGGAGGAACACCTGCAGGAGATCTTTCGCGCAGGCTTCAGCGGCAGCGGGAACAGCTCTGGGCTGGGGCTGGCGGTCTGCCGGCAGATCGTACAGCAGCACGAAGGCGAGATTCGCGTGGCGAGCACGCCGGGAGTTGGAACGACATTCTTTGTGGAGATGCCTACACTATGACGTACGCGCAACCATCCTCGGTGCTGCTGGTGGATGATGAGGCCGGAATCCGCACCGCGCTGCGGGCGAACTTCTCGCGCCAGGGCTGGGAGGTAGAGACGGCGAACGGCGTGGGTGAAGCCACTCGGCTGCTTGAGAACAGGGCGTTCCAACTGGTGGTGAGCGATATGAGGATGCCCGACGGAGACGGTCTGGAGGTGATGCGTTCGGTGCGGAGGCTGGCGCCGGGGACGGCCGTGATCTTGCTGACGGCGTATGGCAATGTGGCGGATGCGGTGCAGGCGATGCGGAGTGGAGCGTTCGACTACCTGACCAAGCCGATATCGTTCGAGCAGCTGGAGGAGGCCGCGGGGCGGGTGATGAACCGGAGCCACGCGGGGGCGCCAAGCGCCGGTGGCGATGCGGGGGCGATCGTCGGACGGGCTCCGCAGTTGCTGCGTTCGCTCGATCGGGCGCGGGCGGCGGCGACCACGGACGCGGATGTGCTGGTGGAGGCGGAGAGCGGGACGGGCAAGGAGTTGCTGGCGCGGTTCATTCATGATGCGAGCAACCGCAGACGCAAGCCCTTCATAGCCGTGAACTGCGCGGCGGTGCCCGAGCACCTGCTCGAAAGCGAGCTGTTCGGCCACGCGCGCGGGGCGTTTACGGGCGCGACCACGGCCAAGGCGGGCAAGTTCGAGATGGCGGACGGCGGGACGCTGTTGCTGGACGAGATCGGGGAGATGCCATTGAACCTGCAGCCGAAGCTTCTACGCGCGTTGCAGGAGCGCGAGTTCGAGCGGCTGGGCGAGACGAGGTCCATCAAGGTGGACATCCGGGTGATTGCAACGACGAATGTGGACCTGCGCACGATGGTCGAGCAAGGCAGGTTTCGCAGCGACCTGTACTACCGGCTGAACGTGATTCCGTTGAGCCTGCCTGCGCTGCGGGAGCGGGCGGAGGATGTGGAGCTGCTGGCGTACCACTTCGCGGAGAGGTTCGCGGCGAAGGGAGGAGGGCCGGTGCGGCTAAGCGCGGGGTTCCTGGAGCGGTTGAAGGCGCACAGCTGGCCGGGCAACGTGCGGGAGCTGGGCAACTTCATGCGGCGGGTCTGCTCGCTGCATCCCGGGGTTGTGCTGGACAGCTTCTGCTTCGACGAGGAGTTCCAGACGCGAGGCAGAGCCGGGGCGATGGTTCAGGGTATGCCGCCGGTCGCGTTCGCGGGCACGCCTATCCGCCAGCTGGAGCGCACGCACCTTGAAAACACCCTGGCCATGACGCAGGGCAATCGCACGCAGGCGGCCGAGATGCTGGGTATCAGCATACGGACGATGCGCAACAGGATTCGTGAATATGGGCTTCCGCCCCGGAGATATGCGTAGATGGCAACGGCACCCTTGCTCTCTTCTTCCCTCGAGCGCTTCCTCGAAGTCACAGGCGAGCGCGAGCAGACCATTGCGGCCAACATGGCGAACGTGGATACGCCGGGATACCACACCAAGGACATTAACTTCAGGCAGGCGTTGATGAGTGTAAGCGGAGGCAGTGAAGGGGCGCCGTTGTCGCCGGCGGTGAGTACGGTGCATGGTCTGCTGGAGCGTCCGGACGGGAACAACGTAAGCCTGGATCGGGAGAGCCTGCTGCTGGCGCAATCCCAACTTCAGTATCAGCTGGGCACGCAACTGGTAAAGGGGCGGTTTCACCAACTACTGAGTGCGATCAATGGAGGCAACTAGGTATGGGGCTATTCGACATGCTGAACATCAGTGGGTCGGCGTTGTCCGCGGAGCGGCAGCGTTCGGAGGTAATCGCCGCGAACATGGCGAACGCCGAGACGACACACACGGACGCGGGGGGACCGTTTCGGCGCAAGGAGGTGGTCTTCGCTTCGTCGAACAACTCTCCCTTTCATCTGGCGCTTGCGAGCACGAATTCGCGGCTGGGCAGAACCGCGGGAAGCGTTCGGATCAGCAAGGTGGTCGAGGACCAGAGTCCGGCGGTGAGGCGCTACGAACCGGGGCACCCGGATGCGGATAAGGACGGATTTGTGGCGTATCCGGCGATCAACCCAGTGCAGGAGATGGTGGACCTGATGGGATCGACGCGCGCGTACCAGCTGAATGCCTCGGCGGTGACGGCGGCGAAGCAGATGATTCAGCAGTCGATCGAGATTTTGAAGCCTTAGACATGACGTTGCGGAGTTTCGAGGTATGGGTATGAATGTGTCGGGGGCGTTGAGTCTTCCGCTATCGGAGCTGACAGATTCAAGCGTTGGCAGCGGGGCGGGGGGGAGCGGATTCGGGGATGTCCTGAAGAACGCGATCAGCCAGGTCAGCAACCTCGAGGGCAGCGCGAGCCAGCAGGTGAATACGCTGCTGCAGGGTGGGAGCGCGGACATGAGCAAGGTGATGATTTCGGTCGAGAAGGCGGATGTGGCTTTCCAGCTGATGATGCAGGTGCGGAACAAGATTGTGACCGCCTATCAAGACATTGAGAAGATGCAGTTTTAAATCGGGTGGGCGGATGGGAAGTTTATGGCGGAGATGAATCAGATCGTCAGGCAGGCCAGGCAGTTCTGGACGACACGCACGTCGAGCCAGAGGGTGTTTTTTGGCTTGGGTGGAATCGCTACGATCGGGCTGCTGGCGCTCTTCGGGAATCTGCTGGGGGCGCCGGACTACAAGCCTCTGATGAGCGGTCTGGAGGCGGCGGACGCGCAGGCGATCTCGGCCGAGCTGACGGCGAAGCAGATTCCCTTTCAGCTGAGTCCGGACGGAAAGAGCATTCGTGTGCCGGCGGCGCAGCTGGACGCGGCGCGGCTCGATATAGCCGGCAGCGAGGCGACACACAGCGGGCGGATGGGGTTTGAGATCTTCGACAAGGTCTCGTGGGGACAGACCGAGTTCGACGAGAAGGTGAACTACCAGCGTGCTCTGGAAGGGGAGCTGGAGCGGACGATCATGACGCTGGGGGGGGTGCGGAGCGCGCGCGTACACCTGGTGATGGCGACCGATTCGGTGTTCCTGGACCGGGGGCGCGGGGCGAAGGCTTCGGTGACGCTGAAGGTGGGACGTGGGGGGTTGACGCGGGAAGAGACGATCTCGATTCAGCGTCTGGTGGCGGGGGCGGTCGACGACCTGAAGCCGGGAGATGTGTCGATCATCGATGCCGACTCGAACGCTCCGCTGGGAGGTTTGGGAGATTCATTTCCGGGGGAG
>CAXTPY010000090.1:0-8716 GCA_964246195.1 uncultured Acidobacteriaceae bacterium | reverse complement strand
GTGAGGAACATGGCATTCTCTTCGCGCATGGCGCTGCGTGCGGCGGCGATGTGCTCGGGGGACTCGATGACGGGGGTGGTGGCGGTGGTGTTGTCGGCGATGCCGACGCGAGTGCCGGGTTTGGCCTGGGCTCGGATGGCCTGCACGGCGAGGCCGTGGGCGAGGACGACGTGGTGGGTGAGCTGCGCGACGCGCTTGCGGTCGAGCTTCAGTCCCGGTGCGTGGTCTCCGGTGACGTGGCCGTTTTCGACGAAGGTGCGCATCTCGTTCATGGTCATGAAGTGCTGGACGCGGTCGGAGAGCTTGCCGGCGGTGTAGCTGGCGTAGTCGGCGAAAGCTTTGGCGGTGTCGCGGTTCTCCCAGCCTCCTTTGTCCTGCAGGGGTTGCGGCATGTCCCAGTGGTAGAGGGTGCAGAAGGGCTCGATGCCGGCGGCGCGCAGAGCGTCCACCATGCGGAAGTAGAAGTCGAGGCCCTGGGGGTTGGGCGCGCCGGTGCCGGTGGGGAAGATGCGCGGCCAGGCGACGGAGAAGCGGCAGGTCTTGAGGCCGAGCTCCTGCATGAGCTGGATGTCCTGGGGGTAGCGGTGGAAGTAGTCGTCGGCTACGTCTCCGGTGTCGCCGTTATTCACCTTTCCTGGGGTGTGGGAGAAGGTGTCCCAGATGGAGGTGCCTCGGCCTGCTTCGTGGACGGCGCCCTCGACCTGGTAGGAGGCGGTGGCGGACCCCCAGAGAAAGCCCTGGGGGAAGGAGTAGGCGGCGGCGGCGGTGGAAGGCTCCTGCGCGGGAGCGGCGGCGGAGCCGAGGACGGGGAGAGACAAGGCAGCGCCCGAGGCGCCTAGAACACGCGCGAACGCTCTTCTGGACAGGTTCGAAGACACGACGACTCCTTTATACGGCCAAACTTTTCGGCAGAGACCACTATAAGCCAGAGGCGGATCGCGGTGACTCCCATCGTCAAGCTCGACCGCCGGGGCATGGGCCTGTTCACGGTGGAGCAGCGCATCACGATAGCGCGTCAGATCGGTCCGCGATAGCGGCGCAGTCGGACCGCTGCGGAGAGGAAGATCGCCGTGAGTGCGAGGCCGATCCACAGACCCGGGCTGATGAGGGCTTGAACCGGAGTGAGCGGTGTTAGCGCGTCCATCGACATGCTGCCCGCTGTGGACGAAGCGCCTTGCGAGCCTCCAGCGAGGCGATCGAGCAGCATGGCTCCGAAGTGCGACGTGTTGAAGGCGATCTTCTCCACGACGCCGATCGCCAGCAGCGGTAAGATCGCCCAAAGAAACGTCGCGCGGCGTGCCCAGCCTGAGACCAGCAGCAGCCAGCCATAGATGGGCGCATACCAGAGTCCGTGGAAGACCACGAGGTGATAGAGCAGCATCATCCACATCTGGAACAGCGACAGATGGCTCCACAACGTCGCGACACCCAGGCCGCCCACCAGCAGCGCGGCGACGTTCAGCAGCAGCATGATCGCTTGCGTGACAACGATGATCGCGAAGGTGACCAGAGGAAGGATCAGCACTGGGAAGCTCGCCTTTGAGAGCACTGTCGCCACGTCCGAGACGGGCAGCGACTTCCAAAACAGGATGCTGCGATCGCGGCGTTCGCCGTGCAGGGCATCGAGACAGTAAAACACCGCGACGACCAGCGTGGTCGCCATGATCACCAGCGCGGCGAAGTTATACGGCTGCTCGATCAGCTCGCGTTGCTGCGCCGGGTGGAGCGACAACAGGGCGCGCGACCTCTCCGGCAGATGGATCGTGCCGATCAGGAAACCCGCCAGGATGAGCGCCGCCACGGCGAGCGGCGCGATATAGAGAGAACGGTTCTCCCACAACTCGCGTCGGACCAGCCAGCGCATGCGCCCGCTCGCCGGGATGACCATGGGCGCAGTTTGGTTGGAGTTGAGCGGGGGCGCGTGCATGGCGTGGGATGGAGTATTCATCGAGCGGCTCCTTATGCTTGATTGGCTGCCTGATTGGCTTGATTGCCGATCACCGCAACGAACAGGTCGGCGATGCTGGGTGTGCGCAGCTCTCCGAGCGCGGCTAGCTGGTCGCGCTGGGCGCCATCGAAGAGCAGGATGCTGCGGCCGAAGACCTGGCGCTCGTGGATCGGCCGGAGAGAGAGCGCCGCGGCCACGTGCTCCGGAGCCACCGTCAACTCCAGGTAGCGGGCCTCCAGATCCTCCATGCTGCGTTCGAAGACGATGCGGCCGCGGTCGAGGAACAGCACATCCGTAAGGACCTGCTGGATCTCTTCCACCTGGTGCGTCGTCACCAGGATGGTGCGGCTGCGGTCGAAGTAGTCGTTCAGAAGAGAATCGTAGAACTGTTTGCGATACAGGATGTCGAGGCCGAGCGTAGGCTCGTCCAGCACCAGAAGCTTCGCATCGATCGACATCACCAGGGCGAGATGCAGCTGCGTGACCATGCCCTTCGACAGCTCGCGGACCTTGCTGGATCGAGGTATCGTAGTCTTCGCAAGAAAGCTCTCCGCCTTGGCGCGATCGAATCGTGGATGCACGCCCGCGACATACTCGAGCACCTGCGAGACCCTGATCCAACGCGGCAGCACCGCGACGTCGGAGATGAAACAGACCTCCCGCATCAGCCGGTCGCGCTCCTTCCATGGGTCGAGCCCGAGCACCTTCAACTCCCCCTGGTAGGGTGCGAGTCCGAGGATCGCGTTCAGCGCGGTCGTCTTGCCTGCGCCGTTCGGTCCGATCAGGCCGACGATGCGTCCCTCTTCCACGCGCAGATCCACGCTGTCCAGCGCGACCGTCCTGCCGAAGACTTTGCGCAGCCCGCGTGCTTCGATCACCGTCATGGCTTCGGCTCCTTCTCCGCGGAATCCGCGGTCTTCGAATGCGCACCCGTTGCGGCGTGCAGCAGTTCTTCCGGGCTCAGGCCGAGCCTCTGGATGGTTGCATAGATCCGGGGCCAATGCTCCGCGAGAAACCTCTGGCGCTCTCCCTGCAACAGCAGATTGCGCGCGCCGGAATTGATGAACATGCCTCGCCCTCGCTTACTCTCGACCAGACGCTCGTCGACCAGTTCTTGATAACCCTTCAGCACCGTCAGCGGATTGACCCTATACTCCGCCGCGACACTGCGCACCGATGGCAGCGGATCGCCATCCTGCAGTACGCCGTCGAGGATCATCGCCACGACCCGGTCGCGAAGCTGGCGGTAGATCGGCTGGCTGTCGTTCCACTCACTATCCATCGTGTGTTCCAGTTTTCCTTCCCGGGGCAGGTGCCTGTGACCGCTCCGAACGATCACGGCACCTTCCCGGACGGGTTACGGTCCGCGTCTGCGGAAGCTTCGTCATTTCGCGCGCTTCAGGTCCAGCAAGCCACCCATCTGCTTACCGTCCGCCATCGCGAACTGCCACAGCTCGGTGTGATGATCGGCGTCGATGAGGTGGAAGACGACATGCTGCATGTGGCCTTCCTGCGAACTCAGAAGGTTGGTGGCATCGACAAAGTCGAAGGTGAAGGTCTTGCCGTCGGGCGAGACCGTTGCGGCCATGCGCGGCTGATTACCTGCATCACAGTAGTGGGTCATGAACAGGCGGTCTCCATCGAGGTGAAACATGGAGATGGGATTTTCCGGGCTCTGGCTCGATTTCATCTCGTGCATCAGCGTGTTGCCCATCGAGGTCACCCGCAGCGTGACGTCCATAGGCATGGGCTTGCCGTCTAAGGTGCCCTGCCAGGAGCCAGCCAGAGCCTTGAGTTGGTCGAATGACTTCTGCGCGTCGGACTGCGCAAAGGCCGCGACAGAGAGCGATAGTAGAAGAAGTGGCAGCATAAAACGAAGCGATTTCATTTCATTCTCCTTGGGCTTCAAGTTGGCTGGTGGGAGTTCCCGTCCGCATGCTTGACATTAGGCTGGAACGCCACCAGTGTTGGTGAGTTACATAACTACAACACTAGTCATCAAGGATGTCAAGCTTTACTTCTCTGCGCCGTCCCTGCGGGTTCCGGGTCTGGTCTCCATGCGTTTTCGCAGGCGCGGCAAGCGGCACCTTCGCAATGGCGGAAGAGTGATCGGGGTTAAGCCAAGCGCGGGGTTAAGGCGTGGGAGGATTTACCGCACCTGCCCACGCCAGACCGCATTCGGCTTCCACGCAGGCCGGTCCGCGCTCTGGGCCACGCGATACCCCACATCCAGCAACACCTTCAGGTCCTGCACCGCCCCAGTCAGGTCCCAGTCCGGCTTCACCACGTCCGAAGGCTGGTGATAGTCGTGCCCGATATACTCTGCCCGCTTCCGCGTGCCGAAGTCCGCCGGCTTGCCCACGTACTCGATTCCCGGGCTGGTCTCGATCGAAGGCACTCCCCCGCGCGCGAACTCGTAGTGATCCGAGCGGAAGTAGAACCCCTGCTCGGGAGCCGTATCGCCCGTCACCACGCGCCCCTGCGCCTTCACCGCCGCCTCGGTCAGGTCGTCGAGGGTCGAGTTGCCGATGCCCACGATGCTGAAGTCGTGCGTGCGCCCCCAGCCCCAGTTGCTGAAGTAATCGAGGTTGATGTCCGCGACCGTCTGCTGCAGCGGATAGAGCGGATGCTCCACGTAATATCTGGCGCCCAGCAGGCCCTTCTCCTCCGCCGTCGGCCAAAGAAACAGCATGGTCCGCCGCGGCGCGGGACGCATCGTTCGGAAGGCCCGCGCCAGTTCCAGCACCCCGGCCGTTCCCGCGGCGTTATCGCTGGCTCCATGGAAGATCTGATCGCCCACCTTGCCGTGATGGTCCCAGTGTCCGCTGTAGACGACGTACTGGTCCCGGAGCCTTGGATCGCTTCCCGTAATCTTCGCGATCACATTCTCCGAGTCCACCTTCCGGACCTGGATGTCGAGATGAAACGACGCCTTGGCCGCAAGCGGGACGGCATGAAACCCCGGCTTGGACGCCGCCGTCCGCAGCGCTTCGAAGTTCGCACCCGCGCCCGCGAAGACCTCCGCGGCCCGCGCCTGGCTGAGCAGAGCTTGGGCGCGCAAGTGATCGTGCTCCCCCGGCCCGCGCAGAATCATGGCCTCGCGGGTGTAGTTCGCGAACAGCGCAGGACTGGCCGGAGCGATCACAATCACTGCCTCCGCCCCGTGCCGGAACGCTGTGTCGAACTTGGTCCCGGTGCGGCCATATACCGTGAGGGCTCGCCCCAGAAACATTCTCTCGTCCAGCTTCGTGGCATCCGCCGGGTCGGCCACGGGAGGATCGCCGCTCAGCATCACCACCGTCTTGCCCTTCACGTCCACGTCCGCGTAGTCGTTCCAGTTGTACTCCGGAGCCTCTGCACCGTAGCCCACAAACACCATCTGCGCGTCGGGAAGATCCACCTGCGCGACGGGAAGGCTGGTCCACGCGACGTAATCCGTACCCCAGGCCAGCTGCGCCTCCTTCCCTTGCGCCGACACATGCATGGCGCCGCGCGAGAGCATTCCCCACAGTGGAACCTGCTGCGTCCAGCTACCGTCCGGCGCACCCGGCTCGAGACCCATCGCCCGGCACTGCGCGACGATGTACGCGACAGACTTCGTCTCACCCTCCGTCCCCGGCGCGCGTCCCGTGTAGGCATCCGATGACAGCACCTCGATCGGGCGCAGCAGCTCCGCCGCGGTCATCGATGCCTCCGCGATCTGAAGCTGCGCCGGATCTCCCGCCGCTGGCACCGGCTCTGTTCTGGCCGGGCCGGTCGCCGCTACAGCCGTCATCGCGCACAAGCAAAGAACAGCAGCACAGAACGATCTCATCGCGCCAACACCTCTCCCGGTCGAGTACGTGGAGTATAGCCGCTCCTTCCGCCGAGTCTCGCAGGTACCCGAACTCCTCCGTCCCCCTCGGCATAAGATAATCTTCATCCCCTCGCACCGGAGCGAACCCATGCGTATCGGCATCGCCGTCCTGCTCGCCTTGACCAGCCTCGCAGGAGCCCAGACCCAAATCCAGACCCAGACCCAGACCCAGACCCAAATCCACGGCAAGGACGGCATCGTCCTCCCCCCGCCGCCGGCCGTCGAGAAGCATCCCGTCACCGACACCTACCAGGCCGCCGGGGCCTCGCCCGTCACCGTCACCGACAACTTCCGCTACCTCGAAGATGCCCACTCCCCCGCCACCCGCGCGACCATCGCCCGCGAGAACGCCTACACCCAGCTCTACCTCGACCAGGTCAAGATCCTTCCCCAGGTCCGCACCCAGCTCACCGCCCTGCTCCGCGTCGAGGAGCTCAGTGTCCCCACTCGCCGAGGCGACAATCTCTTCTTCTCCCGCCGCCTTGCCGGTGAAAACCAGAGCTCCATCTATCTCCGCACCGGGCTGCACGGCCCCGACATCAAGCTCCTCGACGGCCCCAGCCGCTCCGCCGACGGCAACACCAGCGTCAACCTCCAGAGCCTCTCCCGGGACGGCAGCCTGCTCGTCTACGGCATCCGTAGCGGAGGCGCGGACGAGTCCGAGATCCACTTCCTCGACGTGAAGGCCCGCTCCGAGCGTCTCGACATTCTGCCCAGCGCACGCTACTACGGCGTCCAGGTCGCACCCAACAACCGCGGCGCCTATTACTCCCGCTTCTACCCCCACCAGGGCTGCCGGGTCTTCTACCACGCCTTCGGAACCTCCACCGAAGGCGACAAGCTCCTGCTGGGCGGAAGCTTCCAGGGCGAGCCCTTGGGCGAGATCGACGGCATCGCCGTCCGCCTCTCGGACAACGGCCACTTCCTCATCCTCAGCATCGGCCGCGGCGTCCCCGCTCGCCGCGAAGATATCCTGTTGAAGGATCTCCGCAAGAGAAACGCCCCCATCGTCCCCCTCGTTTACGGCTACAACAGCCGCTTCGAGCAGCTCAACATCGGCGACCAGTTCTTCGTCAATACCGACTTCAACGCTCCCAATCACCGCGTCCTCAAGGCCATTCCCGGACAGAAGCCCGAGCAGTGGCCCACCGTCATCTCCGAGGCCAAAGACGTCATCGAAAATGTCACCCTGGTCGGCGGCAAGCTCTTCGTCTTACGCCTGCACGACGTCCAGAGCGAGCTCACGCTCTACACCCTCGACGGCCAGCCCTCCGGCAGCATCGCCTTCCCCGGCATCGGCGCCGGCACCGCCCTGAGCGGCCGCCCCCAGGACCGCGACGGCTTCTACGTCTTCCAATCCATCATCCAGCCGCCCACCATCTTCCACTACGACATCGCCGCCGGCCAAAGCGACATCTTTTACGCCCAGAAGGTCCCCTTCGACACCGGCGCCTACGAGCTCAAACAGGTGTTCTACACCTCCAAGGATGGCACCCGCGTCCCACTCTTCATCGCCGGCAAGAAGGGCCTCCAACGCGACGGCTCCGAGCGCCTCCTGATGACCGGCTACGGCGGCTTCGCCCTCTCCATGACCCCCATCTGGAACCCTGAGTACGCCTGGTGGATGGAGCAAGGCGGCTGGTTCGCTCTGCCCGACCTCCGCGGCGGCAACGAGTACGGCGAAGCCTGGCACCAGGCCGCCATGTTCGACAAGAAGCAGAACGTCTTCGACGACTGGTACGCCGCCGCCGAGTACCTCGTCGCGAACCGATACACCTCGCCCGAGCACCTCGCCATCCGCGGCCGTTCGAACGGCGGCCTGCTCATGGGCGCGTCCATGACCCAGCGCCCCGAGCTCTTCGGCGCCATCTGGTGCGGCTATCCTCTGCTCGACATGCTCCGCTACCAGCGCTTCCTCATGGGCCGCACCTGGACCACCGAGTACGGCTCCGCGGAAGACCCCGCGCAGTTCTCCTACCTCCGCGCCTACTCCCCCTACCAGAATGTCAAGCCCGGCACCCACTACCCCGCCATCCTGTTCTTCACCGGAGACGGCGACACCCGCGTCGACCCCATGAACGCCCGCAAGATGACCCCGCTCATGCAGGAGGACTCCGCCAGCGGACGCCCCATCCTGCTCCACTACTCCCTCAAAGGAGGCCACAGCGCAGGCATCTCCCAGACCCAACTCGTCGAGGACTACGCCGACGAGCTGGGCTTCCTTTGGACCGAGACGCAATAACGCTCGAGATCAGGTAGAGCCGAACACGAGCCGCCCCTCAAGGCCTCCTCAGCAGAAATCCCGTGTGTATCGCGTCCGAAGGGTTCGACAACAGAAATCCTTGAACTAGATCGCATCCCAGCGCCCGCAGCAGCTGCATCTGGTCCTCGTTCTCCACGCCCTCCGCAATCACCTCCATCTGCAGGCTGTGCCCCATGGCGATGATCGCCTTCACGATCGAGTAGCTGCGGCTCGGCTCGCAGAGCTGATGGATGAAGGACCGGTCGATCTTCAAGGTGGAGATCGGAAGCCTCTGCAGATGCTGCAGCGAAGAGTATCCCGTGCCGAAGTCGTCGATCGCGAAGCGAATCCCCAGCTCTGCCAGCTCCGCCATCCGCTCGGCGATCGCATCGATGTCCAGCACCACGCGTTCCGTAATCTCCATCTCCAGCCACGCAGGATTTGCCCCCGACACCGCCAGCGCCTCCTTCACCTCCTCCAGAAAGTCCGGGCGCAGAAGCTGCAGAGGCGATACATTCACCGCGACGCGTACCGGCGCCGCACGGCCCGTATTCCAAACTGTCATCTGGCGGCAAGCCTCCTGCAGCACCCAGCGCCCCAGAGGATGGATCAGTCCGTTGCCCTCCGCGATCGGAATGAACCGGTCCGGACTTAGATCCCCCCCCCGGCC
>CAXTPY010000089.1:0-8873 GCA_964246195.1 uncultured Acidobacteriaceae bacterium | reverse complement strand
CGTTTGGACACGCCGTCCGGTCTCCAGGTCCCCGTAGTTCCCCCCGAGGAAGCGACTGCATGGCGTGCTCCCCTGCTCCATGAGCACTACTGTATCCGAATCGGAACGCAGGCAGAGAAGCCGAGGTGGTACTCTTTGGCCGGATGGCAACTGTAACCAAATCGCCTGAAATCCTCGTCATCGAAGACGACGAAGTCAGCCGTGAGATCCTCCGCCTGCAGCTATCCGGCGCTGGGTATCAGGTCTCAACAGCTTCCGACGGCGACGATGCGCTCTTGCTGCTTGATCGGGCCAGCAGCCGGTCCGCTCCCGCAAGAAGCCTGCCTGATCTCATCTTGAGCGACCTGCATATGCCCGGAACCAGTGGCAACACTCTGGCGCGCCGCCTTCGCGTACTCTGTCCCCCAACGACGGTCCTGCTCGCCATGAGCGCAAATACTCCGAAGGAGGCCGAATGGAATGACTTCGACGGCTTCCTTCTAAAACCATTCCAGCCCTCCGACCTTCAGAAGCCCTTGCAAGCTTCGCTCGAACGATCTGAACCTCCAGTCACGCAGTCCCATTCCGGCAGGTGCCTCGACCCAGAGATCTTCGAGAAACTCTCGCTGGCCATGCCGGTAGACAGGCTCTTCGAGCTCTATGAACTTTGCCTCACCGATACAAAGCACCGCATAGCGACAATGAAAGTAGCGGCCAACTCTGGAGATGACGCGACGTTCCGACGGGAGGCTCATGCCATACGAGGCGGAAGTGCTATTGTGGGAGCCGCGGAGATGCAACATCTTGCATGGTTGCTAGAAGAGAACGGCTTGCAAGCAGAAGTTTCATCCGCTTCACTTCAGCATATGCTGGAGGCGTGCGAACGGCTTCGGACAATCCTGTTCGCTACACGTTCGAATTCCCAAACAGACACCATACATGTAACAGAAGGGGTTGCAGAATGAATGAATCCGTGAAGAGCAGGATGAGTTCCGGCACGAGGGCCGTCGTATCCCCCGGCCGTTCGGCATCCGGTTCGCGCCCGATCGCCATGCCTCCAGGAACCATCCGCATCGTCGTGGCGGACGATCATCCCGTGGTTCGCTTCGGCGTCAAGAACATGCTGCTCAACGAGCCCGGCTTTGAGGTCGTCGGCGAAGCGGAGGATGGAGACGTCGCCATCACCCAGACGCTGGACCTCGAACCGGACATTCTCCTGCTCGATCTCCAGATGCCTCGACTGCCCGGCCTGGAGGCTCTGCGCGCCATCATGAGCCGCTCGCCACGGGTCAAAATCATCATGCTCACAGGCAAGATCTCCACCCAGGAGATCATCGAAGCCCTGCAGATCGGAGCCCGCGGCATCGTCCTGAAGGCGGCCGTCGTAGGTGACCTTTCCATGGCCCTGCGCACGGTGCTCTCCGGCGACTATTGGATCGGAGGCGCGCGTGTCGTCAACCTGCTGCACGCCCTCGGTGAGTTGACCAAGCAGGCAGCCGCATCCCCAGAGAGGAAGACCTACGGCCTCACCCCCCGAGAGCTCGAGGTCGTCACCTGCATCGTCGAGGGCTGCAGCAACAAAGACATCGCCAAGCAGTTCACCATCAGCGAAGAGACGGTGAAGCGTCACCTCTCGAACGTCTTCGATAAGACCGGAGTCTCCACGCGCCTGGAACTCGCCCTCTTCGCCATCGCCCACAAGCTCGTCGTCATCGAGAATTGAACGCCAGTGTCTTTACTGCCCGACTGCAGCGCCGCAGAGGCATTGCGTATCATTGAAGGATGATGAAGGGTAGTCCGGATACTACGCATCACATCCACGATCTGCTTGTAATAGGTGCCGGACCCACCGGTCTTGCCTGTGCGATCGAGTCCCAGCGCGCCGGCTTTTCCGCGCTGCTCGTAGACAAGGGCTGCCTCTGCAACTCCCTCTTCCACTACCCAGCCCACATGACGTTCTTCACCACCCCAGAGCTGCTCGAGATCGGCGACATGCCCTTCTCCAGCCCCAACCAGAAGCCGAGCCGAAACGAGGCTCTGGAGTACTACCGCAAAGTAGCCGAGCATTACCACCTCGATATCCGGCAGTACGAGACAGTGGGCTCTGTCTCCGGCTCCGATGGCAGCTTCACCGTTCACACGGTAGACAGGTTCAATCGCCCACTCGAATACCGCGCCCGAAAGCTCGTCGTCGCAACCGGCTACTACGATCTTCCCAACTACCTGAACATACCCGGCGAGGACCTCAGCAAGGTGATGCACTACTATCACGAGCCTCACCCCTACTTTGGGTTGGACGTGCTCGTCGTTGGAGGCAAGAACTCTGCGGCCATCGCGGCCCTGGACCTCTGGCGGCACGGAGCCCGCGTGACTCTCGTCCATCGCGGAGAGCAGATGCATCCTCACGTCAAATACTGGATCCTGCCCGACATCAACAACAGAATTAAAAACGACGAGATCAAGGCCTGCTTCAAGACCAGCGTCACCAGCATAGCCGAGGACGCGGTCACTCTGAGTACGCCATCAGGCGAGGTCGTTCTGCCAAACCGATTCGTCTTCGCGCTCACCGGCTATCACCCTGACTTCGCCTTCATCGAAGGGCTTGGCATCAGTCTGGACGAGGCAAACGACCGCTGCCCACGCTGCAATCCCCAGTCGCTCGAGAGCAACATCCCAGGCATCTACCTCGCGGGAGTCATCGTGGCAGGAGAACGAACCAACGAAATATTCATTGAGAATGGGCGATTCCATGGCAAGCTGATCGCCGACGATCTTCGGCGTAGCCTCGGTGGAGCTCAACCCGTCCGCAGCTCTACCTACATGCCAGACCTGCAGTTGCATCTGCGCAATCAAGAGTAGAAAACCGTTCAGCCAATCACCCGGCGCAAAAATCCACGTACTCCCAGCCATGTGAGCAGGCTCAGTGCCACCGTCAGCATCATCAAGATCAAACCCGGTGCCATATGTGGAAGCGTTGGCGTCAGCGCCGCCCGCAACCCCTCGCTCATGTAAACGATGGGATTCACCAGCACGCCAAGTTGCAGCCAGCGCATGCTCGTCAAAACCGCCCAGGGGTAATACACGCACCCCAGAAACGTAATCGGAATCACTACGACACCGAAGATCAAACCGATCTGCTGCGGCTTCACACTCGTGCCAATCGTCAGCCCCAGTGCGCCTGCCGTCAGGCTCGCTAGGCAAACGACCGCGACCAGGAAAAACCAGTTGCTGACATGCGTGGTCGGGTGCGTAGCTGGAACGTAATAGGCAAGCGGATAAACCACCATCGCTGCGATCACACTCTGGACAGCCGAAAAACATATCTTCTCGATGGCCACCGCAGCCACAGGCAAAGGACACATCACGCGATCGTCGATCTCGCGTGTGATTCCAAACTCCTGCGCCAAAGGAAGAGCCACCGCCGCGATGCCCGAAAACATGATCGCCACAGCCATTAGCCCGGGCAGCAGCACCGTCGAAAACGCGCCTGCCGCCATGCCACCCGTAGGATTCATGCCCGCCGAGGAGCCGTGCCCCGCGGATGCCATATTCGGAATCACGTACGTGAAGACGAACAGAAATAGCAGAGGGTTCATGCAGACGCGGATGACAAAGGGCAACAACTCCCGCCGCAGCACGTGAAGATCGCGAAGCAAAAGTCCCGCAAAAGCGCGGGCATAGATAAGTCGCTTGTCTGGACCGGAAAACTCGCTTGAAGACACTTGGACACCTGCTTGAAGATCAAACGCCGGGCTATTGGTAAGCGAAGGAACAAGAACAAGTGTTCAGGGAAGGCGACCAGAATCTCGCGCCACCCGGATCTCATTCCCTCAGGTCGCGTCCTGTCAGGCGAATGAAGACGGTCTCCAGGCTAGTCTCAGAGATCGTCAGGTCACGAAGGCCATAGGGGTTGGCAGCCTGCACGATCTCGGGTAGCAGGCCATCCACCCCGTGAGCGAATATGCGCACGCCGGTCTCCGTAGGCTCGGAGCCGGTCACCCCAGTCACCTCTGCGAGCGAACTTGCCAGAGCCGGAAGACTCTCCCGGTTCCGGAGATCCAGCAGGTACACCCGCTGTGCGCCAATCGAAGCCTTCAGTGCCGCAGGTGTGTCCTCTACCAAAATACGCCCCTTGTCGATGATCGCCACCCGGTCGCATAGCTCGTCCGCCTCTTCCATGTAATGGGTCGTCAGAACGACAGTAATTCCTTCATGACGCAGCTTGCGCACAGCGTCCCACATCGCGATACGCGACTGTGGGTCAAGGCCCGCACTTGGCTCATCGAGAAACAGCACCTTGGGATGATGTGCGATCGCGCGCGCAATCTGAACCCGCTGCGCCAGACCGCCCGAGAGTTGTGACGGGTACGATCCAGAGCGTTCCGTAAGATGAAACTGCGCAAGCAGTTGGTTCGTTCGCTCCGTCGCCTGCGACCTCGAGAATCCAAAGTAAAGACAATGAAAGTGAATGTTCTCAAACACGGTACAGGCTCGGTCCAGCGTGTTGTATTGCGGCACCACACCGATCCCACGCCGCGCGATCGCTGGAGAAGCAACCACATCCACGCCTGCGATCCGCACCTCGCCTGCGCTCGGAAGCGCGCGTGTCGTGCAGACGCTGATGGTGGTCGTCTTGCCCGCTCCGTTTGGGCCTAACAGACCGTACAGTTCTCCCTCGCGGACACTCAGATCGATGCCATCCACCGCAACCACATGCTGCTTGCCTTCGTAAATCTTTTTCAAACCCCGTATCTCTACGATCAAGTTCTTGTACGCTCCTGCGCAGGTCCGCCTCCGATTATAGGGAACCTGCCTCTTCCGATAGCGCAGGAAAATTACAATCCCGGCGCCGCACGTGCGTACAATGAACCTATGTCGCGTGGATGGGAGAGCAAATCCGTGGAAGAACAACAGTCGCTCGCCGAAGCCCAAACATCGCCTGCCGTCAAGGCAGTTGTCGCAGATGCCGACCGCAGTCGCAAACGCCAGGAACTGGAGTTGCAACGGGAACGCGTCCTATCCGAGCGAACCTCCAATCAGCACCGCCGGAGCGCCCTGTCGAATGCTCTCGCTGATATCGAGGAGAAGCTCGCCGAGTTAGGCTGGACTGTCCACCTGTAGCCTCTACGCCGTGTGCCGGTGAAACACCATCGAATTGGCTTGATCGACGGTAGTCAGCACCATGCTATGAATGTTCACGTGCGCGGGACGCGACGCCGCCCACAGAATCGCATCCGCCACATCCTCCGCTGAGAGCGGCGTGATGTTCTCGTACACCTTCGCCGCTCTCTCCTGGTCTCCTCGGAATCTCACCTGGCTGAACTCCGTCTCGACCATCCCCGGGTCAATGGACGTGACCCGCAACGGTGTCCCCATCAGATCGATCTTCAAGCCTTCGCTCAGCATGCGCTCTGCTGCCTTCGTCGCACAGTAGACCGCGCCATTGGCGTAGGCCATGTGGCCGGCGGTCGATCCAAGATTGATGATGTGGCCGCCGCCCCTCGCCACCATGCCGGGAACGATAGCTCGCGTGACGTAGAGCAGTCCCTTCACGTTGGTATCGATCATCTCTTCCCAGTCCTCTGGATCGCTCTCGTACAGCTTGCTCAAGCCGCGGCTGAGCCCGGCATTGTTCACCAGGATGTCGATCGAGCTCCACTCCGACGGCAGCCCCCGCATCGCCTCCTCAACCTTGACCCTGTCCCGAACATCGAGGCTAAACGTATGTGCCGCCTCCGCCGAGGTAAGCTCCTTGGCCAGATCGTCGAGAAGCTGCTTACGCCGGCCACAAAGCAGCAACCGTGCTCCCCGGAGGGCAAACGCTTGCGCCGTCGCCCTTCCAATCCCAGAACTCGCACCTGTAATCAATACGGTCTTGCCTGTCAGAGACTTCATGGTTCCCTTCTACCGCAAGTAAGGCAAACAACCGGCCTGTAACCCGTCCAGCCAAAGCGAAAGGACCGCCGGCCAGCGGCCCTTCTGCATAATCAGGAGAAGCTTACTGCGGCTGAGTAGACTGCGGTTGGCTCTCGTGAACTCCAATTGCATCTCCCGAGACCACGAGTTGTACACGACGGTTCTGCGCTCGGCCAGCGGCCGTGCCGTTGTCCGCCACAGGATCGGCCTTGCCATAGCCGGTCGCCGTGATATTGCCCGTCGAAACACCTTGCGAGACTAGGAAGTCCGCCACCGCTTTCGCACGATTGTCCGATAACGTCTGGTTGAGCTCGTCGCTTCCCACGCTGTCGGTATAGCCTTCCACCTGCAGCTTCAGGCCAGGATAGGATTGCAAAATACCGGCCACCTTCGCCAGGCTGATCTTCGTGTCCGGCTTCAGCGTGTACTTGCCCGTATCGAACAGCACGTCCGACATGTTTACGATCAGCCCGCGAGCCGACTCGCTGGTCGCTAGCACATTGTTCAACTGCCCCAGCAGCTTCTCGCGCGTAGCCACCGCGCTGTCCGCCACCTGCGTAGCCGCCTTCGCCTGCGCCTGTGCCTGCGCAGCCTGGGCCTCGGCGCGTGCGCGCGCTGCATCCGCCTGAGCCTGCGCCATCTGAGCCTCCGCGGCGTTTACCTGCGCAACCTGCGCCTGCATCTGCGCCTGCTGCTTCGCCAACTGCGCGTTCATCTGGCGTTCCGCTGCCTGTTTGCGCAGCGTCACCAGCCTGGCATCTTCCGCCCGCTGCACCGCCTGGCGCGCAAAGGTGATCTCCATCTTGCGATCCCCCTTCTTGCTGCTGTCCAGATCCGCGGCGTTCTTCAGATCCTGCATCGCCTCTTTCATGATGTCCGGGGAGTACTTGTCCGCCCCCGTCGCCTGCGCGATGCGAACCGCGTTGAACGCCTCGAAGAGTTCCAGCGGAGACTTCTCATTCCGCGTGATCGGATCCGCAACCGTCTTCGCACCCTCCGTCACCGCGTAAGCCCCGCGCGGCAGCAGCGAGTAGTGCGCATTTACCTTCTCCAGAACTCCCGAGGTCTTATCCTGGATAATCTGGTTCTCCAGTACCACCACGTCGCTCGGCTGTGTCACAGCGAAGTAAGGCTCGGCGGTCACCACCAGCCCGAAGGATTGGAGACCGGTCGTCACTTTGATGTTGTTCTTCTTGTTGTCGGGCAGGATCTCTCCCAGATTGCTGGGGCGCCCATCCGGTGTAATGGCCCACAGAACATACGTCAGGTACTCCGCGCCAAACCCATTGGCTGGCGTCAGACCCTGAAAGTTCGCATCGATCGTAATCACCCCGCGAACGCTGTTTACCTTCGCCTCGCCCTTCGCATTGGGAAGCAGTGGCGTCCCTTTAAAGTCGATCTTGGTAGACCCGCTCCGGTGCAGGTAATTGATCGCGTCGAGGTCGCGTTGCACCACCTTGACGCGATAGATGTAGATCCCGTCCTTCTGCGTGATCGGATTGCTGTCCCCCTCTTGTGTAGAGTTCTGTCCGGAAGCCGGAGTGGACGTCGGATTCGCCTCCTGCCCGAAGACAAAGGCAGGTGCCACCAGGGCTAATACAATAACTGCGGTACGCGTATTTAAGGACAAAAAATTTTTGTTACAAAAAAACATGAGGCAGGCTCCTTGCCATTGCAGCGTCTTGGGTGCTGCGAGCCACACTTCTGCGCCCGCACACGAGATTATTCTATCTCATGCTCACGTCAGACAGAAGTTTGCTCGCGCGCCAGACAAGCACCTCCCTAGCAAGCCAGCGGGCCGTTTCTGCTTCAACCCTCAGGCAACGTGATGGCTCCCGCCTTCACTCCGCGTGCTGCCATCTCGCCAGCTGCGGAAGCCGGAAGCCATCGCCGTAGCGCTCACGCCATATGCTGTTGAGTGGAGCTATGGCGCTGAACAAAGTGGTACGGTGGCCACGGTCCGGAGAGCTGCATGCTGCACTCCTTCAACTGCTGCGTCGCCGACGAGTACTTGTTCTGATACCTCTGCACTGTCTTGTTATCGATCAGATGCGCAATGTCCAGCAGCATCTTGCCCGATTCCATACGCTTGCATGTGATCTCCTCCGCGAGCGGCAGGAACATCCTATGCATCTGCACCGACAACGCCCGCGCCCTCGACTGACGCTCCCGCTGCCGGCTCGCACTCTCCCGAAGACTCGTCAGATACTGCTGCCCGACCGTCATATTGCGCACCGCGGTGCCAGGGCACGTATCGTCGACCAAAACCTTCAAATGCATCTCGGCCTTCCCCCGCAGACGTTCTACATTCGCCTGAAAGTGCCTCTGATTGGATCGCACCGAGCGCCGCAGCGATTCGTCATCCTGGAAGCTTGTACCAAAACGAAACGGTAACACCGTAGAGTGCTGAAAACACTCCGCGATCACCCGCGCATGGTCCTTCGCCGCCTGCTGGTCCATCCTCGTGGCGTCTTCAGGAGAGTGCTCCGACACCACAACAGCCAGGTCCGAGGCGGGAAAGAGAAACGCTTGATTACCGAACAACCCCGTCACCCCATTCAGGGGCATCGGGCGACGATGACGGCAAAGCTCAGGAAATGCCTGCCGCTCTGCGATGCAATACGCGTACCATGCCATAGATCAACTTCCTCCGGGCACTGAGGGGTCTTACGCCCCATCAGGGAGTTTGCGGTCAAATCTCAGAATCACTTGGCCAAAACGTCTGACACAAAAATGCTTTCCTTCTACCGCCTGATATTTCTTCACATCTGTTTCAGACCGAAACGGATAGTAAGCCCGCGACTGCACAATTGGCAACACATTCCTGCAACTTACGAGTTATCGCCCTACTTAAGGACATCAAAACCTGACATCATGCCTTCAACACCCCAGACTCGCGGTCGCTCTTCCTCACCGATCCCAGACCGTTACAATCTTCTGAACTCCAGTTTCACCCGCCCAACCCGCCACCATCCTCC
>CAXTPY010000088.1:0-8886 GCA_964246195.1 uncultured Acidobacteriaceae bacterium | reverse complement strand
AATGTGGTGGCCAGAGACGGGATCGAACCGCCGACGCCGGCCTTTTCAGGGCCGCGCTCTACCACTGAGCTATCTGGCCTTAGCTAAAGTTGCGTGCAGGACCGGGTTGCCAAGAGTGCCCGCGTACCGGAGGATAAACCTCGCTTTTTAATGTCGCCTGCTGCCAATCCCGAGGGATTGATCCTGTGCGCCGTCATACGACCTAAACACCCGTTCAGTATAGCAACATAGGGTTTGTCCGCCAAATCGAGCTATGCTTTGTCATCCTGTTGATGTGCTGCTTAGAAGATCAAGAAAGAGGTTTGTATGGTGAGTGCGCTTCGCCGGTTCGTGTGTGTGGTTGCCTGGGTGGTGCCGGCGTGGTGCATTGCACAGGGGCAGGAAGGGGGAGAGTTGCGGGCGTCCAAAGCTTTCGAAGCGGCCAGGAAGAGTCCGCTCGATCTGCACGCGTTTCTCGTCAACATGCCGAAAGGCGCGGATCTCCATATGCATCTTTCGGGGGCGGTGTATGCGGAGACCTTTCTCGCCGATGCGGTTGCGGATCACCTTTGCATCCATGTGAAGGCGCTGTCGCTTGAGAAGAATGTGGGTACGACGAGGAGCGCGCCAGCACAGCCGCTCTGTGGGAATGGGGAGGTGAATGCGGCGTTGGCATTGAAGGACCAGAAGCTCTATGACGCGCTGATCGACAGCTTTTCCATGCGCAGCTTCGTGCCGACTCCGGGGGTGAGCGGCCATGACCAGTTTTTTGCGACGTTTGGGCGTTTCCAGGCGTTAGGCAAGCAACACATGGGAGAGTGGGTGAACGAGGTATCTACCCGGGCTTCCGTGCAGAACGAGCAGTACCTGGAGATCATGGAGACACCAAGGTTTGGGGCCGCAGCCAAGCTGGGCTACGCTCTGGGCTGGCCGGAGGTGGCAGGAACTAAGGCCGTGGGTCAGATGAGGGATGCGTCGCGTGAGGAGCTGGCTCATCTGCGCGAGAGACTGCTGTCGGGCGGACTGCGCGAAGAGATTGCGGAAGACATGAAAGAGCTGGACGGAGCGTTGGCGGAGCGCAGGAGGCTGGAGCGGTGTGATCAGCCGGAGGCGGAACCAGCGTGCGGGGTGAAAGTTAGATTTCTGGCGCAGGTGCTGCGCGCGTTTCCTCCGCAGCAGGTGTTTGCGCAAACATTGCTGTATTTCGAGCTTGCTTCGGCGGATTCGAATGTGGTGGGGATCAACTTTGTGCAGCCGGAGGATGCGTATCTGGCGATGAAGGAGTATCACCGGCAGATGCTGATGCTTGACTATCTGCATTCCGTGTACCCGCAGGTGCATATCTCTCTGCATGCCGGTGAGTTGGCGCCGGGGCTGGTGCCTCCGGAGGGATTAGGGTTTCACATACGGGATGCGGTGGAACTGGGGCATGCGGAACGCATAGGGCACGGAGTGGATGTGATGTACGAGCGGAAGCCGAAAGATCTGCTCGAGGAGATGGCTGGCAAACACATCATGGTCGAGATCAATCTGACTTCGAACGACGTGATTCTGGGTGTGACTACCAATCATCATTCGCTGCCGGAGTACCGCGCCGCGCATGTCCCGGTGGCCTTGGCGACAGATGATGAGGGGGTGTCGAGGATAGATCTGACACACGAATACACGCGGGCGGCGCTCGACTTTGGATATGGATATCGGGACCTGAAGACCATGGCTCGCACCAGTATGGAGCACACGTTTTTGCCCGGGCGATCGCTTTGGCTTCGGCCGGACGACTTCACGCAAGCGGTTGCGGCCTGCGCGGGGGAGCCACTGGGTCTGAATTCGCCGGGGACGTCCTGCCGGGAATTCTTGCGTTCTAGTGAGAAGGCGTCGGAACAGTGGGAGCTGGAGCGGCGCTACCGGGCTTTCGAAGATGGCAAGAAGTAGGTCTGAGTTGGAGGAGGCAAGTGCGGCGGAGATAAGGTCAGGCTACACTCATCAGGAGAAGAACCTCAGAAGCATCTATGACAAGAGTGGTCCTCGTTGCGCTTCAGTTCTTGGTGTTTCTGATGGTGTTTGCCTTGGGAAGCTTTCTGTCGCCTCTGCACGTACGGTGGTTCGTTACGCATGTCGGACCGCTTACAACGAGGTACTTCATTGCCGACGGGTTGCTGCTGATGCTAATTCTGTATGTTGTGATGCTATTGGCTGAAGCTTTGCTGAAGCGTCTTCGGACGATGGGCGTCTGGACTAGTCTAGCGCTTCTGCTGGCTACTTTCGTGGGGCTGATCATGAAGCTTGGATTTGTTACCAAGGAGATCTAGCAGGAGCCATGGAGGACTTGTTTTCCCAGCTTCGCACGGTACAAGGTGCTTTGGATGCTTGTCTGGCTCCTGGAGAGGAGGGTTCGGCAACTGCACTCGATGCACTCGGAGAAGAGGTGCTACAGGCGGTGGCTGATCGGCTGCAGGATAACTTTCCGTATGGACAACCCCTCTACGCGGGGCAGATGTTGAAGCCTCCACATCCAATTGCTCGCGCGGCTTACATGCTCGCGATGTCTGTCAACCCTAACAACCACGCGCTGGACGGTGGCCGCGCGAGTTCTCGAATGGAGATGGAAGCGGTCGCTGCACTCTCCCGGATGTTTGGCTTCAGAGAGCATTTGGGGCATCTTTCGAGCGGAGGGACCTTTGCGAATCTGGAGGCCCTCTGGGTGGCTGGACGGCTGACGCGACGAGCCAAGGGAGTCTACAGCGCGGTCGCGGCTTCGGACCAGGCGCATTACACGCACAGTCGAGTCAGCGAGGTGCTTGGATTACCGTTTGTTACCGTTGCGTCGAATGATCGGGGGCAGATGGATATGAGTGCGCTAGAATCCGTGCTGAAGGCGGGGACCGTGGGCACAGTAGTCGCAACCCTGGGCACGACGGCTGTAGGAGCCGTCGATCCGCTCCACGAAATCATGAGTTTAAGGCAGCGGTATGGGTTCCGTGTGCATGTCGACGCTGCGTATGGGGGGTATTTTGCGCTGGCGAGCAATTTGGAACCGGCGGCGCGAGCAGCTTTCGATGTGATCCCCAAGGCGGACTCGATCGTAGTTGATCCGCATAAACATGGTCTGCAGCCGTATGGGTGCGGCTCGATCTTGTTTAGCGACCCGGCGGTGGGAAGGCTCTACAAGCACGAGTCTCCCTACACCTATTTTTCCTCGAAAGAGCTGCATTTGGGCGAGATTTCGCTGGAGTGCTCGCGCGCTGGAGCGGCCGCGGCAGCGCTCTGGGCGACACAGAGATTACTCCCATATGAACGTGGAGGACCCTTCGCGCGCGGCCTGGAGGAGGGACGGCAGGCAGCCCTGGCCCTCCACGCAAGGTTACAGACGGATGGACGGTTTGTGGTCCCGCGGTCGAGGCCTGAGTTGGATATCGTGTACTGGGCGCTGCGCGGGACGAGTTTTGAGGAATCTTCAGGCAGGGCGCAGGAGGTCTTCGACTCGGCGGCGCGAGTTGGACTGCACCTTGCTTTGGTGACGCTACCTGCAAGGTTCTTCCCGGATGGAAGCTGGCCGTTGTCAGCAGCCGACGCTGCAGGTGGGAAGAGCCTGACTTGTTTGCGTTCTGTGCTGATGAAGCCGGAGCACTTGCGCTGGATGGAGGAGATATGGAGACGCCTGTGTACGGCTATGACACTTTTGTAGGCTGTCAATACCCGGTTTGGTCGGGTTTAGGTGGTGTCTAGGCCGGCTTTGACTGATAAGATTTAACTACTAGATCTGTGCGGATCACGCCAGCAGCTTGCGGTCTCGTGCGGTGTACGTTTTACGTGAGTAGGCCATCGGGTCCGACAGAGTTGCCCGAAGCCTGGAAAAGGAATCAGACTTGTTTATGGATACTTCTACCTCTCCCCTAAATTCTTCCACACTGGACATTGAAGGCCGATCGATAGCGTACTTTTCCATGGAAATTGCTCTTGCTCCGGAGTTGCCTACATATTCGGGCGGCTTGGGGATGCTCGCCGGAGACACGTTGCGGTCGGCAGCGGATAAGGGAGTTTCGCTTGTCGCGGTGTCCCTGGTGCATCGGCGCGGATACTTTCGCCAGCATTTGGATGCACGTGGCCATCAGACCGAATCGGACGTTCCGTGGATGCCGGAGAGAGAACTGGTAAGCGCTGGGCAGGTCGTAGAGTTGACATTACAAAATCGGAAAATTTTGATTGGCGCATGGCGTTTCGACGTAGTTGGCGTGACCGGACACGTGATTCCGGTATTTCTACTGGATGCGGATGTGGAGGGTAATGATGATTGGGATCGGCACCTCACGGACCATCTGTATGGCGGGGACGCCTACTACCGGCTTTGTCAGGAGGCAATCCTTGGACTCGCAGGCGTGAAGTTACTGAAGGCGCTCGGGTGTATGCCTGAGGTATATCACATGAACGAAGGTCATGCAGCTTTACTCACGCTTGGACTAGTTGCGGAACGGGCGACAGGTGGTTCGCTAGATGCTGCGTGCGACACGGATGCGGAGGCTGTGCGCGAACGTTGTGTGTTCACGACGCACACGCCAGTGCCGGCTGGCCACGATCAGTTTGGTCCGGACCAGATGTACCAGGTGCTTGGGCATGAACGGGCGTCCTACATTGAGCGCGCCGGATGCATGCACAACGGTTTGATGAACATGACCTACATAGCACTTCACTTTTCCCGATATGTGAACGGGGTAGCGATGCAGCATGGCAAGGTCTCCCAGCGGATGTTCCCCGCGTATCCTGTTCATGCAATCACGAACGGAGTGCACGCGGCGACATGGCTTTCAGAGTCTTTCCAGTCTCTGCTGGACGCGGAGATGCCTTCGTGGCGCACGGACAATAACTATCTACGATCGATCTATGGGGTGGCGCCAGCGAAGATTGCGCAGATGCATTGCGAGGGCAAACTGCGCCTGATAGCGGAGGTGAAGAAGCGCACCGACCAGCAACTAGATGCCGGCTTGCTCACGCTGGGGTTTGCGCGCCGTGTCGCGACCTATAAGCGTGCGAGCCTGCTGTTCCATGATCCGCATCGGTTATCGTTGATCGCAGAGAAGATTGGCGGCCTTCAAATTCTCTTTGCCGGCAAGGCACATCCCGCAGACATGGCGGGTAAAGCCCTGATTGAGGATGTTTTCCAGGCCGCTGCAAACCTAGCATCCTCCTCTCTGCGGGTTGTGTATCTCGAGAATTACGATTGGGAACTGGGCGCGCTCCTCACGCAGGGTGTGGACGTGTGGGTGAACACGCCGAGGAGGCCCTATGAGGCCTCAGGAACGAGCGGCATGAAGGCGGCACTGAACGGTATTCCTTCGCTCTCGATTCTGGATGGATGGTGGATTGAAGGCTGCGCTGAGAATGCCACCGGGTGGGCCATCGACGATGGGGAAGACGAAACCACAGAGGCGAACAGCCTCTATGAAAAGCTTGAACATGCGATCGCCCCTATGTATCAGGACCATAGGGCCTGGGCAGAGATGCAGCGGCATTGTATTGGGATGAATGGGATTTTCTTTAACACGGACCGGATGGTGCAGCAATATCTTGAAAATGCATACTTCCCACAGCAGCACTTGGCGGCGCGGGCGAGAGACATTCTGGCCCCGGACGGGGCGGCGACGTCCTGTCCTGTGCTTGTCTGAGGACAAGGTCACTCTGATCCGCTGCACGAGGTGCCGGCACCGTTCGCTTCCGGTTTTCGAACGGGCTGCTGCCGGGCCCGGTGGGTCGAAATCGGGGGGACTTCGGTCTTCGACTAAGATGCAAACTCCGGGTGTTACTAGTCTGCCGTTTTAGCTACATGACCAGAGCCAGCTTGTCTAGCTCCTCTTGCATGGCTCGGATCGAGCAGCCGACGGACTCGATCCGCGTGGCGGCGTGGCGCGCGGCGGTATTCGAAACGCCGTAGCCATGAAGTGCAAGAAAAGCACCGATCAGGTCCGCCGCCTGCCAGGAGTCCAAGCCTGATTGCATAAGTTCAGCGCGTAATGTGGACAGATCATTCTCGGAAAACTTTCCGTTCAGCGAACTTTCGAGGGCCATGTGGTTCTCCAAGGCAAGTCTAGGAAAGGGACAAGGGTGTCCTTGACGCACGTACGGCAAGCAGCCAGCACTTGATGGAGGTACGTACGAGCAGGGTAACCAGATTTCGGAAAGTACCATCGGGACTGGAACAGGCTTTTCCTGCGCCGGCGCCTCTGGTGAGTGGGCCTCAGTTCAGGATGATGAACCGCTATCGGCCGCCTTCAACAGGATAGGGAGACCATCAACGACGGGGTAGTCCCGGCCACAGAAACTGCATGAGATTCTGGCGTCCTCGAGGGTGAGCCGGCCGTGGCAGATTGGGCAAACCAGCCAGCGGAGATCGGCCGCCGCGATTGGAGTCGTGGGCATTGAGGCTATCTTACCGGGGAACGCAGGTCCAAGGCCCAAGGCCCAGGCAATCGGTGCAATACCTTGCCATCGATAACCATCACGCCCTGGCAGTGGCCGGAAAATTGGGCCATAAACCGTTACACCGACGCGTGGAATTGCTCTGGATCGAGATTACGAAACAGCCGGCTGAAGGTATCGTGACTCGGCAGCCCGTTTTCCAGCTTCAGCAATCCGCGCAGTAAGGCTCCTTCGCCCAGGCGAACAAGGCCATGTCTACCGCGCCCTGGCCGCCGCACAGCACCGAGCACATGGCGATCACCAGAAGCTCGTAAACATCATGCAACTCCGCCTTGCCGCTGCGTGGATCCTCCAAACCCTCCCAGCAGGACGAAAACTGTCCAACGTCTCTTTTGATTCGACATCCTGAAGCCCCAACCCAGAGTCTCGGTTCAGCACCCCAAGCAGAAGTATCACTCCCGTTCAAATCAAATGCGCTTGCCCTGCCTACGAGGGAACTCTTCTCGCTGCTATAGTTTCTGTTTGATTCGCTGCGGCAACACACTCCTTAAGAGAGTGTGTGTGGTGTGGGGGAAATATTACGAAACAGGACGAAGGCGGCGGCTGCCGGGTGGCTGCGACAACCGGGGGACGCCGGCACGCAGACTGTCAAGCTCTGCCTGAGGTAAGGTCACAACATTCACCGGCTGTTGCAGATGAAAGCTGAGAATCGCTTCAGCGGGAATCACCACCGTCCCGTTGCCTGAAGCGGCCGAAACACCGAGACCGGCTGCACCTCCCAATCCAGCACCGAGCAGCGCGCCCGGACCTCCGCCTGCGACTGCCCCCACCAAGGCACCAGCGGCTCCCAGGCCTGCGGAATCGCTTACCGCTTGTGGTGTCTTGCTCATACTCTCTCGAGACCATGCATCCGTGACGAGCGGATAGTTTCTCCCGTCCATCATCACCTGCGTGAGTGTCAGCGCCACCATGCCCTTGCCGGTCAAAGAGCCGGCTCCTTGAGCATCGATGACTGCCCCCAAGGCTTCAGCACCACGCGGGATGGCGATGCTATAGCCCACCATCACATCGCTCAATACCACTGCGTGGAAGACCGTCCCAATCTGCGCATGTTGGCTATCCACGCCCTCGTCGATCCGAACACGGAGCAGAGAGCCCTGCGGAACCGAAACGGCAACTCCGCCTTGCTGCGGGGGACGCGGCTGCTCTTCCTGCTGTGCACTTGGATCATTGCCAGGCCCTCGCCCGCGGGAACCGTATGGGGCGGCGGGAGGGGGAGGACGATCGGAAGGCAAGGGGTAGTCCCCCGTCCAACCACCGTCTGGATTGTTTGCCTGAGGGTCTCCCGGGGTACCTGATGCGCCCCGGGGTCCATCTAGGTTCCCCGAAGGCGGCGCCGCAGTTCCATCCGACTGCAGACCCGAGTTTGTGCCAGCCTGCGCACCCGCCTCCGCGTTACCATCATTGCCGTTGTTTCCGGCAGCATCGCCCGGTAGGACACCAATTGTAAGCTCGTCGACTACCTTCTTCACACCTGCAGTTGTAGAAACGACCTTCTCCGCCTGATCACGAGAAGTACTATCCTTCACGCTCCCGGTTAGCGTAACCACACCATAGATCGTCGTGCTACTGATGCTCTGGTTCTCCAGGACCGGAGAGGCAGCTAGCGCTTTTAGCACGTTAGCCTCGATCTGGGCGTCGGGAGTAACGCCTGTTGGCGTCGCGAGCGGTAAGGTAGTGGACTCCTGCGCGGACGTCTGCTGCTGCGCTTTGGCACCCGCTGAAAGCCCCAGCAGCAATCCCAGACCCATCAACCAGCGGCTTCCCGCAGACACATTTCTGAGGCTCATCTCTATCACCCGCCGTCCTCGATCACTGTAATTCGACACGCTAAAGAAGCAGACGTTGTTTTAGAGCGAAAGTTACGGCTGCAAGGCACCTTTTTCGTACTTCAACCTGCTTGGCAACAACGTGGCCAGGCGGACGCATCTTCATTGCTATAGCAGCCGGAGGTTTGGCGAGGTGAGATGGGGAGATGGACAGTCCCCTGAAGTATTTTGCTGATTTAGGCGATCCGCGTGGAGCGGACGCGGGAGCACCTGCTGGAAGAGATTCTTTGGATGGCCATCGCGGGGATTCTAAGCGGGGCCAACGGATGGAACGAAATCGAGGCCTATGCTCGCGCCAAGCACGAGTGGCTGAAGAGTTTCCTGACCTTGCCGGGCGGCATTGCCTCCCATGACACATTCAACCGGGTCTTTTCGACGCTGGACCCGGAGGAGCTGGAAAAGGGCTTCGTGGCCTGGGTCGCGTCGATCGCCCGGCTGACAGCGGGCGAGGTTGTGGCCATCGACGGCAAGACAGTGCGGGGCGCCGCGGAGCCGGGCAAAAAATACATTGTGCCTATGCCCTCGGCCTGGGCCGAGGGCATAGGCCTGGTGCCTAGAGCATTTTCTGTTTTACTGTAGACTGTGCAGTGCGAGTCTGAACCAGGCT
>CAXTPY010000087.1:0-8947 GCA_964246195.1 uncultured Acidobacteriaceae bacterium | reverse complement strand
TCCATATTCCGCTCGATACGGGGGATTTTCGGCTGATCGACCGCTGCGTGGTGGATGCGTTCGCGCAGATGCCGGAGCGGCACAGGCTGCTGCGCGGGATGTCGAGCTGGATTGGGTTCAGCCAGATCGGCCTGAGTTACGATCGCTCGGCGCGGGTTGCGGGGACGACAAAATATCCGCTGAACAAGATGCTGGGGCTGGCTCTCGACGGGATCGTCTCGTTCTCGACGGTGCCGCTGCGCGTGGTCAAGTTCATTGGATTCTTCTCTGCGCTGATTGCTTTTGCCGGGATTGTCTACTCCATCGTGATCCGTCTGTTCACGCATTCGTGGGTGCGGGGATGGGCGATGTCCTTCATTGGGATGCTCTTCATGGCTGGGGTTCAGCTTCTTTGCCTGGGCATCCTGGGCGAATACATAGGGCGGATCTATACCGAGTCCAAGCAGCGCCCGCTCTTCCTACTGCGTGAGGTTCTACGCGCGCCAGGTGGCGCACAGGCAACTAGGGCGGCGGCGCGAGCTGCTGTTCCTGGGGCTCGAACCACCGGCGAAGCTTCACCCATGGACCAAGAGGGCGTCTATTAGGATCGGCGCCGCGGCACTTGACTTCTAGAAGCCTCTCTCTCCTTTCAAACTCCTTTCAAGGGACCCTATGATGACGCGAACTCCGGAACGCGAGTCTTGCACCGCGCCGTATCGACACCGCACGCTCTACCTCCTCCTGCTCACCGGCATCACGGCAGCCTTCTGCGCCTGGGTGTTGTCGCTTCCTCTCTTTCCTTCGCAGGATGGGCCTATCCACCTCTACTACACGTCCATACTGCACGATCTTCTCGTCCACGCCTCGCCGCTGTACGCGCGCTTTTACGTCATCAAGCACGTGCTTCCGCCGTACTCGCTCTACTACTACCTGCTGATGCTCGTCTCGCAGATGGCATCCATCACCTTCGCGGACAAGTTCGCGGTCTGCCTGTACATGGTCGCGTTCGCGTTCGGCATGCGGTACCTGGCGACCTCGATTGGGCCGAACGGCGACGTCACTGCCCTGCTGGCTACGCCTCTTCTTTTGAACTGGCCTCTGCTCATGGGTTTCGTCAACTTCTGCCTCTCCACCGCCTTCGCGCTGTGGGCCATGGGCCTCTGGTGCCGTTCCTCGCTCCACGCCAGCCATGCCAAACGCATCCTCTTCGTCCTGTTCGCGTACGTCATCATGCTTACGCACCCGGTGCCGCTTCTCTTTCTGCTCGGCTTCTGCGGCCTCGAACTTCTCCTGCGCGCAGTGCGGGAGCGCCGGTCCGCGCACGCCGAGAAGCACAGCGGGCATCTCGTTGGCGACGCGCTGTATCTGGCAGCCGCGGCCTGCACGCTTCTCTATGTCAGACTCTTTACCGCAGCGCATGTGCTGGCGCAGCAGCAGCATGCCACAGCCAGCCGGCTGCACGTCTTCCTCTTCGACCTGACCAACTACCTCCTGATGCGCACGCTGGGCGCCTTCAGCGGGCATGCGCTGCTGGACAGTGCGCATCGTCTGACGCTGCTTCTCCTCCTCTTCGGCGCTCTTCTGCTCGCAGGCAGGCAGCTGCGCCGCGACCGGGCAGCGCAGCGATGGACGCTCGCCGACACCTGGACGGTGCTGGCGTTTGTCGCTGTGGTTGGGCTGCCGCTGGTCCCGAACGACCTGAACCACTCGCACTTCTTCGCCTATCGCCTGGTTCTCTTCGTATGGATTACGGCGCTGGTTGCGGCCAGCGGGTATGTGACGGAGTCGCGCTGGGTGCGGCCTGGGGCGGCGGTCTTCAGCGTGTTTGCGTCCGCTCTGGTTCTCTCGATGGCTCACGCGCGGATCGTTCCGCCAGCTCTCGAGATTGCGCAATCGCTAAGCAGAGCTTCCATGCCGCGCGGCCAGGTGGGCCTCATTCTGCTCTCTTCGAACCACGAGCGCCCCGACAACCTGAGCTTCGACCCCTATCTGTGGGCAGGCGCGCACCTCTTCCGGCGCACAGGGTCCGTCCTCTACGACAGCCCATGGCTCGATCTCGCCATCATCCCGATCGGCGCCCAGGCCACCATGCCGACAGGCCGGATTGACCCGGAGCTCCTGGAACAATATGTTGAGCTGCGCGCGTTCCTAGAAGGCTCGCCGGACGCCGGGAGCCGTATGTTGTCCCATGTGGACTTCGTGCTGCTCGATCATGGCTCCGCGCCTGTGGCGGCCGGGCTCGATCCCATTCTCGCCAGCGACAAGCTACACCCCTGGAGGTGCCGCCCCGATGGCTGGTATTCGCTTTGCCTGGGGGGGCGGGCGGTCACGGGTTTGCTGCCGCCCCAGCCAAGATGGGGAGGTGACTTGCGCTAGCTGAAGGCTGCCGCCAGACCCACGCTGACTACCAGAATGACGACCCACCATCCCAGGATCACCGCCGCGGCCTTTCCGCGGCTGACCTTTGCGACGATGGACGTACCCAGGATGAGCAGGAGCAGCACCCACAGGCTGATCAGGTCCAGAAAGCTGAGGGCCGTCTTCAGCCAGGGCGCAACGTCCGGCAGGTAGAATCCCACGTTCGTTCCCACCGGATTTTTGAGGTTGAAGCTCTCCGCGCCTGCGCCCGCATAGAGCATGACGATCGTCAGCAGACCTCCGATGAGTCGAGGCAGCGAAGCGTACATCCACAGGCAGAACATCTGCCCGTACGTCGCCCGCGCACCCAGCCCGAAGTTGAAGCTGAGCCATAAGCCCAGCGCTCCGATGGCCGAAAAGACCAGCACCAGCGCAGGAGAACCGTACGAGCTATACCTGTAGCCAACCTCCATTCCGTGCATCTGCTTGGCACGGACCTCGGGCGTAGCCTTGGCCAGGGCATCTTCCTGCTTGGGGCTGTCGTGCAGCACGTTTTCGACCACCCGGTCGAAACCTACCTGGCGATCGATCACGACCGTGACCCCCAGGCTGACGATGGTCACGAGCAGGAACGGCAGCCACCAACTGGTGCTCCGCAGAATGTCGCGGAACGTCTTCGAAGGGGCGATGAATGCATCCACTACGCGCTCCGTCTGGCTGAGACCATGCTCCGCGGATATTCCTTCACTCATGACAAGCGTCTCCCGATCTTGGCTCCGGCGATCGGCCGCAGCGAAGCTCATTCTTTATGCAATGCGGGAATTCTAGACGGAGATCGCCTTCGAGCGGTAGAAAAATTCGAGCCTGGTTCTTCGACCGAATCCGGAAGGCTGCGTGAGCTTCACTCGACCATCACCAGGACATCGCCTGAAGCCACGGTGTCTCCGGCGGAGACTGCGACCTGGCTCACACGTCCCGCCTTGGGCGATCTCAGCTCATTCTGCATCTTCATCGCCTCGATGACGACGATGCCCTGGTGCTCCTCGACCTCGGCACCAACCTCCACCAGCAGACGGACCACCTTTCCCGGCATGGGGGCCTTCAAGGCGCGGGGTCCAGCCGTCCCCGCGCCCGCTCCGCGCCGGGAACGCAGCGACCTGGGATCGACCTCGGCAAAGCTGTACCGCCACCCATCGATCACCACGTCGCCATGGTCCAGAAGGCATTTCATCTGCCTGCCCTGGGCGGTCACGAGCGACATCACTCCTGCTTCGAAGAGGCGCGCGTTCACCTGGATCTCTTCTCCATCCACCAGGCAGGCCGTGCTTCCATCCGGCCCAGGCTCGCCCAGTTCGACACGCCGGCGCACACCTTCTATCTCTATCCAGAGCGTCATCGGCGCAGACCTTCTTTCCTGCCAACTGCGGTCCAGCGGTCTACGTCTACGGCGGCCACATCCGCGGCGTGCGCCTTGGACCTCCCAGCGCGGAGCAGGAGAGCTGCCGCAAGCGCTACGAGAGCCGCGGCAGGAGCCTCTCCGGCCGGCGCCGCAAACGCCGTCTCCCGGGCCAGCAGACGCTCCAGGTATCCCGTATCGATGCGCGCTGAACGGAAGTCGGCGTCGGTCAAGATTCTCCGGAACAGGCCCACATTCGTCTTGATGCCGCCGATGGTGTACTCCGCGAGCGCGCGCAGCATCCGCTCGATCGCCACCTCGCGCGTCGCGCCATACGCCACCAGCTTGGACAACATGGGATCGTAGTCGAGCGGCACCCCCCACCCCTCATACACTGCGCAGTCCTCGCGAATGCCCGGGCCGCCGGGCTGAATCAGCTTGGTAATCTCTCCTGGCGAAGGAAAGAAGTTGTTCTCCGGATCTTCCGCGTAGATCCTGCACTCCAGGGCGTGGCCGCGCAAGGACACATCCTGCTGCCGCAAGGGCAATCTCTCTCCCTGCGCGATTTGTAACTGCAGGTGAACTAAATCCAATCCCGTGACGAGCTCCGTCACGGGATGCTCGACCTGCAGACGTGTATTCATCTCCAGGAAGTAGAAGTTCCGCTCCGCGTCCAGCAGAAACTCGACCGTGCCCGCGTTCACATATCCCGCCGAGAGCGCGAGCCGGACCGCGGCCTCGCCCATTCTCCGCCGCAGGTCGTCTCCGACGACAGCCGACGGAGCCTCCTCGATCACCTTCTGGTGCCTGCGCTGCACGCTGCACTCACGCTCGCCCAGGTAGAGGCAGTTGCCGTGCTCATCCGCCATCACCTGGATCTCGATGTGGCGAGGGCGCTCGATCAGCTTCTCGAGATACACCTCGCCGGAACCGAAGCTGCGCAGGGCCTCGCTGCTGGCGCCGGCGTAGGCGGACGGAAGCTCCTGCGGAGCGAAGACCGCGCGCATGCCCTTGCCTCCGCCGCCAGCGGCAGCCTTGAGCATGACCGGGTAGCCGATCTCCGCGGCCACGCGCATCGCTTCGTCGATGGAGTCCAGGCCGGTCACGCTGCCGGGCACCCTGGGCATCCCCGCGCGATCCGCAGCCTGGCGGGCCCTGGTCTTTGAACCGAGGGCACGCATGGCACGGGCGGGGGGACCGATGAAAGTTACTCCCGCAGTTACACATGCCTCCGCGAAGTCCGCATTCTCGGAGAGGAAGCCGTAGCCGGGGTGTACCGCGTCCGCTCCGCATCTCCGGGCAACTTCGAGGATCAGGTCGCCACGCAGATAGCTCTCCGCCGCCGGCGCGGGGCCGAGCCTGTAGGCCTCGTCGGCGGCCAGCACGTGCAGCGCTGCGCGGTCCGCGTCCGAGTACACCGCCACGGCAGCGATGCCCATTTCGTGACACGCCCGTATCACGCGAAGCGCGATCTCGCCTCGGTTCGCAACCAGCACCTTTTGTATCGTCCGGCTCAAGCCGTCATTCTATCGCGCCCTGCGCTTATCTCCCGCAGCGACGGGCTATGTGCCCCAACGGCCTGGGCAAAGAAAAAAGACCCATCCGCTAGGAAGGGTCCTTTTTCTCCAGGATGACGCCTTGTACCCACGCTACTGCATGGTGACGCCTCCAGTGGTCTTCTGTTCCTTCTTGAGTTCGTTCTCCTTGCGCGCGCCCATGGCTTTCTGGCTCCACTCGTCCGCCTGCGCCAGATCGGTCTTGCGGGCGGCATCGTTGCCGCACTCGAGATCCGCCTTGCGCCGGTCGGTCAGGTTCAGGTACTGCATGGCGTCGTCGTAGGAGGGGTTGATCTGGACGGCTTTGTTGAGGTACTGCAGGCCCTCGTCCACCAGGGCGGTGTTGGCCTGCTGTAGCTTCTGGCAGGCGCCTTTGCTTTTCTTGACGTTACCGTTGCCGTCGTCGGTCAAGCCATCGGCTGCGAGGATCGTGATCGCATTCTTGTAGGACTGCATCCAATCGACCACGCCGATGGTGTAATACGCTTCGGCGTCGTTGGGAGCGATCGCGATGACCTTCTTCTCGTAGTCCTTGGCCTCTTCAAGCTTCTTGATGTTGCGGTCGATGGAGGCGATCTGTTTGAGCGCTGTAAGGTCATTGGGGTCTTTGGCCAACACCTGGTTGAAGCCGTCTAGCGCCTTCTGCGCAATCTTCAGATTCTCCGGCGTGTCGAGGTTTGGAACTACCTGGTACGAATACGCCGTCGCCAAGTACAACTTCGCTGGCTCATACGAAGGATCCAGTTGAATCGCCGTCTGGAAGTGGTCGATCGCCTCTTCATACCTAGCGTTTTTGAATGCTTGCACGCCTTTATTCAACTGGTCGCGCGCCTTCAGGCGATTGCACCCGGTGGCAGTACCCAGCAATAAAGCCAGCAGAGCGGCTGTGACCGGAATCCGTGCAGTTTGTCTCATGGGGCGTTTGGTCTCCTTCGAATGTCGCCGCGTATGTGTCCGATGTCGCGTCGGGTCGTATGGTTTTCTTTGTGCCGCTTGATTGTAACGGTCAGAGACTCTTCTCACAAGTTCGCGTTGGAGTTGGCGCTATGGTGCTGTCTGCCCACGGCTCGGTTCTGGTTTTAGGTGAAATGAGCTTGGGCCGCCCACTCGGGGCGGCCCAGTTCTCCGCGGTACGCGTCTACTGACCGGCTTCTACGCGGGGGGTGATGAGGCCGATGTTGTCGACGCCGGCCTGATGGCCATAGTCGATCACCTCGGCGACCTTGCTGAAGTCAAGGTCTTTATCGCCCTTTACGAACATCACCTTCTCTTGGCGAGTAGCGAAGATCTCGACAAGCTTCGGTTCGATGTCGGTCTTGTTGAAGGTCTGATCGTTGATCTTGTACGCAGGCGCTGCGGCACCGTTTGAAAGCACCTGCACCACGATCGTGCGGTCGTTGGGCTGATCCTGCTGCTTGTCCTTGGGAGGCTGCGGAACCAGCGCATCCAGCCCCTTCGGAGTGACCGGCACGATCACCATGAAGATGATCAGCAGCACCAGAAGAACATCGATCAGCGGTGTCACGTTCATGTCCGACATCGCACCGCCACCACCACCACCGCCGCCCATTCCCATAGCCGTCTCCTTTTCGTCTTCGTGCCTGTCCGGAGACAGGTCTACGAACGTGCTTGATCCAACTCTACTTCTTTGCCGGGGTCGTATCCTGCTCGCGCTTTTCCGTCAGCAATCCAAGCTGGCTGACGCCGGCGGATCGGATGCCGTCGATCGCATCCATCACCTTGCCGTAGTTGGCGCGAATATCGGCCCGCATGAAGACCTCTTTATTGGTCTTGTTCTCGAGCTTCGCGGCGATCTTGGAGCCCAGGTCGTCGATCGTGACCTGATCGCCGCCGAGGAAGGTGCGGCCGTCCCGCGTCACCGCGACCACGACAGCGTCTTCCTTGTTCGCGTCTTCCATCACCACGGCGGCGTCCGCCTTGGGGAGGTCCACGTTCACTTTATTGTTCAACATGGGCGTGATGACCATGAAGATGATGAGCAGGACCAGCATCACGTCCACCATGGGTGTGACGTTGATGTTGGAGTTGACCTTCTTGCCTTCTTCCCGTTTATTGATGCCCATACTCTAAGCTCCGTCTCGCCTCGGAAGGCGCCCTTGCTCGCTGGGGACAACCTGCTTGCCGGTCTCAGCGTCCGGCGGCGGCAGGCCCTCCGGACGCCGTTCGCTTCGGCATCCGGAGGCCCAACAGGGACTCCCGCACGGATTCTACGCCTGGCCACACCTGCTTGGACGCAAGTGCCTTAGCGATGGCTCTGCTTGATGAAGTAGTCCACCAGCTCGCTCGAGCTGTTGTCCATCTCGACGTCGAACGCCTCCACCTTGCCGGTGAAGTAGTTGAAGGTCATCACGGCGGGGATGGCGACCAGGAGGCCGAACGCCGTCGTCACCAGGGCCTCCGAGATACCGCCGGCGACCGCGCCGATACCGGAAGTCTTCTGCGTTGCGATCTGCTGGAATGCATTCAAGATACCGACCACCGTGCCGAAGAGGCCGATGAACGGAGCCGTAGAACCGATGGTCGCCAGACCGCCGAGGCCGCGCTTCAGCTTGGCATGGACGATCGCCTCCGAACGCTCCAGAGCACGCTGCGAACTCTCTACCTGCTCCTCGGTGATGGCGCCGCCCGAGCCGAAGCTGCGGAACTCCTGCAGGCCGGCGGTGACGACCTCTGCCAGGTGAGACTTCTTGCTACGGTCGGCGAGCTTGATGGCCTCGTCTAGCCGTCCGTCCTTCAGGGCGCCGGCCACCTTAGGCGCGAACTCCCGCGACTGCTTCCGGGCGGCCGAAAAGTACAAGGCGCGGTCGATGATCACAGCCAGGGACCAGATGGACATGATGAAGAGGAGGATGACGACGGCGCGGGCCAGGTTCCCCATGTTGCCCCAGAGCTGCAGGGGGCTGAATCCTACCTGCGCCTCCTGAAAGTACAGCGCAAGCGAAGATGGGGCGTGTGCGAAGTTTGCGAGATGAGCGAGAATCACTGGATCTTTCCTCCTGGTTGCTACCTAGTTGAACTGTATGGTTCCCGTTCCGGCTTCAGGCATACCCTGAAAGTTCACGAGCGATGCCGGGACCACAAGGAACATCCGCGAAACTTCTGCGCCCTACTAGCCGCCAAAGTTGAAGTTGACTGTAATCTGCGTGTCCACCTCGGTGGGCTCGCCGTTCAACACGTACGGCTTATATCGCCAGCTGCGGACCGCATCGAGAGCGCTGGCGCGCAGCATCTCCGGTCCGCTGACGACCTGGAGCTGCTCGATGGTGCCCGCCTTCGAGATGATGGCGTGCAGCACCACGGCGCCCGAGACGTGCGCGGCCTTGGCGATGGGAGGATACAGGGGCCGAGGCTGCGAGATGGCCATACCGGCTACCACGCCGCTCGAGACACGCGCGGGGCCCTTTGGCTTCTCGACCCTCACCACAGGTGTCGGCGCACTACCGATGCCTCCCATGACCCCGCCCGGGACTCCACTCCCGCTGCCCATGCCGGCCATTCCGGCTACGCCCGCCACCTGCGGCGGGGGAGCAGCGTCCTCCTTCAACATCTTGATATCTTTCGGAATCTTGGTGGGCGCATGCAGGCCCTGGTCGATCTCCGAGACCATCTTGATCGGCTTCACCACCTGCGCCGGGGG
>CAXTPY010000086.1:0-8972 GCA_964246195.1 uncultured Acidobacteriaceae bacterium | reverse complement strand
CAGTCGGGACGTGGCTCAGCCTGGTAGAGCGCACCCTTGGGGTGGGTGAGGTCGCTAGTTCGAATCTAGTCGTCCCGACCATTCTTCCAATCAAATCCTCCAAAATGCCGATAAATTGCGCCATTAGTTGGGCCGCAGACCGCCATCAAATGCAGTCCAATCGCGCGTAAACCCATGTCACGCGCGACGCCCGCCATGGGTTTAAGATCGAAACATGACCTCCGCTCCATCCGCCCGCCCGCAACTCGCCTACCTCTCCGCTCAACTCGATGATCTCCGCCAGCGTGGCACATTTGCCCCTCTTCGCGTCCTCGAAGACGAACAGGCACCTGTATGCATCTATGACGGCAAGCGCGTAATCAACCTCGCAAGCAACAACTACCTCGGTCTCTGCAATCATCCCAAGCTGCGCGAAGCTGCCATTGCCGCTACGCAAAAGTACGGCGTAGGCTCAGGCGCCGTTCGCACCATCGCAGGCACCATGCGAATCCATGTGGAACTCGAAGAAAAAATCGCCGCCTTCAAAGGAGTCGAGGCCTGCGTCGTCTTCCAGTCCGGTTTTACCGCGAACGCCGGAACCGTCTCGAGCCTCCTCGGCAAGGAGGACTTCATCCTCTCCGACGAGCTCAACCACGCCAGCATCATCGATGGCGCGCGCCTCTCCCGCGCAAAGATCAACGTCTTCCGCCACAAAGACCTCCTGCATGCCGAACAATTGCTGCAAGAGATCGAGCAAAAACCCGGCCGCAAGCTCCTCATTACAGACGGCGTCTTCTCGATGGATGGAGACATCGGTCGCGTGGATGAACTTGCCGCGCTGGCAGAGAAGTACGGTGCCATCATGATGGTCGACGATGCGCATGCCAGCGGCGTGCTCGGTCGCAACGGCCGCGGTTCGGTCGATCACTTCCACTGCGCGGGCAAGGTAGACGTGCAAGTCGGTACCCTCTCGAAGGCCATCGGTGCGCTTGGAGGCTACGTCTGCGGTAGTCGCGACCTCATCGACTACCTGCACCACCGCGCCCGCCCCTTCCTCTTCTCCACCTCTCACCCACCTTCTGTCGCCGCCACCTGCATCGCCGCCTTCGACATCCTCGAGAACGAACCGGATCGCATCGAGCGCCTATGGGAGAACACGCGCTACTTCAAGGAGCAACTCGCCAAGATTGGCTTCGATATCGGAGGAAAGACGACTCCCGCCAGCGAAACACCCATCACACCCATCGTCCTCGGGGACGGACGCAGAACCATGGAGTTCTCCCGTGCTCTCTTTGCAGCGGGCGTGATGGCCACCGGAATCGGCTTTCCCACCGTACCTGAAGGCAAAGCCCGTATCCGCACCATCATGACCAGTGAACACACCCGCGCTCAGCTCGACCAGTCACTGCAGATCTTCAGCACCGTGGCGAAGGCGCAAGGTGTGCTCTAGCTCCGGCCCAGTCCAGCGCGCCCAAGCTTTGCCTAGAAGGGCAGTCGTGCCGTCAAGACCAATGCGTGATTGTAAAGATGGAACGGCGTCACCGCAATCTGCTCTCCAGCACCTATCGTCACTCCAACACGATGATGCACAGGAAAGCGCCCCAACAGAAGGCCAGGGGTGATGAAGCTTTGCGTCTGGCCGTCGTTCGTGCCTCCCTTGAAGAAGTTCGAGTTCGACTCGATCTCGGGCCAGAAGAAGCGCCCCACATGATACTGCGCCACATTGTTCCAAGTGATCACATGCCCCGTCTTGGCCACGTTACTCACAGGAAGAGTTCCACCGACCGTGGTCTCGTAATCGAATCTGCCAAAGCCTTTGCCCATCGCAATCGAAGGCGTGACGATCGCGCAGCAGCTCCCATTGCCGTTCTTGCCCGTGGGAATACTCGCCGCCAGAAACGCCGTCACGATGGCGTTGCCGCTCGTCTCATTGCGCGCGAAGATGCGAAACTTCATGAGGAAGGAGACGTCGCCAAAGCCGTCGATCGTTCCAGGATGATCGTGCGCGAAGAACGGAGGAAGATTCGCCAGCAACTCAATCCGACGCGCCGGAATGAACTCAAGCCCTTTCCCGTTGTCGTAGATCCACTCTCCATACGCCTTCTGATCGTACTGATGCACGAAGTCTGTTCGCAGCTCCTGCTCCAACCGCGGCGTCACCAACACCAGGGGCGTCACCCAATGCGGCTGCTCCGATTGCGTGGCCGACACTCTCTCCTGATATTTGTCCACAAGTTGCATGATCTCGGCGGAACGTTGCGCACGGCCACTGCACGTCCAGGCAAACAGGAGCATGGTCAAGATAGGAAGTGAAACGAAGCTTTTCATCCTTCGATTCTATATGTTTTCATGTAACGTATCATGCTGCGAGCCAAGAGCGAGTACAGCCCGCGGAGGAGCCGCGCGTATACTCAACTCGATCGCGATCTCTTACGCCGCTTATGACATCCACTCCATCCGACGTTCTCCTGAAGCCGCGCGAAGCCGCTACCGCCATAGGGGTCAGCTACCCTACGCTCAAACAATGGATCCTAACCGGAAAACTCAAGAGCCTGCCCACCCCCGGCGGCCACCACAGAATTCCCGAGTCTGCTCTCAAGCCCTACCTGAAGCATCCCCAAAGCGGCCCCAACACCGCCTCGCGTGAGCGGTTCCGAGCGGTCAGTGGACGCAATCAGCTCGTGGGGACCATCGTCGAGGTGAAGCTCAGCGGCCTTCTAGCCAAGGTGGTGCTTGCTGTCGGCGATCAGCGCATCACCTCCATCATTACCGCGGATGCAGCGCGTGAGATGCAACTCCGAAAAGGCCAGACCGCCGCCGCTCTCATGAAAGCGACCGAAGTGATGATCGCGCGCGTTCCCTGAAGCGGCCTCAGCGAATATAGACCAACCTGCCTTCGCTGATCGTCGCTTTGACCCTTCCCAGCATCGATGCCCCATCGAACGGCGTATTGCGCGACTTCGATCGCGATTCTGCTGCGGAAAAATTCCATGCTTCGGCAGCGTCGAAGACCACGACGTCCGCGACGCTCCCCACGGCCAAAGTACCTCTACCTGCCAGCCCCGCTATCGACGCAGGACTCGCGCTCATCAACTCCAGAACACGCCCAAGCGTCATTCCCGCCTCACGCTGCAGCACACGCAACGCGACCCCAAGCGCCGTCTCGAGCCCCGTGATTCCGTTCGGAGCACGCTCAAACTCCACCTCCTTCTCGTGCGAGGCATGCGGTGCATGATCGGTTGCGATGCAATCCACCGTTCCGTCCATCAGCCCTGCGACCATCGCCAGCCGATCCTGCTCCTCCCGCAACGGAGGATTCATCTTGGCGTTCGTGTCGTAGTCCTCCACCGCATCCTCGGTCAAAGCGAAATGGTGCGGGGCTACTTCGCAGGTCACGCGCAGCCCCTCACGTTTCGCCCCGCGAATGGCTTCCATGGCCCGAGCCGTCGACACGTGCTGCACATGGAGATGGGGATGCAGCCCTTCCGCCCTCTCGATCTCACGAAGCAGTTGCAGATCCCGCTGCACGATTCTCGCCTCGGCCTCCACCGGCATTCCGCGCAGCCCTAAACGAAAGGCCAATCGGCCCGCATTCATGCTGCAGCCTGCGGTCAGGCTGGTATCCTCCGCATGCTGACTCAAGGGCACGCCGGCTCGCGCCGCCGCCATCAGCGCAGCCCGCATCACCTCGTCTTCCAGCACCGGTCTTCCGTCGTCCGTAAAGCCCACAGCACCCCCGGACCGCAGCGCGGAATAGTCTGTCAGCATGCTTCCCATGCTGCCCAGGGTGGCTGCCGGCATTGCGAAAAGGCGCACCGCCGCCCCTCGCGCAGCATCGAGCATCCACGCCAACGTCTCCGCGGAATCGTTCACAGGCACCGTGTTGGGCATAGCCACAACGCTGGTAAATCCACCCGCGGCAGCAGCGGATGTTCCTGTGGCAATCGTCTCTTTTCCTCTCTGCCCCGGCTCGCGCAGATGGACATGAACATCGACCAGGCCGGGAGCGACGATCCTCCCCGATGCATCCAGGAACTCCACCTGCTCCGCGCCTCGAAGCCTGCCAGGATACTCGACCGCGGCCACCCTCCCCTCGACCAGAAGCACATCGCGCTCGGCATCGAGTCCGCTCCTGGGATCGACCACTCGTCCGCCCCACACCACCAGATCCTTCATCCTCTCGCACCCAGACCTTCCGCATGGCCCGTGCGCAACGCGGCTACAAGCAACGCGGAGCGGATCGCCAGGCCTTGCCGCACCTGCTCCTCAATCACCGAATTTCTACTGTCTGCCACCTCTCCCGTAATCTCCAAACCTCGAATCATCGGTCCTGGATGCATCACCACCGCATCCTTCGCGCACGCTGCCAGACGTTCCGCGTTCAACTGATACGACTGAATGTAGTGTTCCAGGTCGAGTTGCAAACCGGCGAGCCGCTCCTGCTGGATGCGTAGCATCATCACCACCTGCGACCTGCGCAGGGCACGATCGAAGTCGCGCTCGATCTCCACGCCCTCGCCCAGGCCGAGCGCCTCCTCCGGCAAAAGCTCCAGCGGCCCGCAGAGCAGCACCTTGGCTCCGAAGCGAGGCAGCAACATAGCGTTCGAACGAGCTACACGGCTGTGCCGTATATCGCCGGTGATCGTCACGGTTACACCCGAGAGACTGCCCGCATCCAGCCGCTTGATCTTCGTTCCCTGCAGACGCAGAAAAATAGTGCGCAGATCCAGCAGCGCCTGCGAGGGATGCTCATGCATCCCATCCCCGGCGTTCAGCACGGGAACTCCGGTCATTCGTTCCAGCAGAGCGGGTGCCCCGCTTAGATGATGCCGCAGCACAATACACTCCGCCCCGAGTGCGCGCAAAGTGAGTCCAGTGTCCTTCAGGCTCTCGCCCTTTTCGATCGAGGAACTCTTGTCGCTGACTAAGGTGGTCGTTGCGCCAAGCGACTTCGCAGCCAGTTCGAAGGAGGTCCGCGTGCGCGTACTCGACTCGTAAAACAGCAGCGCTATCTTCCGGCCAACCAGGATCGCGGAGCGCTCTTCCTGCGGCATGGCCTCCAGGTGCGCGGTCAGGGAAAATATCTTTGAAGTCTCCTCTACGCTCAGGTTCCAGACGCTAGTCAGTGACCCCGGCACGTGAAGTCTGCTTGGCATCCGCTCCCTCACCACACCTTATCGAAGCATCAATCGACCAGTTCCATCAGAAGCACCTGCTCCTGCCCATCTACCTCGTTCAGCTTGACCTCGATGATCTCGCGGCTCGAGGTCGGGACGCTTCTACCCGTATACGTCGCTTGAATCGGAAGTTCGCGATGGCCGCGATCGATAAGAACAAGCAGCTGCACACTCTTCGGTCGTCCATAGTCGAACAACGCATCCAGCGCGGCACGTATCGTCCTGCCCGTATAGAGCACGTCATCCATCAGAATGATGTCGCGTCCATTCACGTCGAAGCCGATTGCGCCCTGCGTTACGATCGGCCTCGGTCCGGCCGTCGAAAGGTCGTCGCGGTAAAAGCTGATATCGAGCACACCCGTGTCCACAGAATGCTTTTCGATCTTAGCAATCAGCGCGCCCAGTCGCTCGGCTAAAGGTACCCCCCGGCGCTTGATTCCGATCAATCCCAGATTCGAGCCGCCATTGTTCTTTTCCACGATCTCATGCGCCAGCCGGACCAGGGTTCGCTCGATCTCGGACGCCGACATCAGGCGGCCCTTCTCTCGCAGCTTCGGTCGTCCGTCCTGCTCTGTATAGGTCATAGGCTCTCGAGTATCCTACCAGCCGAATCGTCGCGCCGCTCTTGTCCTAAGCCGCCCGACGCTGCCTCGTGCGCAACATCCCGCCCGCGGCCCCGATGAGAATGCAAAGCACCACCACCAGAGCCGCAATCATCGCGATTCCAGCCAGCATCATGCCCGCGGCGAATTCGGGAGAGTAGAAAAAGGGCAGCATCTCCCTTGGAACAGGATTCGTGCTCACGGCATGGTCCATCTGAAGATGCAGCTGCTCGGACAACCTCGAATCGAAGCCCCCCATGCTGTGCGTTGCAAAACGGCCGATCAGCCCTGCGAACGTCATTGCGATAGCCACGAATCCCACGACCGTCAGCCCCGTCAAGACGCCAATTCTGGCGCCGATCTGAGCGTTCATTCCCGCCTTCGGACGCCTTCTCTGATACAGCATCAAAGTCGTCGTAGAGGCACCCAAAATCCACAGCCAGTTCAGCACGGTGAAGGAGGGCAGCCCCGCGGAGACTAGGCTTAGGACGGCAGCCAAACTCGCCACGGCTGCCGCGCTTGCCATCGCCACCTTCCAATCGATCGCTCTGACTCGAGGAGGCGGCGCTGCCCCCGTGCCCTCCCCCTCCGGACTCTGCGGCCTGTCGTGCTCCATCAAAAAAAGCTGCGGTGCGCCACAATGGTGACAGAACGTTGCGTAGGTACCCTGCACCATCTCTTCTCCGCACCTGTGGCAAACTCCGTCCATCCCTCAACCGTAACCCACCCCTTCAGGCGCCGCAACCGCTACTGACTCGAACCATCCTGGTCTGCGCCAAGGTGTCCCGGCAACTGCAGCGCAATCAAGCCGAACTTGGTTCCCGTCCCTTCAGGCTCGATGGAGACAACGTGCTGCCGCTGTTTCGATCCCGCCTTGAGCTCGAACTTGCTGCTCTCATGGCCACTCTCACCTCGGACGTTCGAGCCGTCCTCCTCACAGGTCAGCCCCTCTGCCGTCCTCACCGGCGTCCCCACCGCCTTGTGGTCCGAGCACTGGAGTACCTCCCCATATCTCTCTAACGCCTTGCGGTAGAAAGCCGTAACCTGCCCGGGTGCATCCGCGGTCCTGTAGCTTACGACATTTACCCGAAGATGAAAGCTCCCGAAGCTCATATTCACATCCGCCGCTCCATCCTCCCCGCTCTTGGTCCCCTTCCTGACCAACTCCGCTCCCGGATACGTGGGTAGCCCTATCCCTTCGGTCACACCCTCTCCGTTCGTCTTCACCGAGAGACCTCCGAACGGAGTAGCGACCTTTACGTTCTCATTCTTACCCCGGGTTGAGGAGTCGACGCGGCATCCCCAGAGCACGGTAAGCGCGCCCGCCGCCATCCATAAAGCAAACGTTGATCCTGCTCGCATCGTCAGCCTCCGTCGCATACGTTCCAGCAACACCATACGCCGGCATCGATCCGGGAGTTCCGCCGCAGCTAGGAATCTCGCCATCACACATCACTTCCGTGCAGACCGCAACAGTTTTCACCTAATCTTCCCTTATACTTCGAGCAATCGGAGCCACCGCCCTGACGCAGGCCTCGTTCTATGGCACAGCATCAGTCAATCCGTAGTTCTCGCACCCAGGACTCCCCCGGAATCCCTGACAAACTCTACTTTCGGATTGGGGAGGTAGCCAGCCTCTGTGCGGTTCCGGCCTATGTGCTGCGCTTCTGGGAGAGCGAGTTCCCCCAGTTGAAGCCGGCCAAAGGAGGAACCGGCCAGCGCCTCTTTCGCCGCCGCGACGTCGATATCGCTCTGCGCATCAAGTCTCTGCTCTATGACCAGGGATACACCATCCCGGGTGCGCGCCAGATCATCAAGTCCGAAGCCCACCCGATGGAACCCCTGCTTCCGCTTGCCCTCGCCGAGGCATCCCCAGTCGATACGGCGCCCCTCCGTAATCTCCAAAGGGAATTGCGAGAACTACTACAACTGCTCACGCAGCCCACAACCCGCAACGCTTCCCTGCCCATGCAATCGACTCACACCAAGCCACGCAGGACAGACCATCCCAGAACGCCGGTTACCAGCGCCCTCTTCGACCCCGTACCACCTGATCTCCATTGAAGTACCCTACAAACGCCCCTTCTCCCATGTCACTTCCCTTACAACACGACCGCAACCCCCAGCCCGCGAATCCGCAGTCTTCCTCTAGCGAGCCCCTCCCGGGAGCGTCCAACAGTGGCATACCTATACAGTGCCAGTCCTGCCCCTGTCAGAAATTTCGCCGATCCCGCCTGCGCTCAAAAGACTTCGGCGACCTACTCCTGATGCGCTACCCGGTGCGTTGCCTTCGCTGTGGTCAGCGGCAGTTGGTCAGCTTCACGGTGGCTGCTATCTCTGTGCCCTCCCACGTCCGTCAAAAAGATGCGAGCCGAAAACAACGCGGACGCTCTAGCCCGCGCAGCATCCCCGCCGTCACAGAGGAAGGCACAAACGAGTCCTCTTCGAATGCGCCCGGCCTTCCTGCTTCCCAAGACTCTTGAGCGCTCACGCAACCGGCAGTGAGTTGCACTGAGCCGATGAATTTCCTTGAAGCCGCAAACGCTGCGCGGGGCCTGCACCGAGCCTGTACCGCACGCGTCCTACCTACTCCGGGGAGCTCCGTCGAATCGCTTCACGGACATGCTCTACCGCCTCGGCCTTGAAGTGCGTCAGGTTATGCACCTCCGCCGCATGCTTCTCGATGACAGGCAGCATCTCCTCTTCGCTCCTCCCCTCCAGATGCCACTCGCAGGCGTACCCCACATCCTTGCAATGAAATCTCTTCACACCATGCTCTCCACTCACAGCGTCACCTCCATGCGTTTGGATGCCCCCCTTCAGACCCACCTACTTCGCACGTTGGGCTCATCAACATTGCCGCCCTTCCTGTTCACCAAGGCGCCAGCACGCACCTTCAAGAGACCACGCTCGGCGAAAGATCGACAGCGAGCGCCCGGCCCGCCGCCGAGCTCTCCCGCGCCATCTCGAGCAGACGAACCACCCGCCAGCCCTCCTCCGCCGTAATCGCAAGCTCACCCTTACCCTGCACCGCATCCCGCACGTTGGCATAGAATCCGCGATAGTCGCCCAGTTCCGTAGGCACCCGCGTACGCACCAAGATCCCCGGCTGCGCCGAGTCGGGAGCCACAGCCAATTCCCCCCAAGCGCCCTTCTCCTCCGCGAGCCAAGCCCCATTCGAGCCCATCGCAGGCACCTTCGCGCCCCCCACCAG
>CAXTPY010000085.1:7626-9009 GCA_964246195.1 uncultured Acidobacteriaceae bacterium | reverse complement strand
CTCGAAGGCCAGGACATCCTCGCCACCGCCTCCACCGGCACCGGCAAGACCCTCAGCTTTCTCATCCCCATCATCGAGAAGCTCGAAGCCACCTCCCAGCCCAGCAACCGCACCAAGCGCAACCCCATCCGCGCCCTCATCCTGCTGCCCACACGCGAGCTCGCCATGCAGGTCCTCGAGGCCTACGCCAAGCTGATGCCCGGGGCGCGCAACGACGCCGTCCTGGTCTGCGGCGGCCTGTCGGAGAATAACCAGCTCGACCAGCTCGACCGCGGCCCCCGCCTGGTCGTCGCTACCCCCGGACGCCTGGAAGACTTCCTCCGCCGCCGCGAGGTCAACATCGGCTCCGTCGACATGTTCGTCCTCGACGAGGTGGACCGGATGCTCGATATGGGTTTCCTGCCCGCCATTCGCCGCATCGCGGGCGCCGTGCCTAAGACTCGCCAGACCATGTGCTACTCGGCCACGCTCGACGCCAACATCCGCGAGGTCGTTCGCGACTACGTGCAGAACCCCGTACGCGTCGAGATCGGCAGCACCTTGAAGCCCTCCGACCGCGTCGAGCTCCGCGTCTATACGGTGATGCAGGACCAGAAGCTTGGCCTGCTCGACCAAATGCTGCGCGAAGAGCAGGGAACCTTTCTGGTCTTCTCGCGCACCAAGCACGGCGCCGACCGCATCAGCAAAAAGCTCGAGAAGCTCGGCCACGACGCCGACGTTATCCACGGCGACCGCTCGCAATCCCAGCGCACCGCCGCCTTGAAGGGCTTCTCCACCGGCAAACACCGCATCCTGGTAGCCACCGACGTCGCCGCCCGCGGCATCGACGTCTCCGACATCGCTCACGTCATCAACTACGACCTGCCCAACGCCAGCGACGACTTCGTCCACCGCATCGGACGCACGGGACGCGCCGGGGCCCGCGGCGTCGCCACCACCTTCGTCATGCCGCAGGAGAAACACGAGGCGCGCAAGCTCGAACGCGAATTGAAGATCAAGTTCGAGTGGCGCGAGGCCGATAGGAACCTTGAGAAGGAAGTTCGCAACCAGCCCCTCGACACAACCGCTCAGGGCAACGACCTTATGCAACTGGAGACACGCGCATGGCGGGGCAACGATCCCGTCTCTCCCATGACCCAGCCGCCGGCCTTCCGCGGAGCCTCGAAGGGAGCGGGAGCCGGCAGCGGCTTCCGCAGCCGAGCCTCCAGCGGACGAGGAGGCTTCGGCGGCGCCGGAGGCTTGAAATCCGGTCGCCCCGCGGGCCCGCGCGGAGGCACCGGCGGAGCCCGCCCGACGCGCGGCACCCGCGGCCGCTGAGCGGTTGCTGCACGGTTGCTGCACGGCTGCGGGGCCCTCTGCACGGTTGCTGGGCCCTCTGCACGG
>CAXTPY010000085.1:0-7526 GCA_964246195.1 uncultured Acidobacteriaceae bacterium | reverse complement strand
TCTGAACCGCTCCCGCCGTCCGCCAGGGAACCCCAAGGAGCGCCTATGCGTATGCACACGCATGGGCGTTCTGCACATGACGGCTCCCGCACCGGGTCTTCCGACCCGGAGGATGCCGTCTAGCCCAACGTCCCTTCGCCAGCAACACCGCGCGACGCAACCTGCCGCTCCACAGCCTCCTCCGCGCGGTACACTCGAGCCACAGCTCCAGGCCGAGGTCAAGTTGCAGCGCACGCCGGAACAGGAAGCCGCCCAGGAGGCCGCCGCAAAGCTGGTGCGGCTGTGCCTCACCGGCGACTCCCATGCCTGGCAACAGCTCGTCTCCTTCCAGCACCGCCGCATCTACGCCATCTGCTACCGCTTCACCGGTTCAGCCTCCGACTCCGAAGACCTCACCCAGGAGGTCTTCCTCAAGCTCTACAAGAACATGGCCAGCTTCGACACGCACAAGGGCAGCTTCCAGACCTGGATCACCACCCTGGCCCGCAACCTGCTCGTCGACCACTTTCGCCGCACCCGCCAGGAGCGCGTCACAGACTCCATCGACGCCAGCTTCAACGGCGAAGACGACGGCGCAACCCTGGCCGACCGGCTCGCCTCTGGAGGCAAATCGCAGGAGCAGCACGTCGCCGGCCTCGAACTCAAGGTCAGAATCCAGCAGGCGCTCAAACAGCTCTCCCCCGAGCTCCGTGAGGCGGTCATCCTGCGCGACCTCGAAGACATGGACTACAAAGAGATCGCGGAGGTCCTCCGCATCCCCGAAGGAACGGTCAAGAGCCGCATCAGCCGCGGCCGCGGGGAACTGGCAAAGCTTTTAGAACGTATAGAAGGGCAGGTGATGTAAGGTGACGGACTTCAACCAATTCGGCAGCGCCAAGCCCGCCCAGGCGACAGACCCGCGGCACTGTGGACAGTGCGAGGCCATGCTGGCCGACGCGCTCGACGGCGTTCTCTCCTCCGAGGATCGCGAATTCTTCGCACTCCACCTCGCCCAGTGCCCGAGTTGCAGCTCCATGCTGGCCGATGCGCAGCGCGGGGCCGCGTGGCTCGAACTGCTGCGCGCCCCGCGTCCCGAACCGCCCGCCGACCTGGTCGACCGCATCCTGCTCCACACCAGCGGCCAGGGCAACGTCGCCTCCCCCACGCTGGCGGGGACGTTCGATACCACGCGACACGCCGCCGGCAGTCTCCTTCCGCTCCAGGCGCCTCCTCTACAACCGCTTGAGGCCGCCAAAGCTCTTGCCCCTGCCTTCCCTGCGAATACCCTCCTCGCCTATCCCCCGGCCGCGGGCGTGCCGGCTGCCGTGGCCCTCGGCTCACCTGCCCTGGGCTCGTCCGGGGTGCTGCCGTTCCGCCGCCGGGCTGGGGCCGCCCTCTGGCCCTTCGGCCAGACCTTCCTGCAGCCTCGTCTCGCCATGACCGCCGCCATGGCCTTCTTCTCCGTCGCTCTCACGCTCAATCTCACGGGTGTCCGTCTCGATCAGCTGCGGGCCAGCGACCTTAAGCCATCGAGCCTGCGCCGGAGCGTCTCCCAGGCCAACGCGCACGTGGTTCGCTACTACGACAGCCTCCGCGTCGTCTATGAGCTCGAGTCGCGTGTCCACGATCTCGAGCGCTCGTCCGCCGACGCGGAAGAGACGGCTCCTGCGTCCTCCACCCCGCCCCGCTCCCAGCCCAGCGCTCCGCACGCGAGTCCCGACAACGGCAAGCAGCCCGCGAAGAAGACGTCTCCCCGGCCGGGGCAGGGCAGCAGCCTCCGCCAGGAGCCCCGGGGCAGCTTCGGGTCCATGCGAGCATCCTGCAGCAGACCACGTTTGCCATACCTTTCACCACGTTCTACCGAGCTTTTACCGTGGTCTCCCGATGCCCGGAAGAGAGGAGAACGCGTATGAACTGCGCCAATCATCCCGACCGGGAACGCGTTGTTTTCTGCCAGAACTGCGGCAGACCGCTCTGCCAGGAGTGCGCCCGCACCGTGGGCCAGGCGGTCTTTTGCGAGCCTTGCCTGGCCGCGAAGCTGTCCGCGGCGGCCTCGCCGACCGCGCCCGCAACTCCTTCCTCCGCATACGGTTACGCCGATCCGTACAACTACACCACGGCGCCCGTCTCGACCGCGCCCAGCCCCGTTCTTGCGACTATCCTCGGCTTCCTGCCCGGCGTGGGCGCCATGTACAACGGCCAGTACGCGAAGGGCGTCGTCCACCTGATCGTCTTTGCGATGCTGGTCACTTTGGCCAACCAGAATGGCATCTTTGGCCTGTTTATCGCGGGCTGGATCGTCTACCAGGCGATCGAGGCAAACCACACCGCGCGTGCTCGGGTGGCCGGAACGCCGCTTCCCAACCCTTTTGGATTGAACGATCTGGGGGAGAGGCTGGGCTTCGGCAAGGCATGGCCGGCGGCAGCTCCGGGAGATGCCGGGCGCAGTTCCAACTTCGCCGGCCCGGGCTCCGTAAGCTCCGTAGATGCCCCGCAATTCACCGCAAAAAGTCCGTCCCTGCACGGTACCGCCGCGCCCGGAGATCCGGCCTACGTCCCACCCGCGTCCTACGCGCCATACTCCCCGCCCGCTGCCGCATGGGGTGCCCCAGCGGAGGGTTACAGGCCTGAAAGCTACGCGACCAACTACGGTTACCCGCCCGCGGACGCCTCCACCTACGCTCCCGTAAACGGCTCAAACGCTCCCGGAATGCCGGTCTCGCAGCCTCGTTTCCCCATGGGAGCCATCTGGCTGATCGGCCTCGGCGTCCTCTTTCTCATAGGAAATGCCGGTATCTTCCATGGCTTCGATCTCTCGCAGATGGTTCCCGTCTTCCTGATCGGAGTCGGAGTCTGGCTGTTCGTTCACAAGATGACGAGCGCGGGCGAAGGTCTCACCGACGATGGCAGTCCCGTCTACCGCGCACGCGTCTTCCGGGCTCTTCGCGGGCCTGTCTGGATTATCCTGGTGGGCCTGTTGTTTCTGCTGGATAGCTACGGCATTCTGGGTTGGGGAAGAAGCTGGCCGATCTTCATCATCGTCGCTGGACTGATGGCGTTCCTCGAGCGCATCGCGCAGACGGAGGCGGCGGAGGCGGCGATGAGGTTTCGTCCGGCACCGGGGGGGAACGCCGTGCCACCGTTCACGGCGGCACCTGCCGGAAGCGTGTCCGAGGCCCAGCCCGCTCCAGGTAAACGGGATGAGGAGAGGAGCTAAAGATGGCCAGCTACCCACCTCCGACTCCACCTCCTGGTCCGCCCGGGAGCCCGAGTGGCGGGCTGCCTCCCGGTGGCTCTGCCGGATTTCCTTACGGGAGCGACCCCCGGTACCAGCGCCGTATGCTGCGTGAGCAGGTGCGGATGCAGCGAAAACAGCTGCGGGCGCAGCGGGATCTGTACAGGGCGCAATCCCGTGGGGGGCGGAGGGGGTCGGTTGTAGGTCCTCTGCTGATCGTAGGCCTGGGCATTGCGTCGCTGCTGGTGCAGACGGGGCGGATGGACGCCCATCGCCTGGCGGCGTGGTATGGAGTGTGGTGGCCGCTGCTGTTCATCGGCGTGGGGGTCTTGCTGGTTGCGGAGTGGCTGCTGGACCGGGGTCTGCATAGGGATGCTGAGCAGACGTTTCGCCGCAGGAGCCTGGGCGGAGGCTCAGTCGCTATCCTGGTGCTGCTTGGCGTGGCTGGAATTGCGGCGAATGCCTTTCATGAAGGCGCGGGGCGGATTCTGGCGCATGGCTTCAACCTCAACCAAGACAACATCGACGAATTCCTGGGGGAGAAGCACGAGAGCGATCAGACTCTGGTGCGCTCGATACCCGCGGGAGCTTCGCTGAATCTGACCAATCCACGCGGGGATGTTACGGTCTCGGGCACCAGCGAGGATGGCCAGATGCATGTGGACCTTCACCGAGAGGTTTACACACGGTCAGACAGCGAGGCGGCAAGCAGAGCCCAGCAGTTCGTGCCCCAGATCGCAACTTCGGCGGCGGTCGTATCCGTCGGCTTGCCAGCCCTGGAGGGCAGCCGAGGCGATTTGACGGTGACGGTGCCCGGGGGCACCGCGGTAACGATCAACGCGAACCACGGCGACGTGAAGATCACCGCGATCAAGGCCGCGGTGACTGTTCTGGCCAATCATGGAGACGTCGATGTCAGCGCCATCACGGGAAGCGTGACGGCGCATGTGAATAACGGAGGCTCTTCCTTCTCGGCGCACAGCATCTCGGGCGGGGTGTCGGTGGAGGGGCACGCCAGCGATCTGACGCTTTCGGAGATCGGCGGCCCAGTGACGATGAACGGTGAGTTCTTCGGAACTACGCACCTTGAACACATCTCGGCTCCGCTCAGGTTCCACACGAGCCGCACGGAGTTTGCGTTGGCCCGGTTGGATGGACAGGTGGACATTAGTTCAGACGACCTCTCCGCAGACCGGGGACTGGGACCGGTAGTGTTGACGACGCGAAGCCATAACGTGAATCTGCAAGGCATGGCAGGAGATGTCACAGTCACTGACCGTAACGGCTCGGTGGATCTGACGAGCGCGCCGCCCATGGGCAACGTGACGGTCGAGAACAGGAACGGCACCGTAAAATTGACGGTCCCCGAACAGGCGGGCTTCACCGTCGATGCCCAGACTACGGATGGCGAGGTAGAAGATGACTTCGCGCTAAACACTCGGGAGATGAATTCACGCAAGACCATCACGGGGAGCGTTGGCGGGGGCGGTCCCATGGTGAGGATCAATACGAGCCAAGGGGATATATCGCTGAGGAAGGCTGCTGTAGCGCCGCTTCCTCCGGCGCCCCCGAAGCCTCCGCCGATTTCGATCACGGGCGCGAATGGAGCTTCGGTGTCGATTGGCAGCAGCGGCGTCCACATCGCGGGCGAAGACGGCTCGCGCGTGGAGGTAACGCGGGATGGAGTGCAGATCCGTGGGGCTGGAGGGGGGAACGCGAAGAACGAAGCAGGTGGCGCTATCGGGGCGGATTCGGGCGCGGGCGATGCGAAGGTGTATGCCGGCAGAGACGGTTCGCAGATCACCAAGTCCGCGGATGGTTCGGTGACGCTAGTGGAACGAAATGGAACACGGTATGTCTCGAGTGCGGATGGGAGCAAGGCTTACGCAGGCAATGACGGAACACGGATCACAGTGAGCCCGGATGGCAGCAAGATCGGGATTGGCCCTGGTGGAACGATTCTGACGGAGGAGCAGATCGCCGGCAAGCTGCGGGTCTGCGAGGACGAGATTCGGGCGGAGACGACGCGGAGAGCGCCGGTCAGGTAGGCGGGCTAGAGGCTGTTCTGGTCTTGCGGGGGACTCAGATGCCGCGCAAGATCGAGCCTACGACTCCGCCTACGATGCCGCCCTCAGCCTGCTGGGTGCGCTGCGCGGGGAGGTACTCCTGGATTTGGTGCGCGAGCTTGGAGATGGGGAGCGTCTGCAGCCAGACGCGGCCGGGGCCGGAGAGCGCGGCGAGGAAGATGCCGTCGCCTCCGAAGATCAGGTTCTTGATGCCGGGTACCCGCGTGATCTGGAAGTTGACGCTGCTGGTGAAGGCTCCTACGTGGCCTGGGTGGACGCGCAGAGTCTCGCCGGCGGCGAGGTCCTTGACGACGAGTTCGCCGGAGAGTTCGAGCCAGGCTGTGCCGTGGCCGGCGACTCTCTGCAGGAGGAAGCCGTCGCCTCCGAAGACTCCGGCTCCGAGGGATTGCTGGAAGCCTAAGCCGAGCTCGACCTGGGTGGTGGCGCAGAGGAAGCCGTGGCGGTGGACCAGGTACTCCTGGCCGGCGGCGACCTGGACGGGGACGATGTGGCCGGGCACACGGGTGGCGAAGGCGACCTCGCCGGGGGCGCCCTGGGCGCGGTATTCGGTCATGAAGAGGGTGCCTCCGCCGAGGACACGCTTGGCGGCGCCGAAGAAGCCTCCTCCTCCACCCATCTGGGTGTGGGTGGTCATCTGGATGGAGTGCGTCATCCAGGAGAGTTCGCCTGCCTCCGAGATGACGGAGTCGCCGGGGCTGAGCAGGAACTCGAGCACGGGCATGGTGGTTCCGAGGATGCGGCTTTGCATGGGGCTTTGCCTCCAGAAGCAGACTACAGGAGGTACGTGCGGAGCCGTCGGAAGTTCCTGTACATAAGGCCGCGCGCGGGCACAAAGCGCGCCGCGGTGCTTCAGCTATCTCGCATGCGATACTTGGCGTGACATGTACAAACGAGTCCTTCTCAAGATCTCAGGCGAGGCACTGGCTGCAGGGCGGGGCTTCGGAATCGATGCGGTTTTCATACACAAGATCGCGGAGGAGATCGCGGCGGTTCATGCGCTGGGATGCGAGATCGGGATCGTGGTTGGGGGAGGCAATTTTTTTCGCGGGGTGGCGCAGCAGGCGATCGATATGGACCGGGTGGCGGCGGACCACATGGGGATGCTTTCGACGGTGATCAACTCGATCGCGCTGCAGGATGCGATCGAGAAGCGCGGCTTGTTCTGCAGGGTGATGTCGGCGATCGAGATGCACCAGGTGGCGGAGCCGTATATTCGGCGGCGAGCGATGCGGCACCTGGAGAAGGGTCGGATCGTGATCTTCGCGGCGGGTACCGGGAACCCGTTCTTCTCGACGGATACTGCGGCCAGCCTGCGCGCGATGGAGATCAAGGCGGACATCCTGCTGAAGGCGACCAGCGTGGACGGGATCTATACGGCGGACCCCAAGATCGATGCGACGGCGACGAAGTTCAACACCATTACGTATACGGACATTCTGCGGCTGAATCTGCGGGTGATGGATCAGACGGCGGTGTCGCTTTGCCGGGACAACAACATGCCGATGATGGTCTTCAGCATGAGGGAAGAGGGAAACATCATGCGGGTGGTGAGCGGGGAGCAGTTGGGGTCGCTGGTGACTCCGTAGCTGGGGGCGCGAACTGCTGCAGCAGGCGCGCGAGGTCGGCGGGGGTGTCCAGGTCGAGGTCTCCGGCGGCCAGCGGCAGGGGGTGGGCGGCGCGGAGGAGGTCACGCGCGCCGTGGTCTCGTTGGAGGGTGAGGAGCGCGGGGAGATCTTGAGCGGCGAAGCAGGCGGGGACTCCGATGCGACCCGCGTAGGCGGAGGCTACGGTCTGGCGCAGGCGAGCGGCGGTTTCGATGAGGCTGCGGAGGTGGGTAGAGGTAAGGGCGGTCTGGTCGCAGGCGAGCAGGAGCAGGGCGTCGAGGGGGGCTCGGCTCTGGCAGGCGGCTTGTGCTTCGGCGGCTGCGGATACACCGCGGCGGATGGAGGAGGCGATGCCTTCGCGCCAGCCGGGATTTTCGACGATGCGGGCGTGGGCGAGGTCGCAGGTGGTCTCGATCCGCTCGCGGGCGGCGCCGAGGACGACGAGGATGGGGGAGCAGCCGGCTTCGCGGGCGAGGCGGATGGCGCGATCGAGCAGGGTCTCGCCGTGGAGGCGGACGAGTTGTTTGGGCTGGCCGAGGCGGGTGGAGGCGCCGGCGGCGAGGATGAGGGCGGGGATTTTCATGCGGGGTGGCCGGAGTGGACGGGGCGGGCGGGAGTGTC
>CAXTPY010000084.1:0-9063 GCA_964246195.1 uncultured Acidobacteriaceae bacterium | reverse complement strand
GATGAAAAAACTGGACAAGCTGCATCTGGACTACACGTTCGCGGGCAGCCGGATGGTGCGCGATCTGCTGTGGCAGCAAGGCATCGACGCGGGCCGTTTGCATGTCGGCACGCTGATGAAGAAGATGGGCATCGAGGCCATCTATCGCAGGAGGAACACCTCGAAGCCCGCGCCGGGACACAGGATTTACCCGTATCTGCTGCGGGATGCGGCGGTCACTCGTCCCAACCAGGCGTGGGCGATGGACATCAGCTACATCCCGATGGCGCACGGCTTCGTCTACCTCGCCGCCGTGGTGGACTGGTTCAGCCGCAAGATCCTGAGCTGGAAGCTGTCGATCACAAGGGACGTGTCGTTCTGTCTGGAAGCGGTCCAAGAGGCGCTCGAGAAGCATGACAAGCCGGAGATCTTCAACACCGACCAGGGCAGCCAGTTCTCCAGCGCGGCCTTCACACAGCAGCTAAAGAAAAACAACATCGCCATCAGTATGGACGGAAAGGGCTGCTGGCGCGACAATGTGTTCGTGGAGCGGATCTGGAGGACGATCAAGTACGAAGAGGTCTACCTCCGGGCTTACGACTCGGTCCAGGAAGCGAGAACCTGCCTGGGAAAGTACATCGACTTCTACAACCAGACAAGACCCCACTCCAGCCTGAAAGGAAAGACCCCCAATCAGGTCCACTTCAACCGCCTGCCAGACGAAATGGCAGCCTAACCAAGACAGAATCTCTACCTAAGAATCACCCAAACCTGTTCAAACAAACCGAGCCACCTCTGTTGTCGAGCCACTCAACTTCATCGCAGAAGGCCGACGTGGCATCAATCAGCCAGCCATAAAATGTAAGGGCGCAGAATACCTTCGCATCATCTACGGCCCGAGTACCTTCTCCCGGAGAACATTGAACGGCTGCGTTCGAGGAATGTAGGAGCCAAACGCTCTCTTGCCAGCCGGGAGTTTGCACTTGGCATCGAGGCGCTGGAGCGATTTGTGCGCAAGGAACCGTTGCGCCTGACCCATGAGTGCGTCTTCGGGGTTCTTGCTTTAGAGAGCGAACCGATCGATCCAAGGCTGTAGGCATTTTTCGCTACAGGACGGAGATACCTCCAACATCGGCCAATACATCGGCCAATACTGACCACTTTCTAGCGTATTATCAATGAATACGGTGTATTTTGCTGTCAACACTTCGGCCAATGACGCCATGCCGGATATCGAATCTCCAAGTCGAATCGAACCAACTCTCATCGACCACCCTTCATCGGCTATCGCGGATGTAATTGCAGATCTAACGGCAGCGGTGTCGATACTCGGTAAGTTTCTCCATCCGCTCACAGCCGCGAATTTGGCCGACGCTGTGCGCATCATGAATACCTACTACAGCAATCTGATCGAAGGCCACAATACGCGGCCACGCGACATCGAGCGCGCGCTGTCGGGCGAACTGGATCAGAATGAAGCACGCCGTAACCTACAAATCGAGGCGGCAGCTCATGTCCGAGTGCAAACAGAAATCGATCAACTGTTTATAGAGGGGACATTGCCTTCCGCGACCTCCGCCGATTTCATTCAGTGGATTCACAGTGAGTTTTATCGAGACGCTGCCCCGACGATGCTTACCCTCAAGAATGAATCTCGCGAAATTGTCATGGCCCCCGGTCAATGGCGCTCAAGGCCCGAACACGACAACGCAGTCGGTCGTCACCTTCCACCCTCCAGCGAGCGCGTTACGGACTTCATGCGATATTTCGAGCAACGCTATGGCCTTACGCATCTGGGGACAGCTAGCCGTATCATGGCCATCCCAGCAGCCCATCATCGCCTGAATTATATCCACCCATTTCCTGATGGAAATGGCAGGGTAAGTCGTTTGATGAGCCATGCGATGGCACATCAGACCGGCATTGGAGCGCACGGTCTATGGTCAATCTCACGCGGTCTTGCACGAGGCCTTGAGAGTCGAAGCGAGTACAAGCGCATGATGGACTTGGCCGACATGCCACGACAGGGAGACTTGGACGGGCGAGGAAACCTCTCCCTGGAAGCACTGAAAGAGTACGTGCTCTGGTTTCTAAAAGTCTGCTTGGATCAAGTGCAATTCATGTCTGGACTTTTCGATTTGAATGAGTTGAAGCAGAGGCTCCGGACACTCGTTGAGAGGAGCAGCGCTCTCAAACCTCAAGCGGCTGCACTTCTGGAAGAAGCGCTCATGCGGGGCGAGTTCGAGAGAGGGGAGGTTGCTCGTATCACAGGCCTCCCAGAACGAACTGCCCGTCGCGTGCTTACCGACGTGACTGAATTGGGATTGCTCGCGTCGTCAACGCCAAAAGGTCCTGTATCACTCCGCTTCCCCGACAGCGCCTTGGAAGAACTGTTCCCGAGGCTCTACCCACAAGTCTGATAAAGCCAAGTTGGCAAGCGGCCCCTCCACTCAGATAGCTTGAACCGGAGCGACACGCTCATACAGCCCGCTCAGAGGTGTCACGCGAACGGCTACATCTGCCCACAAGTCGCAAGCCTGGAATCTCCATAGCTGCCAACTCGGTAAGCAGTGATGTGCCCTGATCTTGCCAGTCGCTGCAATGTCTTCGGATGTACACCAAGCATCGCCGCTGCTTCGTCGGTATTCAGATGCAGGTCGATTTACGGTCAACGTGCCAATAGATCATTACGCTGTCATGGGGCGGAGGCGGTGGAAGAGTCACTCGCAGTGGCGATAGCTCCCCTCCTCGGCGCAGAGGCGGAGCAAAGGCAGGAAATCGCAAACACAAACAGGAATAACGATGGAGTCTTACGGGGATGGTTCGGCATGATGGACCTCATGGGTGAATGACAGCGTTAGATATGCTGAGCGCTTCCACTGTAATGCAGTAGCATTCGGGGCGGGTCGCCCTATTTCAGGCACGGTGACGTTCAGCCTTGCCTCGGCGGAGGGTAGTAGTTGAGGAAGAACTTAGTCGCAGCAACGCCGCCTCACAGCTCCGACCACTGTCAGCAATTCCGTCCCCAGCAGACCGATCGAGGCCGGCTCCGGCGCAGGCGATACGCTCGCAGTCCCATCCAGGCGGTTGTCCTGGCAGCGTTGCTTTAGGCGGAGAATGATCTGTTCTCGACCGGAGCCGAGCTATAGCCGGCCGACGCTGGTGGGAAGCTCTGATCTTAGGTTCGAAGAATCTTTTTGCTCTTGTAAACACAAAAGCCGCTACAGGAGACTTGACCGCTCCCGACGGGTTTATCTCCTGTAGCGTCTTAACCTCAGGCGGTTGGTTTTCTACTGGCGCATAAAGCGGCGCCGCGATGCGCCAGCCGCACCCAGCACTCCCGTACCTAACAGCACCAGACTGGATGGCTCGGGCGTTACCGCCGTCGGTGGCGGAGGCGCCCCCGCTGCAGCATCTACCTGAATCGCAGAGAATAGGGTATTGCCGCCCGCAGTGCTGGGCACCGTGATCGTGAACGACGTCAGATCAGTGCCAATCCACGCGGTCGGTAGCACGAAGGTCTGAACATCCAGACGATGCTGGGCGTTCGGACCCGTGAACCAATTTTCCGCCGTTACATTGCCGAGCGTCGGATCGGTATTGCTACCGGTAAGTGTGTTCTGGTAGATGAAGTTATTGTAGTCGCGCTCCGTCTGCCCTCCAAACAGCCCGAAGGTATCCGTCTGGCCCAAGCTGTTGGTAAACGTCACCTGCGTCTCCAGCGCCGCGGCTCCGTACTGTGAGTTGAACAGCCCGTTCACCGTAGCAGCCCCGCCCAGCGCGATTGGGCTGAAATTGTTGATCGTTAGAGAATCTGACTTATTGCTATTTCCAAACTGCATGATATTCACGTTATTTCCGTTGTAGTCGGCAAACGTAATTCCGGTGGTCTGGTTCCCATTCGTCGGAGCCGCGCCAAGATCCGGTGAACCGTTTCCCGCGCTCCAGCTCTCCGTGTAATAGGACGAGAGATTGATGTTCGTTACCGTGTCTGCCTTCGCAACGGCAGCAAAGATTGTTGCAGTAACCAGTACCGCAGCGGTCTGGGTAGAAAAAAATTGAGATACCTTCATAGACGTACTCTCCTTGGATTGACCAGTTCGCAAATTGAACTCCAGTTCATGAAAGCGGGAAAGGCAGCGTTCCGGATCATGGAAGAGGAGTTCCTGTTATGGCTCGCGCCATCTGCGGAGAAAATGCGTCAGGTATTTTGGAAATTCTTTCGAACGGCGGGGCCGCGTGTAGCGCTCCCTCCACCTAGCGGGAGAGTTTGGACTGGAGATCCAGCAGGAGCGCGTGGTTTTTAGCAGCATTATTCTGGGTTCCCGGAGCTTTGTACTTCTCCTTATTGAAGGCGGCAACCGCCGACTCGGTGTGAGCGAGGACCGTCACGATAGCGATGTTGACCCGCGAGAGACCTCGTCCAAGCGAATTGATAGACCCTATCTGTCCGCTGAGTGGGTTGATCCGATCTTTCTCGAGCCGAACCAGGTTCGCCGCCGTCCTTTAAGCCTCAAGAAATCATCGTCCTGGACGATAAGCTTTATCGTCCGAATTCTGAGGGGACCCCATAAACGATGGCGGAATGCAGTGTTCAGCATCACGGATAGAGACACTTCTGCTATTGAGGGCGTCATCTGCGGAGAAAGTGCGTCACGATCGAGCTCTTGATGGCCCGAAGAAATGCTTTAGTGATTCAAGGTCGAGGCGGAATTGTTTTGAAGTCGAGATAACAGCGTGCGCGCTTCGATGGCACGTCGTTCGCCTTCTGGACTCTTCTTCTGGCCGGCCGTGTAGCCATAGTCAGCGAGCTTGGCATGACGCAATGCCTCTCGTGGCTGACCGCTGCCCTCTAACGCCACCGCCCACACAAGTTGCGTAAACGCCATCCGAGCGGTCGCCGGATCCACTTTGCCATCCTGCGCCTTCCACGTCTCCTCGGCTGCCTGGGCGGCTTCGCTGAAGTGTCCGCTCAACTCCTCAGCGCGTGCGAGATAAATGAGCGGAGGTGCAAGCTCCAGCGGCGAAGACACTACGCTGCGAAAGGCTGGCATCGACTGCTTCAGCAAATTAGCTGCAGCTTGATTCTGGCCAAGTTTGATCATCGCACGGGCAACTTGTACCTGGGCAGTCAGGGTCTGCAGGCTGCCAGCTCCGGAGCAGGTGCTGAAGCCATCATGGGCCTGTCGATAATAGTTCAGGGCGCCTGGATAGTCGGTCGCATAATCGCGAATATCGCCAAGGGTACTGAGCGTATCCGCCTGATCGCAGATGGAGTAGGGCTGCCGCTTGAAAAGCACAAGTGCCTCCTCCGCGAGCCGCTGGGCCTGATCAAGTTTTCCCACCTGCGCCATGATCTCCGCCATATTCCCAATCGTCCATGCCCTCTGCCGATCGGGGACTTCGTGGCTCTCCAACTCCTTCATTGCATCTTGCAACAGTTGCAGGTCCGCCTCCGTACGCCGCCCGATGTTCCAATGACTGGAGGCGTAGAGTTCCTTCGCCCAGATGCGTGCGGAGGGGGAGACGGCATTCTTGTGGGAGAGATCGACTGCGGCAAGACCCAGCGCTTCACCGCGCTCGTTATGCCCGAGGCTGTAAGCGATACTGCCTCCGAAGGCTGCAGCCTCCACTTCGGACTCAACATCGGCGAACTTTCTGGCGCTGACAATGACCTGATCGAAGACTGGCTGCGCGTGCACAAGATCGCCATTGTCGAACATCGATTCCGCAAGGCTCAGCTGGGCGGCGCGGAGGTCGGCAGGGTCCTTGATAAAGTCCGGCAGCACCCTTACACCGAGCTGAAGAAACTCTGGGATCGTGGCCGAAGGTTTCCCCGTATAGTTTGTGTTCGCAAGCTTGAAGACCCGATACATGAACGTCTGCATCTTCAGAGCGCGCTCGCCGGCTATTGCGGCTTGGTGCTGTCGCCAGAGCGCATAGCTTGAAGTCGCCGTCAACGCCAGAAGAGCGAACACACCAACGCTCACGGACTTGCGGTTGCGGCGCACGAATTTACCAATGCGGTACGTCGTAGTCTGCGGCCTAGCCAGAATCGGCCTACCCGCAATGTACCGCTGCAGGTCCAGAATGAGCGCGTCCACTGAGGTGTAACGATCCTTGGGACGCGGCGTAAGACACTTGGCGACGATCGTCGCCAGATCACCACTCAGCTCACTGCGAAGACGCGTTTCAGTTAAACCGCGATTCTCGGCCGACGCGGCGGTCACTGCTTCGGTGAGTGGTTCGGACGGGAGCTCCTTCATAATCCGCTCGATCATGATGGCAACTGAGCTGTCGTGATTCGGCCGCCGACCGGCGAGCAGCTCGAATAGAATTGCGCCCAATGTATAAATATCGCAGGACGTCGTGATCCCTTCGTTCCGCAATTGCTCGGGACTCGCGTAGGCGGGTGTTGCCATGACCGTGGTGGTGAGCAGGCTATCGGGCCGGATAAGTTTGGAAGTGCCGAAGTCGAGCAACTTTACATTGCCCTCAGCTTCCGTCACCAGGATGTTGGATGGCTTCAAATCGAGGTGGACAACTAGATTGCGGTGCGCGTAGGCCACAGCTTCGCAGACACAAACAAAAAGCTGGAGACGTTCGGGGATGCCTAGCGACCGATCATCGCAGTAAGTGTCCAGATGGACCCCGTCGACGTACTCCATCACTAAATACGGTTGGCCAGTCTCGCTGATGCCTGCATCCAGCATTCGGGTGATATTGGGGTGATCGAGGGAGGCGAGAATATGCTGCTCACGCGCGAAGCGCTCAATGAAGAAAGGCTCGGTCGCGTGCAGAGACAGGACCTTGAGTGCAGTGCGCTGTACGGCCCCTCCCACGATCCGCTCGACGAGGTAGACCGAGCCGATGCCTCCTGAGCCGAGGTGGCGAAGAATGGTGTAAGTTCCTATTCTGCCGGTCTGCGCAGGCGCAATTGAGGAAGCGGATTCTAGTCGGCCTTTCCTTTCCGCCACAATCAAGGTCTTGGCTCGGCTCCGAAGCCCGGGCTCAGGGCAGGCACTGAAAAGCAAAGGGTCCAGTGCATCGTCCGGTACGTCTTCGGCCAAGTGGAACAGAGCCTGTAGCTGCTCCCAGTTCTCGGAATCGGATGTCATGCAGGTTCTCTCTTCCTGTACGCGCCAGATCGATGAGCAGTGTGTCAGGCCAATAGCGGGCCGTGGTCAAGGGGGCAGCTAGAGTCACAGATCAAGGCAGATGCAGACGGTCGTACATCCATCCTCGAACAAACCTCAGGTCGCGATCTACGCTTGCTTTTGAGGTATGCAGCAATTCGGCTGTCTCCTCCGCGGTGAACCCAAGAAAGAACCGGAGTTCAACCATGCGGCACTTACGCGGATCGATCTGATTGAGCTCTTCGAGCACGCGGTCCAAATCGATGGTGTCGGCGGGATCGGCATCGACCCGAAGGAGATCGTCACGCAGTGGGATTGAAGTACCGCCATCGCGCTTCTGCCTGCCTGCTGACCGGGCGTGGTCGACTAATACACGGCGCATGAGCCTTGCAGACAGACTGTAGAAGTGCTCCCTATCCTCAAAGCGGAGACTTCGCTGTCGGACGAGCTTTAGGAATAATTCATTGACTACGCTCGTCGGTTGGAGGATATTTTCAGGACGTTCGCCACGAAAGATGGCTCCGGCGATCTGACGAAGGTGCGGATACACCAGATCAAACAGAGCCTCGTTGACTGCCGTTCCCCCTTCGCTCCATTCATGAAGCAAGAGTGTTATGTCACCGGGCCCAGGCAAACGTATTCCCTCCCAAGTCTAAAGACAACCGAATAGAGGCTCTAAGAGCACCCCAATCATACTTCGTGACGCCGCGCCGACACCCGAGAATTCTACAAACGCCTCTCATGCCGGGCGTACTTTCCGTTGCTTAGCCCGGATTACTGCGGTCGCTACTCAAGTGCTTTGATTTAGGGGCCGGTTCTGACGCACCTTGCCTGCGATTGACGCCTTCCATGCAGGAGCGTCACCCATGATCGAGTTCGCGATGCATCATCTTTGTTCTCAGACTTCCACTTCCAACCCATCCAAGATCTTGTCGCACCCCCTGGTCTTGGCATTCGCATGTCTACTGGTCGCCGTTAGCTGCCTACCCGCCGCTGCCCAGTTCAAAACCGAATTGGTGAACGACGAGGGCGCAACCGCGCCTTGCGTCGGAATCGGTCCAATCGGTGGTCCGGCGGCAAAAAAATGCGCTGAGCTCTTCGAACAGGCAGGATTTCTGAGGTCCAACGAAGTTGGTATTAGCGGGCTGATCGTTGGTACTTCGGGAAAAGACGATGGCGTAATTACCCGCGTTGAATCCGGATCGCCGGGATCGCAGGCAGGATTGGCGGTGGGGGATGTGATCGTCGCGATCGAGGGGAAGGCGGTCAAGCCAACACCCGCAATGGTCGCCACAGAGCTCATGTTTGGGAAAAAAGGCGAAGAGCTGCACCTCAGGATTCGGCGAGGTGGGTCGGAAAAAGAGGTTGGCCTCGTACGGAGCCCGGAGGCAGCCCCGCCGAATACTCCAAAACCGTCTAGCTTCTTTATGTCCGTCAAGCCGCTGATTGACTGGCAGGGGCACTTTATTCCATGCCTCGGTGTCGGCCCCGCCGGAATGGCGGCGATAGCGTATTGCGACAACCACTTCAAACCATTCGGCTTCATCAAGGTGGGAGACCTGGGCTCTACCGGACTGCAACTCAACCAGGACAGTGCTGTTGTAGTAGCAATCGAACCGGGTTCTCCCGCGGCCAAGACCGATCTGCAACCCGGCGACGAAATCATCGCGGTAGAGGGCAAGCCGATGATCGGAAGCGCAGGCGAGGCAGCCACTCGGCGGCTCTTTGGCAAGGTGGCTGACCAGTTGCACATTACCGTCCATAGTGGTGATGCTGAAAAGACAGTGGTTTTGATTCTGGCTGCAAAGCCCAAATAACAATGTGAAGACAGGAGCGCGTACCGCTCTGTAGTTAGCCATTCTCCTCTACATGGACAGGTTTTGTGCAGAAGAAGTCCCCTCAGAATGTATGGTCCGCCGTCGAACTGCAAGGGAAAAGCGTGTGACGA
>CAXTPY010000083.1:0-9092 GCA_964246195.1 uncultured Acidobacteriaceae bacterium | reverse complement strand
GAACCCCTACGACGCGCCATAAACTGCCGCGCCATAAAACCGACGCGCCCCGAAGCCGTAAAAAGAGACGCGCCATGAAAGAATACCCGCTATGAGAATCGCCTTCCTCGACTGCTTCGCCGGCATCTCCGGCGACATGTTCCTCGGAGCCATGGTCCACGCCGGCCTCCCCCTCGAAGTCCTCGAACAGGCCACCTCCGCCTTGAACCTCAACGCCTCCCTCCGCCTCGAGACGGTCGACCGCAGCGGCATCTCCTCCATCAAAATTCACGTCCTCGAAGCCGGCAACCTGGCCGAAATATCCGGCCCGCCAGCTGACCACGTTTCACCAGCGGAAGACCATCTTCGTACCGGCAAAAATCACCTCCACGAACACCCCCACACGCACCAGCACCAGCCCAAAACCCAGCACCTCCACCAGGCCGGCCACACCCACGAACACGGCCCGGAACCAAGCCCCGAAGCGGCCAACATCCAGCCCCACGCCCATGGCCGCCACCTCACCGAAATCCGCAGCCTGATCCAATCCACCAACCTCCACCCCGAGGTCAAAACCCGCGCCATTCGCGCCTTTCAACTCCTCGGCGCCTCGGAAGCGAAGATCCACAACGTCCCCGTCGAAGACATCCACTTCCACGAAGTGGGAGCCGTGGACGCCATCGTCGACATCGTCGCCGCCGCCGCCGGAATCCACCACCTGAACGTCGAACGATGGCACGCTTCCCCCATCAACGTAGGCGCAGGCATGGTGGACTGCGCGCACGGTAGATTCCCCGTGCCAGCCCCGGCCACAGCGGACCTTTTGCGCGGCTTTCCCACCTACTCCGCCCACCTGGAAAAGGAGCTGGTCACCCCCACCGGAGCCGCCATCCTGCGCTCCCTGGACCCCCACTTCGGCCCGCAACCACCCATGCGCGTGCAGCAGATCGGCTATGGAGCCGGCTCCCGCAACCCCAAGAACTTCCCCAACGTCCTCCGCCTAAGCCTAGGAGAAGCCCCATAGAATCAGCAGCTTAAAAGAAGAAGCGCGGAGAGCCTCTCCGCGCTTCTTCAGCCAAAAACACCAATCCCTACACCCCAGCCGGCCGAGGATCGCTCTTGTCGAACTTAGCAATCTGCACCTTCTCCGCCAGCCCCACCTTCGACAGCAGCCAGATGCCGTAGTAGTTCACATCGAACTCATACCACGCCAAGCCATGCCGCGCGCTCACCGGATGCGCATGGTGGTTGTTATGCCACCCCTCGCCACCCGTCAGAATCGCAACCCACCAGTTGTTCCGCGAGTCGTCGCGCGTCTCGAACCGGCGCTTGCCCCACAGGTGCGTCGCCGAGTTCACCAGCCAGGTCGCATGCAGGCCCACCGTCACGCGCAGGAACGTTCCCCAGAGCATCATGCCGAACGCTCCAGCCAGCATGTGCCCACGCCCCGCCAGCGCCGCGCCGATCGCGAGTTGCAGCACTCCCGTCACGATCAGCGGCAGGTAGTGATACTTGCTCAGCCACACATGCACCTTATCGCGCGTCAGGTCGGGAACATACCGGCCCAGCAGAGCGGTCTCGGAGTGCAGCGCGCGGCCCGACAGGATCCAGCCCGCGTGCGCCCACCAGGTACCGTCATGCGGCGTATGCGGATCGCCCTCCTGGTCCGAGTTCTGGTGATGCACACGATGCGTCGCCACCCAGAAGATCGGTCCGCCCTCGAGCGCCAGGCACCCGCACATGGTCACGAAGTACTCCACCCACTTCGGCGTCCTGTAGCCGCGGTGCGTCAGCAGCCGGTGGTACGCCATGCCGATGCCCACGTTGATCGCGAAGAAATACATGATCGCGAACGCCGCCAGATTCTTCCACGAGAAGAAGAACAGAGCCGCGATGGCGCCCACGTGGAACGCTGCCATGGCGATGGTCGTGATCCAGTTGATCTGGCCCTGCTGGTGCTCGCGGCCCATGCGCAGGTCCTGCTTCACCTTCTCCGCGACGATCTTCGCCACCGGCATGCCGTAGGGCCCTGATGCCGTGGAGGTGGAGGTCTGCGCGTGCTGCGAAGCTGGTCTCTGGGGCTGCGAAGCTGGTCGCTGGGGCTGCGAAGCTGGTCTCTGGGAGATGACGGTAAGGGGAGTCATAGTGTCCTGATAGTTCCTCTGCGGTGCCTGATATAAACCTACCTCGGCACCGCCATGCCTGGGTGTAAGAGTTTTGTAATGCTCCATGACGGCCAATTTTGGTAGGGTGAGGAGCATGATCGCAAAGCCAAAACGGCTCCTCTGCCCTCTGGCCTCCACTCTGTTCGTGTGCTCCGTGGCCGCCGCGAAGGCTCAGACCCTCCAGCCGCAGGACAGGGCCGCCGGCAGCCTGGACCTGCCGACCAGCAAGCAGTTGCTGGGTCCGCTCCCCGGCGCGCCGCAGCGCCTGAACAGCCTGCCGATCTCCATGGCCGTCTCGCCCGATGGACGCTACGTCGTCACCGTGAACGCAGGCTTCGGCACCTTCGAGTCCGGCTACAAGCAGTCGCTCGCCGTGCTCGACACCGGCACCGGCAAGCTCGCGGACTTCCCCGACGACCGCACCTTCGTAGGCGCGAAGCAGACACTCTACTCCGGCCTCGCCTTCAGCCGCGACGGCAAGCACCTCTACGCCAGCATGGGCTCGCTGACCGACCCGCTCGGAGGCACGCCGGAGAAGGCGGGCAGCGGAATCGTCGTCTACGGCTTCGACGCGGGAAGGGTCACACGCGAGCGCATGATCCACCTGCCTCTGCAGCCTCTCGCGCCGGGTCGCAAGACCAAACTGATCGGAGGCGTCGAGGGCAGCCTCGGCGTTCCCTTCCCCGCCGACATCGCCCTCCTCCCCGCGGCCTCCGCGTCCACGCCGGACAAGCTGCTGGTCGCCGACAATCTCTCCGACGATGTGCTCCTCCTCGACCCCTCCACAGGCAGCGTCGAACACCGCTTCGACCTCTCCGAGAGCGCTGTCGTCCCCGGCGTCTACCCCGTCGCCCTCGCGATTGCGAAAGATGGAGCGCGCGCCTGGGTCGCCCTCTGGAACGCGTCCGAAGTCGTCGAGCTCGACCTGCGACACAACACCGTCGGACGAAAGCTTCCTCTACTGAAACCCGCCGAAGCCACCAAGCCCGGTACGCATCCCACAGCCTTCGCCCTCTCCCCGGATGGCCGGTCCCTATACGTCGCGCTCGCCAACCGCGACGCCGTGGCCGCGCTCGACGTCGCAGGCGGACGCTTCGCCGTGAAGGGCTACTTCGATACCCGGCTGCCCGGCCAGACGTACTTCGGTGCCGAGCCCGAAACCCTCGCCATCTCCCCCGACGGCGCGCGCGTCTTTGCCGGCAACGCCGCCTCGAACGCCATTGCCGTGCTCGATACGCGCAAACTGACCGGAGCGGCCGCGGCGGCAGGCATGATCGAACCCACCGGCTTCATCCCCACCGAATGGATGCCCATGTCCCTGGCCCTGAGCGGAGGCAAACTCTACGTCGCCACGGCCAAAGGCAAGGGAACGGGACCGAACAACTTCGCGCAACAGCAGACGGACCAGACCGGCGGACATCCGCGCATGAAGCTCGATTTCACCTACATCGGCACCCTGCTCTACGGCTCGCTCGCCGCCATCGATAGCTCCTCGATCGACGCGAATCTGCCGCAGTGGACCGGGCAAGCACTCGCATCGAATCGCATGCAGGCAGCGGCGGAATCCATCCAATTCTCCGGCCGACAACAGAACCGCATCCGCCACATCATCTACATCATCAAGGAGAACCGCACCTACGACCAGGTCTTCGGCGACCTCGAACAGCAGGGCGCAGCGGTAGGCAACGGCGATCCCAAGCTGACCATGTACGGCCAGGCCATCACCCCCAACCAGCACAAGCTCGCGCTTCAGTTTGGCGTGCTCGACAACTTCTTCGACTCCGGCGAGGTCTCGGGCGACGGCCACGTCTGGTCGAACGCCGCCATCGGCACCGACTACCTGGAGAAGGGCTGGCAGCAAAACTATCGCGGCGGCCAGCGCCCCTACGACTTCGAGGGTGTCGTCGCCGAGGGCTACCCCCTGCTGCAACATATCCCCGACGTCAACGAACCGGCAAGCGGCTACCTGTGGGGTACTCTCGCGCGCCACGATAAGACCTACTACCACTTCGGCGAGTACATCGCCTCCACCTTCTGCAACGAGAAGAAGAGCAGCGACTCGCGGCAGGGGCCTCTGCTCGAAGGTGTCTACTGCGCCCAGCCCAGCATCCTGCCCGGAGCCCCCATCCCCGCGGAGTGGGGAGGCGGCGTCAACCCGTGGCCCTGGGCCATTCCACGCCTCGCGCGCAACGTTCCCACCAAACCCGAACTCGTCGGGCATTACGCCGAAGAGGCTCCGGACTTCAATCTCCGCATCCCGGACCAGATCCGCGCGGAGATCTTCCTGCGTCACTTGAAGGGCTGGGTCGCCGACCGCGAGGCAGGCAAAGACACCATGCCGAACTTCGTCATGCTCCGCTTTCCCAACGACCATACCGCCGGCACCACCCCCGGAGGACCCACGCCAAAGTCTTCCATCGCGGACAACGACCTCGCCATCGGACGCGCGGTCGAGGCCATCTCGCACTCCGCGTTCTGGGACGATACCGCCTTCTTCATCCTCGAAGACGACGCCCAGAACGGGGCCGACCACGTCGATGCCCACCGCAGCCTGGCTCTGGTCATCAGCAAATACTCTCCTCGCAGCTCCTCCGGGGGGGCCTTCGTCGACAGCCGCTTTTACTCCACGGTCAGTGTCCTGCGCACCATGGAGACCTTGCTCGGTCTGCCCCCCATGAACAACAACGATGCGTTCAGCTCCATGATGAGCCCGCTCTTTACCGGGCCGGGCGACCAGGCCGCCTTCGACGCCGACTTCAGCAATCGCGACAACCGCCTGATCTATACCGCCAACGCAAGATCCGCGCCGGGCGCCAAGGAGAGTTCCAGAATGGACTTCCGCCACGCCGACCGCGCCGATGCGCGCAAGCTCAATGTGATCCTCTGGAAAGACGCCATGGGCAGCCAGCCGCCTCCCGCCATGCTGCTCGCGCCGGGCAGCAAGACCAGGAAGGACGACGATGACTAGGATGACTAGAGAGACCGATAGACAGAACCGCGGCCCCGCCTCCGCCCCGTCCAGCATGGCCCCCTTCCGTCTGGCTCCCTTCTTCAGCCCGCGCGTCTGGGGACGCGAGCACCTGCGGCCCTGGTACGCCGAGACCGGAACCGTGGAGCGCGTAGGCGAAGCCTGGCTGACCGGCCCCTCCTGCGTGGTGCAGACAGGGCCGGACGCGGGCACGAGGCTTGAGGACCTGGTCGCGCTCCGTGGCGGAGAGCTGCTCGGAAGCTCCGCTTCGTCGGCTGACCTGGAACGCCCTGAGTTCCCTCTGCTCATCAAGCTGCTCTTCCCCGAGGACAAGCTCTCGGTGCAGGTCCACCCGGACGACCGCGAAGCCCATGCCATGCAGATGGGCCGCGGCAAGACGGAGTGCTGGTACGTGCTCGAAGCGGAGCCGGACTCCACCGTCGCGCTCGGCCTGCGTCCCGGCACCACCCCGGAGCAGGTCCGTTCCGGCGTCGCCAACGGTACCCTGGAGCAGCTCCTGAACCAGGTGCCCGTCTCCCCCGGAGAGATGGTCTTCGTCGACGCCGGCACCGTTCACGCCATCGGCCCCGGCCTGGTGCTGCTCGAGACGCAGCAGATGAGCGACATCACCTTCCGCATGTACGACTACGGGCGCCCGCGCGAGCTCCACCTGGACCAGGCGCTCGCGGTCATGAAGACCTCCACCCGGGCGGGCAAGATTGCCCCTCGCCCCATGCCCGGCTTCACCCGGCTCATCGACGAGCGGTACTTCACAGTAGACCGCTTCGAGCTCGACCCCGCCGCCCCCCCGGTTCGCTTGTCGCAGGCCCAGCCCTGCTGCCTGATACCCCTCATGGGCTCAGGCCGGCTACTGAGCGGCGCGGTCGAGCTTCCTCTCCTGCTGGCCCAGGCGATCCTCGTTCCCGCCGGCTGCGGCGTCACGCTCCAAGCCGCCAGCCGGCTCACGCTTCTCCGCTGCAGCGCGCCCTGACTTCATGTGCTGCGACGCGTACCGTCCGCAGTACTCCTTCTGCCACTTTCGTTCGGCCGCTTTGCGCCGCTGTGCCTCAAAATCAATACACGAGACGTCTCCCATGCCACGTATCCACTTCCAGCAACAGCTCGCCGCCTTGAAGGACAAGCTCCTCGCCATGGCGGCCCTCTCCCAGCAGGCGCTCGAGTTCTCGCTCGAAGCCTACCTCACAGGCAACATGCTGCTCTGCGATCACGTGCGCGAGATCGAGACCGCCATCAACTCCGCCGAGCGCGCCGTCGATGAGATGGCCTACGACCTCCTGGCCAAGGAGCAGCCCATGGCCATCGACCTGCGCTTCATCCTCTCCGTCATCAAGATCAACGGAGACCTGGAACGCATCGGCGACCAATCCACCAACATCGCCGAGCGCGCCCGCGCTCTCAAGGACCTGCCCCAGATCTCCCTCCCCATCGACATCCCAGACATGGGCGAGAAGGTCGGCGTCATGATCCGCACCGCCATCCAGTCCCTGCTCGAGGCCGACGCCAAGCTCGCCGACTCGGTGCTCTCCCTGGATGACGAGATCGACGACGCCAACCGCCACGTCCAGGCCGAGCTGGTGCAGCTGATGCAGCAGCACTCCGAGGTAAGCTCCCAGGCCCTCAACGCCATCATCGTCTCGCGCAACCTCGAACGCTCCGCCGATCACGCCACCAATATCGCCGAAGACGTCATCTTCTGGGTCCGAGGCTCGGACGTCCGCCACCAGTTCTCCCTCGCCCATGCCGAATGAATCGTCCACCCATTCGCTCCACGTCCATACCACTTTCGCGTCATCTTCCGTCCCGCGAAGTGCTATGTCACTGAATCGTCAACCCATCGATCATGACTCCAGTAGACGGCTACAAGCCGCCAAAAGGAGCATCCCCCATGGTTCACGATCTGATTCTGGCGTCGGTATTTCTCGGTATGATCATCACCCCTGCTCTCCTGGCCATGCGGTCCGGGAAGGAGGACAAAGATACGATCTAAACGGACGTCCGCGCCGGTGACGTATGGTGCGCGCTGTTGCCTGCCAAGTTCGGCCATCCCTGTCGTTCGAGTCGCGGGAATGGCCTTCAACTTCGGTGCCGTCTCCCTCGATCCTTCCCCTGCCGCCGGATCGCATCAGCCGCCCAAAGACGCTCCCGCAGGCCCACTCGGCTCGCGGAGCGTGAAGCTCAACTTCCTGCCTGTCCTGCTCTACACCTGAGGAGGCTGCTCCTGTCGACTCGGCAGCCCCTCTCCCCACCCGCCGCGGCAACGCTCCACGGTTACGCCCGCAGCGCCATCTGCTCCGTCACGATCTGCGTCAGATCCGCCTTCTTCAGCCCGTGCTCGCGCTCGTTGAACTCATCCACCTTGCTCGACCAGTTCATGGAGCAGAACTTCGGCCCGCACATCGAGCAGAACGCCGCCTCCTTGTAGTAGTCGTCCGGCAGCGTCTCGTCATGCATCCCCCGCGCCGTCTCCGGATCGAGACTCAGCGCGAACTGCTTGTCCCAGTCGAAGGTATACCGCGCGTGCGAGATCGCGTCGTCTCTATCTCTCGCCCCAGGGCGATGCCGCGCCACATCCGCCGCATGCGCCGCGATCTTGTAGGCGATGATCCCGTCCTTCACATCCTTCTCGTTCGGCAGCCCCAGGTGCTCCTTGGGCGTCACGTAGCAGAGCATCGCCGCGCCGTGCCAGCCGATCATCGCCGCTCCGATTGCGCTCGTGATGTGGTCGTACCCAGGCGCGATGTCCGTCACCAAAGGTCCAAGCACATAGAAGGGAGCCCCATCGCAAAGCTCCATCTCCTTGTCTACCTGCAGCTTGATCTGGTCCATCGGGATGTGCCCCGGCCCCTCGATCATCACCTGCACATCGCTCTTCCAGGCCTGCCGCGCCAACTCGCCCAGGGTCTTCAACTCCGCGAACTGCGCCTCGTCGCTCGCATCCGCCAGGCACCCCGGCCGCAGCCCGTCGCCCAGCGAGTAGCTCACGTCGTACTTCGCCATCACCTTCGTGATCCGGTCGAAGTTCTCATACAGGAAGTTCTGCTTGTGATGCGCCGTCATCCACTGCGCCAGAATCGCGCCGCCCCGGCTCACGATCCCCGTGATCCTCTTCGCCACCATCGGTATGTACTGCACCAGCACGCCCGCGTGGACGGTAAAGTAATCCACCCCCTGCTGCGCCTGCTCCTCGATCACCTCCAGATACAGATCGATGTTCAGGTCCTCCACGCGCTTCACCCGGCTCAGCGCCTCGTACAACGGCACCGTCCCGATCGGCACCGGGCTATGCCGAAGAATCTGCTCCCGGATCATGGGAATATCCCCGCCCGTCGAAAGATCCATCACCGTATCCGCGCCGTAATGCACCGCCGTATGCAGCTTCCGCAGCTCCTCCTCCACGTTCGAGACCAGAGCCGAGTTCCCGATGTTCGCGTTGATCTTGCACAGCGACTCCACCCCAATCGCCATCGGCTCGAGCTCCACATGGTTGATGTTGGCGGGCAGGATCATGGTCCCCCTGGCCACCTCGCTCCGCACCAGCTCCGCCGGTATCTTCTCCCGCCGCGCGACGAACTCCATCTCCTCGGTAATCTTTCCCAGCCGCGCAAAGTGCATCTGGCTCATGTTGCCGTCGCCCGTCCGCGCCGCCTCCGCCCGGCGGTCGACGATCCATCCCGCGCGTCCTACAGGCACCCGGTAGCCGTTGCCAGTCCCGTTCCCGTTCTGCATCGAGCCAGCGCCGATACCCTGCACCTTCGTCTGTTCGCTCATAGAAAAACTCCCCTGCCCCGCGTGTACCTAGATCGAGCCAGTATACGACGCCAGCCGCCGCTCCACATCCAACCCACCCCTCCCGCCTGCATCCTACCTGACAGCCGCCGTACCGCGGCAAGTCACGTGAGTCCCCCGTGCCACGAACCTCCGCTGCCGCCCTCCCGCCCACCCCCCACACAACACCCGCC
>CAXTPY010000082.1:0-9118 GCA_964246195.1 uncultured Acidobacteriaceae bacterium | reverse complement strand
TGCCGGAGCTGCGGCGGATTGCGGCGGAGGCTCGCGGGGCGGGGCTGAAGGCTTTGCCGGCGGAGTGAGTGTTTTAGGGCGAGGCGCGCTGCGCTATGGGAGGCGTGGGGGAGATGGAGGTTGCGGCGGGGTTGGGGCTGTGCTACAAACTAACTATTCCAGTCTGGCCTGGGCGTGGTAGAAGACGCCGCGGGTTAGATTTGAATTTCATGCAGAGTGGTTGAGGGACGAGCCCTTTGACGCCACGACAACCGGACAGAACATAGGCGTACCGGTGTCAACTCTCTCCTGGGAAGGCTTTTGGCTCAGGGAACATGAGATTCGGAGCACGCAGAGCCCTTCGGGTTCCGCACTGCCGCATTCTCCTCTTCCCTTCGCGGCACTCCCACTAGACGAGCTTCGTCACGGCAGCTTCGGTCCTCTTCCATAGACGGAGAGTGCGATGAACTATGCGTGTAGCCGGTATGAACTAAAGTGCGGGGAGTGCGGCAGGCGGTATGGCAACCGGCCGTTGTCGGCGTGTCCGGAGTGCATCGCTCCGCTCGAGGTGGTGTATGACCTGGAGGCGGCGCGGGGGGTGTTCACGCGGGAGGCGATTGCGCGGGGGCCGGCGAATATCTGGCGCTATGCGGCGCTGCTGCCGATTCCGGAGGGGTTCGAGCCGGACCTGCCGGTGGGCTTCACGCCTTTGGTGCGAGCGAAGAATCTGGGGCGGCGGATGGGCGCGGGGGAGCTGTATGTGAAGAATGACGCGGTGTGCTTTCCTACGCTGAGCTTCAAGGATCGCGTGGTGTCGGTGGCGCTGGCGAATGCGCGGAGGTTCGGGTTCGAGACGGTGGGCTGCTCCTCGACGGGGAACCTGGCGAACTCGGTGGCGGCGCAGGCGGCGCGGCTGGGGCTGAAGGCGTGCATCCTGGTGCCGGCCGACCTGGAGCCGGCGAAGATCCTGAATACGCTGGTGTATGGGGCGCGGCTGATCCGGATCGACGGCAACTACGACCACGTGAACAGGCTGTGCACGCAGATCGCGGAGGAGTATAGCTGGGGGCTGGTGAATGTGAACCTGCGGCCGTACTATGCGGAAGGATCGAAGACGGTGGGGTACGAGATTGCGGAGCAACTGGGATGGAGGCTGCCGGACAACGTGGTGGTTCCGATGGCGGGGGGGTCGCTGATACGGAAGATTCGCAAGGCGTTCGCGGAGCTGGTGGAGCTGGGGCTAGTGCAGGCGAAGGAGGTGCGGTTCTTCGGGGCGCAGGCGAGTGGGTGCTCGCCGATTTCCGTGGCGGTGAAGACGGGGAGCGCGGAGATCGAGCCGCAGCGGCCGAAGACGATTGCGCGTTCGCTGGCGATCGGGAATCCGGCGGACGGACCGGCGGCGGCGAGGATGATCCGCGAGACGGGGGGCTGGGCGGAGGATGTTTCGGATGTGGAGATCGTGGCCGGCATCCAGGAGCTGGCGGAGACGGAGGGGATCTTTACCGAGACCGCCGGGGGCGTGACGACAGCGGTGACGGCGCGGCTGTATGCGGATGGGCGGATCGCGCCGGGGGAGACGACGGTGGTATGCATTACAGGCAATGGGCTGAAGACGACGGACGCGATCGCTGGGCAGTACAGCCAGGGCCGCGCGGTGCGGCCGAGGCTTGCGGACTTCGACGCCTACCTGCGCGAGCTGGACGGCCAAACCGAACCTGAACTAGTTGCAGCAGGAGCCTGAAGACGATGGCGGTGAAAGTCACTTTGCCCGCGGCGTTCACACGCCACACGGACGGACGCAAGAACTTCGATTCCTCGGCTTTGAACCTGCCGGGGTTGTTGACGGATATCGAGCAGAACTTTCCCGCGCTCAGCACGCAGATACGGGATGAGAGCGGGAAGCTGCGGAGGTTCATCAATATTTATGTGAACGACGAAGACATACGGTTTTTGGGCGGCGAGGCGTATGCCTTCGCGGACGGAGACGAGATCATGCTGATTCCTTCGATCGCGGGCGGCCTTGGCTGGGGCGACTGCCATGAGGTTGCGAAGGTATTTTAACTGACGGGCAGGCGATAAGAAGAATTACAACTTATTGGGATCGCCAGGACCTTGATGGATGAACTTATGGAGCTTGATAGCAGGAAAGACTCGTCGCACCCGAGGAGATCCTGTATTGAAGTAATCCAGTGTCTCCCTCCACTCGGCCGCGCGCGCTCCACTGCTGTACTCGGGATCTCCAATCACAAGCACGGAGCGCGCTCTTAGCAATAACTCCCCTGCGACCTCCGCAATTACGCCGTTCTTCTTATCGATATGGTCGATACTCTTCAACCATTCATTGCACCGCGCAAGGAATTCGTGCGAATAGAGTCCCAGCAGGCAGCGTGCCATGGGCGATGCGGGGAGATGGTCCCATGCGACATGCGCGTTGAAGCCTTCGACGCTCCGGCGAAAGCCTGGGAAGATGACGCTGGTATCGTGAATGAGGAAGCCGTAGTCGAAGTTCCAGCGAAGCGGCGCTTCGTACAGGGCGCTCCACTCCCAGGCGTCGTGCGTGCTGAAGGCGTGATCGACGCCGTCGATGACGCTGTCGCTGTCGCTCGAGCACCCATTCACAACGACTTTGATACGGTTCGGCTCGATCCCTTCGGCTAACATCTGCTCCAGAAGGACGGGCACGGTACGCTCGTAAAAACGCTGGCAGGACGCGACCAGGTAAACGATGACCGCCTCGCTGGGGAGAGGATGGTCTGGGATTAGGCATAGCTGCTGCGCGGAGATGATCAACTCGGGTTCATCGCAGAAATATCCGATAGGGATGTCGCCCATGGACTGGGTCCAGGTGGAGCTGGGAATCCACTTATTGTCGGCATTGATGAAGGCGAAGGCTTTCTCCCCCGAAACTGGGCCGTGTATATAGGGGATCCAGCTTCCTTCATTGGTATGGCCTCGGCCCGTGACTCTGCCGCCCGGCTGCAGGGTCAACGTGCCGATCGGCTCGATCAGGAGGCCCTCCCGAATATGTTTCACGCGCCCAAATAGATGCGGTCTTCCTATGAGGCGGTCCATGTCGATGCCCATCGTAGGGGCAGGAAGACTCTTCAAGATCCTTATTCCACTCTCTGGCGCGGAGCTGTTTTTTGTAAGTTCACCTACTAACGAATCTGTTTCCTTGCGCGTCATGTCGGTAATCTCTTTCGTGTGCCTCGCTAAGGCAGAAAATTAGGTGCAGCTGTAGCAATGCTCCCATCTGCTATCCAGGCTAAAGGGGGCGATAGGAGCTTTTTTCCCGCCGGGCTCAAGGTCAAACACGGCAGTGGATGAACTCTATCATTTGCTGCGAAGGCTTTCTCCTCCACATCCGATGGCTTCACCCAGCACATAGGACGCCTCGGGGGAGGGAACGCATGGCGTGTTCTCTCAAGGCAACACGTTGGGACGCTTGCGCATCGAAAAGGCGCTAGGTGAGATTCCATGGCAAGAGCCCCTCGTCTCATCCTCATCTCGATCGCCGTTCTCATCGCGGTAGTCGTCGTCGCAGTTTTGACTATCCCTCTGTTTCTGAACGCCGACAGTTTTCGTGCCCGGATCGATTCGACGTTGTCGAAATCGCTAGGTCGAAAGGTCACCATCGACAAGGTCGACCTCTCCCTGCTCTCGGGTGGGATGGTCGCGCACAACGCGACAGTGGCCGACGATCCCGCCTTCAGCGCGCAGCCCTTTCTGCAGGCCGACAACGTGAAGATCCGGGTCGAGATCCTTCCTCTGCTGCTGCATCGCACGCTTCTCATCCGGGGATTCTCGCTTCAATCGCCGAAGATTCAGTTGCTGCGCTCGGCCAGCGGCATCTGGAACTACTCCACCCTGGGCCGCTCCGGGGCGGACGCTTCGGCGCAGGATCACGAGACGCGGCAGACCTTTCCCAATCTCACCATCGACAAGGTCGACATCGAAGATGGGCGCATCCTGGTGGGCACGGCCTCCGGCGCTGGCGCTGGCTCCGCACCCGGCGGGACGGGAGCCGCGCCTACGTCCGACCGCGTGTACAGCCAGGTGGCGCTGCAGGTCAAGGACTTTGGCTTGGCGAGTTCCTTTCCGTTTACCGCTTCGGCGAACCTTCCCGCGGGAGGGACCCTGACCATCAAGGGCAAGGCGGGCCCGATCGACCAGCAGGACGCCTCCGCCACACCGTTCTCCGGCGATCTTGAGTTGAAGCACATCGACCCCGTAGCGGCCGGCTTCGTCAGCCCCTCCGCCGGCATCTTCGGAGCGATCGACAGCATCGTCCTCGATGCCGCCTGGACGGGCCAGCAGATGCATGTCAACAAGCTGCTCGTCGCCAGCCCGCGCCTGACGATCGTGCGTTCGGGCGCGCCCAGCCTCTCCGGCAACGCGGAGGCAAAGCCCGCGAACACCTCTCTACTGGAGAGGCTCTCGGTCGACGACGCGCAGATCACCAACGGTTCGGTCACACTCACGACCGCGGGCCAGACCGCAGCGCCGGCGGTCTATCAGCAGCTCGACGCGCGCATCACCAATCTTTCGCCCGGCACCGCCTCGAACTTCACGCTCTCGGCGCAACTGCCCGGCGGAGGGGCTCTCAACGCTTCTGGAAAGGCTGGCCCGTTCGATCGAGGCGGCCAGGCAGCGACTCCCGTCGACGCGCAGGTGACGCTCAAGCACGTGGAGCTTGGGAGCTCGGGGGTACTGCCTCCGGATGCCGGGATCACCGGCGCGACCGACCTGCAGGCGCGGGTTCAATCCAATGGGCAGACGCTGAACGCCAACGGAGACGCCACCGTCGCCAACATCAAGCTGGCGCGCGATGGCCAGCCCTCGGCCGTACCCCTCCAGGTACACTTCGTCCTGGCGCAGAACGAGCAGGCAAAGAGCGGCCAGATTCAGCAGGCTACGATCGCCCTGGGGCGCGCCGTCATCAGGCTCGCGGGGACGTATCAGACCGCGGGTTCGACCACGACACTGAACCTGCGCGTGGACGGCAACGGCCTGCCGATCGATGAGATCGAGGCCTTTCTGCCGGCGTTGGGAGTCCACTTGCCACAAGGCTCACGGCTCCAGGGTGGAAGCCTCACCACCTCGCTCGCGGTCTCCGGATCCTCCGCCGCGCCGGTCCTCAGTGGCCCGGTGCGCGTGGCCAATACGCAACTCGCGGGCTTCGATCTGGGCTCGAAGCTCCAGAGCCTCTCCGCGCTGACCGGCGGCAAGATCGGTAGCGCAACCGGCCCGGGCACCACGATCCGCTCCTTGAGCATGCAGGTGCAGGAGGCTCAAGGAAACCTGCGCACCGATCAGGTGGACCTGGATGTCGCGGGTGTTGGAACTGCGACCGGGGCTGGCACCGTCTCCGCGGCGGGAGCGCTCGACTACAACATGCTGCTGAAGCTCACCGGGCTCGTCGCGGCGCCGGCGGCCAACAGCGCCTCCGCGCCGGCCTCGAACGGAGGCGTCGCTGGGCTGCTTGGCGGACTCACCGGCGGGATGCTCAAGGGCGGCACCGGTGGCGGGATCAACCTGGGCGCGCTCGGGGGCCTGGTGGGCGGCGTTCTCCGAAGCGGTGTTCCTGTGGCCATTCGCGGCACCACCAGCAATCCCACGTTCAGCCCCAACCTGGGGCGTCTGGCCGGTGGTCTAGGAGGCGGCGCCAACTCCCGTTAGCAGCCCATGCAGGCTGCCCCGAGATGCATCGGGGCTCCTCATTTTTCCGACATATAACGAAGAGGCCTATCTGTCGAGCCTGCAGTAGAATTCGCTCGTCGGTGACCAGCGAGCCTACGGCTTGCCGTACGCGATTCGCAACTTGCGCCGCTGGAACAGGTCGAGCATCCTACCGCCCCGTCATCTTCTCCAGGTGCTCCGGATAGCGGTCACCCTCCACCGGGATCTTCGCCGCAGCCTCGGCGATGCCCCGCAGGTCGTCGGGTGTGAGCTCGACCTCCGCAGCTCCAATATTCTCCTCCAGCCGCGAGAGCTTGGTCGTGCCCGGGATGGGAACGATCCACGGCTTCTGCGCGAGCAGCCACGCCAGAGCGATCTGGGCCGGCGTCACCTTCTTCTCTGCGGCGATCTTCCCGAGCAGATGGACGAAAGCCTGATTGGCCTTCCTGGCTTCCGGAGTGAATCGAGGCAGGGTGCTCCGGAAGTCGCCCTTTCCAAGCTGCGTGTTCTCATCCATCTTGCCCGTCAGAAATCCCTTGCCCAGCGGGCTGTACGGTACGAATCCGATGCCAAGCTCCTCGAGCGTGGGAATCACTTCCATCTCCGGCCTTCGCCACCACAAGGAGTATTCGCTCTGCAGCGCAGTCACAGGCTGAACCGCGTGCGCGCGGCGAATCGTCTGCACACCGGCTTCGGAGAGGCCGAAGTGCTTCACCTTCCCTTCCTGGATCAAGTCCTTCACGGCTCCTGCGACATCTTCGATGGGCACGGCGGGATCGACGCGATGCTGATAGAAGAGGTCGATGGATTCGACGTTGAGGCGCTTCAAGGAGCCCTCCGCCACCTGCTTGATCCGCTCGGGTCGGCTGTCCAGGCCCTGCCATCCGGGGCTTCCGTCAGGGTTCAGGTTGAAGCCGAACTTGGTGGCGAGGACGACCTTGCCGCGAAGGGGCGACAGTGCCTTTCCAACCAGCGCCTCATTGGTGAACGGACCGTACACCTCGGCCGTGTCGAAGAAGGTGATGCCCATATCTACGGCCTTGCGCAGGAGTGAGATCATCTCGTTCTCGTCGTGCGCCTCGCCGTACGAGAAACTCATGCCCATGCAGCCGAGGCCGAGAGCCGAGACCTCTAGCTTGCTGTTTCCGAGTTTGCGTTGTTCCATTCTTATCTCCGGTTGCGGCTACGTATGCGGGAACGCTCCGCCGCGCGTCGAACGCGTCCGTTTCGATCACGCGACTACTTAGAGTAGGAACGCAGGCGGAGGGTTGCGTCGGGAGCGGAGAGGACGACCATCCGCCATCGTCCAAACCCTGCGAATCGGAGGTCCTATGCTGTGACGAGCGTCGAAGAGACGCCCCCGGAGATCTCTAGAAGTGCGCCAGCACGCCCCCATACACGCTGATCGGAGCCCCCGGATAGCCCGTGTTATACCCCGCTACAGGAGACGTCTGCCCTGTAAGTCCATTCGGATTCGTCCCGAAGTAGCCTCCGAAAGAGGTGTACTCGTAGATAAGATATTTGCTGTTCAACACATTCAACGCATTGAAGCTCAGCTCGAGGAACTTATACGGCGCCTTGATCCCTAAGTTCAGTGTTCCGTACGATCCCATCTTCTGGTTGCTCGGCTGAGGAAATTGGTTTCCCGCCGCATCCACGCCATTGTTATTGAAGATATATTGCGACCCCGTGAACTGCAGCGAAGCCATCGGCTGCAAGCGTAGCTCCTGGTTGATCTTGAAGTCGTAGAACGCGCCCGCATTCACCGTCGTGCTCGGCACATACGGCACATGCAGCCCGTTGAACTGCTGCGCCGGCGTCGAGGAGTTCACCGCCACCACCGTCTGGTAGTTCGTATACGTCGCCGTCTCCACATTCGCATTCGCGAAGACATGCAGCCGCGCGATAGGATCGTCGTCGAACGAAGCATTCACCCCCTGGTACACCGACGTCCCGTTCGCGGAGATCGCATTCCCATTCGCCAGCGTCGTATCGATCTCCTGGTTCGCCCAGTTCTGGTGATAATAAGCCCCCGTGATCAACATGCTGTTCAGCATCCCCGCGCCTTCATGGTGGATCTTGAAACCACCCTGCGCATACTGCTGGCGCGATAAGTGGTAGCTCGCCGGGTCCACGCTCTGGAACAGTCCTCCGCCTCCTCCCACCTGCGGCCCGCGCAGGCTCTGCATATATCCCCCATACACCTGCAGCCACGGCAGCGCGCGCACCGTTCCGTTGATCGAAGGCTCCACCCCGCTGCGATTCTCGAGCCCGCCGCAGCTCGCTCCCTGATCCTTCACCCCCACCGCGTTCCCGTTCGCATCCACCGGCGCGCTGTACCCCGTCTGCGTCGCCGGACAATGCGTCGTCAGCACCGCTCCCGCCGCCAGCTTGAAGTCCTGCAGTGAATTGTTCGCATACCCCGTGCTGAACCCCACATACCGCAGCCCCGGAGTAATCGTGAACAGCGAATTGAACCGTATATCGTCCTGCACCGTAATCGCGAAATCATCCTGATTGAAGTAAGAAGACCGCAGTTGGCCGCCGATATTCGCCACCCGCTTCGCCCCGCCGTTCGCCGGATTATAGAAATTATTGCGGCTGTTATACAGAGCATGCAGATAATATCCACCCACGACGATCGTATTGAACGGCAGCCTCTTCGTCACCAGCAGCTTATTCCCGATCGTGTCCGTGTGTGGACTGTTCCACTCGAACTGCCGCGGCCCTGGACTATAGACATCCGTCGTCCTATAGTGCGAACGCGCAATATGGTTCCACCAGGTCAGGTTCTCGACCGCGATCGTAGGATCGATCTGCACATGCTCGCGCGCATACACCAACCCGTCCTCGTTCGCGTCGTATTTGTTATAACTGATCTCCGGCAGCGTGCTGTAATATCCCGACGTCTGCTGGCTGTACTGCGCTCCCGTCGGCGTCCCATCCATGGTAATCAGCGGATTCGCCGTCGTCGGAATCACCTGCGACCTATATCCCGCGCCATGCGCGTAATAGATCCCCAGCTCGAACGTATTCTCCTGATACGCCTTCACGCCCTTGCCGAAGAACGCCACATCCTTGCCCGGATTTTGAAATCCATCCGGCGCGTTCCTGAAGTCGTTTCCATCTCCCACTCCCGCGGCTAAGATGGCCGACCAGCCGCGATACACTCCGCTCGCCAGGTTCGCCGAAATATCCTTTTGGCTGAAGCTCCCATACGTCGCCGAGATATCCGCATGCGGCTTCGACGTCGGCTGCACCGGCGTAAACTCGATCATTCCACCTACATTGTTGAACCACCGGCTCGCCGGATCGCCTGGCCCATAGGTTACATTCACGTTCTGAATCATGAACTGCTCCGGAATGGTAGGCGACTGCCAAAGATCCGTGGCCGGGTCCGCGATCGGCACCCCATCGAACGTGATCGCGAGCGCCCCGCCGCCCGAGTAGCCTCCATACC
>CAXTPY010000081.1:0-9254 GCA_964246195.1 uncultured Acidobacteriaceae bacterium | reverse complement strand
TGTCCCACAGGCCGCCAATCAAGGCAACTCCCCGCAGAACTAGTCTCCGGCGGTGGACTCCTTTTACACCGCCACAAACCGCCGCTCACGCGGCGCTCTGTGGTCTATTTTTGCTCCGGCGCTCATAACAAGCTCTCGCAACACCTTCGCATCCTGCGCAAGGCCGGACTCATCCACGGAGAACGCCATGGCGTCGAGATACGTAACGCCTCGCGCTGCGCCGAAATCGAGGCCCGCTGTCTACAAGACACTGGCATCACCCTCGACGGAGTGAGGTTCTCAGTCCTTCGGGCCTCGCACAAGGCGCGTAGGGGCACTTGTATGAGCTTAGGCATGCTCATGACCCAACCGCAGGGTTCGCGGCTTTACCTGCCCGCTTTCCGCTCAACTGCCGATACCCTGCATTGCCAGCCGCAACCGCTCGCTCAGCCCTTTATTAGGAAGGTTTTTGCTTCTGCTGTTGTCTCTGCGGAGTTTGGGGCGCAGCCCCAAGGAAGATGGGTCGCGAGGCCCTCAGTCGTGTCCGAAGGACAGGCTCCGCTTTGCGGATGCGACGTTCCACTGATGCACAGGGATCGAATCCCGATTAATATCTTGAACATCTTGATAACTATATTGGGGCTTGGAAAAACGTGCCGCGCCGAGGCAACGTCAGCCGCTGCCAGAGCGCCTTCGTCCCCGCGTCCGTCTTTGCCGAGACCGGCAGGATCTCGTCCACCTCGTGAGCCCGCTGCAACGCCGCCAGGCTCTTCGCCAGCACATTGTTCGAGAGCCGGTCCGCCTTAGTCCCCACGACGAGAAACGGCCGCCCGGCCTGCTTCAGGTACCGGATCAACGTCCCGTCGCTCTCCTGCGGGGGAATGTTCGTATCGACCAGGCAGATGCACAGAGCCAGCGCCTCCCGCTCCGCCAGGTACGGCTCGATGAACTTGGGCCACTCGGCCGAAATGGACTTCGAGATCTTGGCGTAGCCATAGCCCGGCAGGTCGGCGAAGATCAGCGCAGGCCTGATCTTCTGCTTCCCTCCCACCCCCTCATGTAGAGCGAAAAAGTTGATCGACCGCGTCCGACCCGGAGTTGAAGACGTATGCGCCTGCTTGGACCCCAGCAGAGAGTTGATCAACGACGACTTGCCCACGTTCGAGCGGCCCAGAAACGCCACCTCCGGCGCCCCATGCGTCTTCGACTCGGAAGGGAAGTGGGCCGCGTCCGTGGCGGAGAGCAGGAAGACCGGAGTGAGCATAACTTGAGTCTACCGTCTCCCCATCTCGCTCCCGCGAACCTCGCGCTCTAACGGGCGGGGTCAGCGAAAGGTGATCACTCTGCACGTACTTTCCCGGCTGGTCCCTCGGCTCTTCCCCCCCGCCCGCCTGCAGCATAGGTCACCGACCAGGCGTGAAAGATTTCGAGCGCCTCGGAAGCGAACGACCTGACCGGGCTGAAAGTGCGGGCAGAGGAAGTGATCGAGGTAGGCGAGGAAGATGTCCGTACCCGTGACGGCTTCGACGGTCATGGTTGCGATCATCCCAGTCAAGCTTCCACTAAAAGCTATACGGCAATAGTTGATCAGCGCTAGTCGTTGCCAAGGCGGCATCGCTGAACCTCTATGGAACTTCCGTTGTAGTCGCCCCGTCTGCTGCGCAGCACGTTTCTGCCGAAGAGTTGGAAGACTCTACTCTCGGGGCAAGACAACATGATTGCAGCAACCTTCAATGACGATCGCGCGAGATTGCAGGCACTGTACGACCTCGATCTCCTCGACACCCCGTCCGAGCTCGAGTTCAACCAGGTGGTAACTCTCGCGGCCGAGATCTGCAAGACCCCGATCAGCCTTGTATCTCTGGTCGACGATCACCGCCAGTGGTTCAAGGCCGCGGTCGGGCTAGCCGTCAAGGAGACCCCGCGCGATCTCTCCTTCTGCGGCCATGCCATCCAGCAGCCGCATCTCTTCATCGTCGAAGATGCCACGGCCGACGAGCGTTTCTTCGATAACCCCCTGGTCGAAGGAGAGCCTGGAATCAGGTTCTACGCGGGCATGCCCCTGCGCTCCCCGGACGGGCATTCGATGGGCACCCTTTCCGTGATCGACACCGTCCCCCGCAGCCTCAGCGAAAGCCAGAGGTCCGCGCTCATGGTGCTGGCGAACCAGCTGGAGGCCCGCATGGAGGTCCGTGCCAAGCAGAAGGCCCTCCAGGCCGCGCTCGCCGAGAAAGAACGTGTAACCGCGCAGCTGCAGGCCAGCGAAGCTCTCTTTCGCCTCTTCATGAACCACAGCCCGCTGATCAGCTACATCAAGGACGCGGAGGGAAGATTCGTCTTTTACAACGCGGAGATGGCCCGCCGCTTCAGCGTGTCGCCCGAAGCGTGGCTGGGCCGCACCGATCACGAGGTCTGGCCGCCCGCCATGGCGGACCAGTTCCGGCAGCACGACCTCGGCGTCCTATCCGGCGACACGGCGGTCCAGGTGATGGAGCGCTCCATCGATACTTGCGGTGCGACGGCTACCTGGAAGTCGTACAAATTCCCCTACAAGGACGAGGAAGGCAACCTGTTCCTGGCTGGCGTCTCGATGGACGTAAGCGAGGAACTCCGGCGGGAGAACGAGCTGAGAGAGGCCAATCTCAAACTTCAACGGCTCGCCGTCACCGACGAGCTTACTGGACTCAACAACCGCCGCGCTTTCGAGCAACGCCTCCTCCGCGAGTTCTCTTCCGCTAAGCGCCGCGAACGCGACCTCTCCGTCCTCATGATCGACATCGACGACTTCAAGCGCCGTAACGATACGTGGGGCCATGCCAGCGGAGACCAGGTGCTGCGGCAGACCGGCGAGATCCTCTCCTCCTCCGTGCGCGCCACCGATATCCCCTCCCGCTACGGCGGCGAGGAGTTTGCCGTCCTGCTCACCGAGACGGGCGGAGCTTCTGCCCTGCGCGCCGCGCAACGCATCAAGGCCACCATCGATGCCGCCCCTTGGCAGGAAGAGGCCGTCACCATCAGCATCGGCATCAAGACCATGGGTCCTGCCACCGTCGACGCCGAGCAGTTGGTCCGCGAAGCCGATGACGCCCTTTACTCCGCCAAGCGCGCCGGTAAGAACCGCATCCACATCGCCGGCAACCTCAAGTTTGCTGAATCCGGGTACGCCTCAGCCTGTGTTTCTCAGCCCGGCGGAGATGCCGTTGATGGTGGCGGAGATGGCGCGGTTCAGCTCGGCGGATTCTGGCTGGCCGGCTTGTAGCGCCGCGCGCTTCTTGCGGATCAGCTCTACCTGCAGCAGGCTCATGGGATCGACGTACGGGTTGCGCAGCCGGATCGAGCGATTGAGCACCGGATTCGTCTCGAGTAGCTCGCGCTGGCCGGTCAGCAGCAGCACCACCGCCTGTGTCTGCTTGTACTCGGCATCGAGCCGTGTGAACACCCGCTCCCGCAGTCCCTCGTCCTCGACCAGCGACGCGTACAAACGCGCAATGCCGAAGTCCGCCTTCGCAAGCGCCATCTCAACGTTGCGCGCAATGTCGATGAAGAGCGGGAACTCGCGCATCATCCGCTGCAAAATGCCGAGACCGTCGCTCCGCTCCCGCGCGAAGCAGGTGATCGCATGGCCTACTCCGAACCATGCGGGCACGAGCTGCCGCGACTGCATCCATCCGAAGACCCACGGGATGGCCCGCAGGTCGTCGATGCTGCGCTTCCCGCCGCGCTTGGCCGGTCGCGAGCCCAGCCGCGCATGTTCGAGCTCCGCCACTGGAGTGGCCTGCTCGAAGTACAGAAACGTCTCCGGATCATCTACGATATGTTTCTTGTAGAAGTCGAACGAAGCCGCGGAAAGCACGTCCATGGCCTCTTCCCACGCCGGCAGGATGGCCCCTGTCAGGTGCGCTTGCCCCGGGCGTTCGAGCCGTGCATCCGGGCGCGCGATCGCATCCAGCGAAGCTGCGATCATCAGCTCCAGATTGCGCTCCGCGAGCACCACATCGGAGTACTTCCAGTTCAGCACCTCGCCCTGTTCCGTAAGGCGAAGCTCCCCAGTGAAGCTGTCTATCGGCTGGGCAAAGATGGCCCGGTGCGTAGGACCTCCACCACGCCCCACCGTGCCCCCGCGTCCATGGAAGAGGCGTAGATGGATGCCGCACTCCCGCGCCACCTGGTGCAGCTCGCGGTGCGCCTTCCATATCTCCCACGTGCTCGTGATCATCCCTCCGTCCTTGTTCGAATCCGAGTAGCCCAGCATCACCTCCTGCCGCCGTCCCCAGCGCTCGAGTAGAGGTTTGTAACCTTCACTGGTCCATAAGCTGCGGCAGATCCCGGGCGCGTTCTTGAGGTCCACGATCGACTCGAACAGAGGCACCGGCTGAAGACCCGGATCGTACTGGTCGTCGCGCTCGCACGGCTCGACGTTAACCCCACCTAGTCGAGCCAACCGGATCACGTTCAGGATGTCGTCCACAGACGTCGCTCCACTGATAACGTAGACCTGGATTGCTTCGGGTGGATAAGCCTGCTTCAGTTCGGCGATCGCGCCGAACGTGTCGATCACCTCCGCCGCTTGCGCCGACAACATCGGCGCCGGGTTGCCTGCGGAGCGTTCGACGTCGGCGATCTCCTGAATCTCTTTCAGCGCCGCCGCGTGCATCCGCGCGTGCTGCCGGATGTCCAGGGTCTGCAGATGCAGCCCGTAGGTACGGACCTCGATCAGTAGAGGATCGAGCGCCATCCGCGCCAGGCGCCCGCCGCGGTGTTCGAGCATGGAATCACGCAGCAGGGTCAGGTCCGACATCAGGTCCGCGGCCCGGCTGTAGAGCTTCAGCGCCGGCTCGGCCGGCAGCGGAACCGAGCTCTGCGGCGTAGCCCCAAGCCGTATCATGATGCAGGCGATCAGCAGCCGCACGTGCTCCTGCGGAAAACGCTGCTCCAGCGCTCCCTGGCCGGCCGTCCGCAGCGTGCCCAAATATTCGGAGAGCAGACGATCTAGAGCCGCGGACACAGGCACCTGCTGTGTGGAACTCCCCAGCTGCTCGAAGAGGTTCTGCAGCCGGCTGCGGTAGTGGGCAAGCAGCAGGCTTCGCGTCATCGCCAGCGCTTCTCTTGTAGCTTCCGGAGTTACAAATGGATTGCCGTCCCGGTCCCCTCCGATCCAAGAGCCGAAGCGAAGCAGACGGCCTGAGAGTCCGAGCGCAGCGTCTTCGGACACGCCAGGATACTCCGCAGCCAGCGCCGCCCCCACCTCACCGTAAAGTACCGGAAGCGTCTCGAACAGGCTCGTGTCGAAGTAGTCGAGCGCCATGCGGATCTCGTCGCGAACCGTGGGCCGTGCGCTGCGAACGTCGTCGGTCTGCCATAGCGCGGTAATCTCCGCCACCAGATCGCCTTCGAGGGTCTCCATCTCAGCGTCGGGCAGCGGTATGCGATCCAGTTGAGCGAGCAGGTCGGAGATGCGCCTCCGCTTGAACATCACGCTGCGACGCGCGATCTCGGTAGGGTGCGCCGTGAAGACCGGAGTGATCGAAAGCTGGCCGAGAAGTTCGAGCGCCTCACCCGCTTCGATGCCCGCCTGCTTCATGCGTCTAAGGGTCCCCCGCAGGCTCCCACGCAAGGGCGCCCTCTGCGTATCGAGCTTCGTGGCCAGCCGCCGGCGCTTACGATGGTTCGTCTCCGCCAGGTTGATGAGCTCGAAATAAAACGAGAAGGCGCGCGCAAGCTGGTAAGCCGTGTTCGGGTCCGCCGAGTGCGCGCGGACAGACTCCACACTCCGACGCATCTGCGCGGCCGAGGCCAAGTCCGCGGCGACATCGTGCTCCATCCCCTGCCTGTTCTCTCGCCGCGCGATAGCATCACGCCGCAGCACCTCCACCGCCGCGAACAGGTCGTCTCCCGCCTGCTCTCGCAGCACCTCCCCGAGCAGCGTGCCCAGCGAACGCACGTCGCGCCGCAGAGGCGCCTCTTTCACCTCCGGGCTCCCAGCCTGCAGCTCCGCCAGGCGATCGAACCAGCTCGTCGGCTTCCAAAGAGAAGACATGCATCGATTATGCTACCGTCCGGCCCCTCACCCAGTATCCGTCCAGAGCCGTTGCGCAAGCTACCGCACGACGGCCGAGACCGGTGCGATGTTCCAGCCCCGCAGCGCAACCTTGGCCGCGCCGTGAATTCCCGCTGCAGGATAGTCGATCGTGAGCATCCTGGTCTCGCCCGGCAGCAGCGAGAAGTAGTTATCGCTGTAGTACGCCGGCAGCACGCGCCTGCCTGTAGCTTCCTCTTCGAGTGTCAGCTTGCCCTCGATCGCCACCGCGGCTCCGCTGTTCACCAGCGTGATCTCCGCGTGGTCCTCCCCACCCGCGGAACCGCGGCTCGGTCTCATGCTCGCGCTCACCGCGACCGTCGCGGTAGGCATTGCGTCCATGCGGCGGTAGCCAGACTTCTCCTCGGCCAGCCAGTAGAAGTTCTCCGACAGCAGCTTGCCCGAGCCATCCTTCAATTCCAGCTTCACGAGCACCACACCCGCGCGCTGCATCGCCTGCTGCAGCTCCATGTCGAGCGCCCGGGTCGTCGCGTTCGCTCCCGCGATAACAGACGCCTCCTTCTTCAGCAGAGGCTTACCCGCGAGATCGAAGATCCTCGCCGTCACCTGCAGCCCGCTCAGAACGTCTTCCGTATTGTTGATTACCGCGACATCGTGCGCCGGCAGGTTCATCTGCACATGAATGGGCTCCGCGGCCTTTTTGACCGCGTAGAACGAAGCCTGCGTGTCGTAGTCGTGGCTGAAGATCTGCCACACCGTGCTCGGCCACGCCGGCTGCGTCATCCAGAGCAGGCGCCCGCTGTTGGGCATCCACAGATGCGCATTGAATCCTTCAAAGACCGCCCGGTGTCCAACATAGTTCAGCATCTGCGCCTTGCGGTCGAAATCGGCCAGGCTGGTCGGCGCGCCGAACTCGTCCGTCATCGTCTGCATGAACGGCCGCACATCTCCGTTCCCCTCCTGGTGCCAGTCGTGGTAAGCCCAGTCGTCACTGATCGGCCACTGGTCGATGGCAGGCAGGAAGGCCTGAAACGCTTCGAGCGTTGGAGGCGAAGGCAGTCCCACCTCCACCGCGAAGCCAAGCGACAGCTTGGTGAAATAATCCTCCGGCTCCTGGTACTTGTAGGGTCCACTATCGTGCAAGTTGATCTTGTTCGAATCGGCGGAATAATACCGCGTCCCGTCCAGCTCCGCGATCAACGTATCCAGCCCCTGGTTGATCGTCGGCGGCGGCACCCCCTCGTTGCGCCCGCACCAGATAGCGATCGAAGGATGATTCCGGTAGCGCGTGATCGTGTCCCGCGCGTTCTCGAGAAAGAGTGTCGCGTCCGTCGGCTCCAGGTTCCAGTCCTGTGTGGAGTCCCAGAAATCGTTCCACACCAGCAGCCCGTACTCGTCGGCAAGGTCGTAGAAGACATCCTCCGTATTCTGCCCCATCCAGTTTCGAATCATGTTCACGTTGGCCTCGCGGTGCAGTCGGAAAAACGGCTCCAGGTGTTCGCGCGAGACGCGTTTGAGCGCATCGTCCATGCCCCAGCTGCCCCCCTTGCATGCGATACGAACGCCATTCACCTTGATGATCAGTGCCGGCGCGGCACGCGTGTCCGCATCGTCCTGGATCGCCGGCGAGTCTTCCCTCCCAGGCACAAGCGTCGTCACCCACCCCGCCGGCGTCTCCCGAAATCCCTCATGGCTCTGCTCGACCACGGGAGCCTTACCGAGAAGCTTCGCGGTTGTAGGCGAGACCTCCACCCGGCGCAGCCTGCCCGTACTATCGAACGCGCTGATCTCGTAGGTAATCTCGCGTATCCCGAATCTCTCTTCACGCTCGTCCGAAAGGCTCTTGCCCACCTCGAAGCTCAGCTTCATCGTGTGAAGCTCCGCCGCACCATACCCGTTCGGCCACCACAGCCGCGGGTGCGCCACGACCAGCTGTCGGAAGTCCGCGGGTGTGAGCTCCACCGTGCTTGCGCCTGCTGCCGCCGTAACCTCCTTCGAGACAAGGACATCCTCGAACGCGATCTGCAGCCTACCGCGCACCGGAGCCTTCGAGACATTCACCAGCGGCACACGCACGGTGATCTCCGCTCGACTGCGATCCGGCAGCGGCAGCTTCGTAATAATCTGCGGCACTTCAATCTCGACCGCCCCCCTTGCCGAGAGCACGACATCCTGCCAGAGACCTATGTCTCGATCCCGGATTCCCGGCATCCAGTCCCACCCTTCCGTATCCCCAAACGTAGGCCCGTCCAGCATGAGCATGCCTCCGTTATCCCCCGGCCCCGCCGCAAGAGACTGCTCATGGGGAATACCCGCATGCGGCGGCGGCGCGATCAGAACCGCAACCACATTCGCCTCGCCTCCCTTCACGTACGCCGTCACGTCGAAGCTCCTGTGCCGGAACGCCCCCTCCACCTCGCCCACCTGCGTTCCGTTCACCCACACAGTCGCCCGGTAATTGATGCCTTCGAAGGTAAGCTCCAGGTGGCGTCCGCGCATCCCGCCTGGAGGCGTGAAGACCTCCCGATACCAGAAGCTCTTGCGGCTGAGCGACTCCGGAATCGCCATGTTGTTCAGGCCGAAGTCGGGATCGGGATAGACACCCCGGTCGATCAGCGTCGTCAGCACAGTGCCCGGTACCGTAGCCGCCATCCAGCCGCTCGCGTCGAAGCCGCGCAGAGAGATCGCCGAGGCCGGCACCTTCACCTCCGCAGCCTCGGCCATCTGCCAGCCATGCCGAAGCGTCAGTGTGCGCCCCCCCTCCCCAGGCACGTCGCTTCCTGCCAACGCCGCCCGCGCGACAGGCCTCTGCGGAGGAGTTCCACTGTGTGGCAGCGTCGCCGGATCCTGCGGCGCGCGCAGTCCCGCCGTTGCTCGCGTCTGCACCGGCCAAGGCTTCGACCCTTCCTCAAACGGTAGATTGTCTAAGCCTTCCGGAGCCGTGCTCGGGGCGCTTATCTGCGCGGGACCCAGATCCTCCGCCAACAGGCGCACCTGCGCCAGCCAGCCTCCAAAATGCTCCGCCCCTCCCTCTTCGTCTCTCCCCGCAGGAGCCATCTGCAATACATCCTCGGCCGGTCCCAGCGCGAGCTTGCCCGACGCCACTTCGCCTCCATCCGCAAGAAGATGCGAGCGCCCCTCCTCATCCACCCGCAGCGCAAGCGAGTGCCACACACCTGCGCTCAGCGCCTCCTCTCCCACCAGTTCATGCCCTTCCCCACTGCCTCCAGCCCAGAAC
>CAXTPY010000080.1:0-9300 GCA_964246195.1 uncultured Acidobacteriaceae bacterium | reverse complement strand
CTTCTAGGTTGAGGGTCTGGCGAGCAGGGAGTTATAGACGGCGGTGGTGCTGCGCATCATGGCCTCTGTGGTAAATCGCTCGGCTGCGGCGCGGCGGCCTTCCTCTCCCATCCGGTGGGCGAGCGCAGGGTCCTTCAGCAGGCGCAGGAGGGCTTCCGCGAGAGCGGAGGGCTCTTCAGGGGGGACGATGAGGCCCGTGATGCCGTGTTGGACCGCCTCTGCGTTGCCTCCTACATCGGTGGCCACCACGGGAAGGCTGGCGGCCATCGCTTCGACGATGGCATTCGAGAAGCCTTCGCTGCGCGAGGGGAGAACGAAGATATCCGCGGCGGCGAGACAGGCTCGCGGGTTGCTGACTCCGCCGAGGAAGCGGATGTTTTTCTCGAGACCTAGGGTGGAGATAAGGGTGTCGAGTTCCTCACGGTAGGCAGGATCGAGCACCGCCCCGGCGATGGCGAAGAGGGTGTTTGGAAGCTGCCGCACGACGAGCGCAGCGGCCTTCAGGAGAACGTCGTGGCCTTTCACATGGCGAATGTTGCCTACGGTGAGGACGGTCGCCGGCTGGAGGAGAGCCTCCGCGCGGACGTCTGCGCAAGGTGGCGCCCAACCAGCCAGTTCGAGGCCGTTGTAGATGGTGTAGACGTGGCTGGGCGCGACCTTGTCGGTCTCAATGGTGTATCTGCGCACGCCTTCTGCCACGGCAAAGACCGCGTCGGGGAGGCTAGCGAGCATGCGGTACGCGGCCCGGTGCTTAGCGGTGCGGAGGATGCCCATGTCCCGCCGCGACCAGATGAGCTTGGCCGGAGAGAGCAGTTTGGTGGCAAGTCCCCCCCAGATGTCGGAGCTTTCGAAGAAGGTCTGTACGACGCGGACCTCGTTTTGCCGGAGGAACCGGCGGAGATGCCAGGCGGCACGGAACGCAGTGGCCCCGTAGGTGTTTTCGAGCGGCAGCAGGTAGACAGGGCAGGGCGGCGCGTGCAGCGCGGGGCTGGCGGGATCTGCCCGCAAGGTAAGGATGGAGGCGCGGAAGCCGTAGGCGGGAAGCTGCGCCGCGAGTTGGAGGACGATGCGTTCACCGCCGCCCAGGGTGGCCCCCAGTTGGTCGAGGAGGAGCAGGACGTGTGGCTGCGCGGCATCTGGAGGTTGGCGCGGCGGTGTGTGGAGGGAGACGATCAGTTGTCAGTTGCCGGTTTCTGTAGAGGTTAGAGTGAAGTCCTAGAAGGTGTGGAGCGAAGACTCCATCAGCGATGGAGCTATGTGACGAGGGCGGATGCAAGTGGGAGATGGACGCTGAGCACGATGTAACTCTGGAACTTTCATGAGCAGCACCTTATAGCAATCGCTGTTGACACTTTGCAGCTTCTCCAACGTGTGGATCAGGCCGTCCGTAGCAACGGTCTCCGGTTCTGCGGGAATCACCATCAGGTCGCAGCCCTCGGTTAGCTCTCGAAAATCCTCGTGGGAAGGATTCCCTTCCGTATCGTTAGCGATGTGCTGATAGTCGCGGACGTGCTTGGCCATCTGTGCGGCGCTGATGACCTTAAAGGGCAACCCCTGCCCGTGTCCGTGCTGGCTCCACTTGGTTGCACTGCGAATCCCATCGCCATCCACAAGGATCGTGGGAGCCAGGCGTGGAAGGTGAGCGGCAAGATAAATTGCCGTCGTCGCTTTGCCAACTCCTCCTTTGTGGCTTATTACGGTTACGATCATAAGCAGCGCCCTTGCATAAATGTAAACGTCCGGGCGTTCGCACTGCCAGAACTTTTGTAAGTTCAGAAATGCACTGAAGTCATCATCTTGGTTCCCCTTCGGAAAGCCGTCTTGGGGAGGGAAGAGAACGAAGATTTTGGGTCGATGGCGGTGGTCTACCAATTTGGTGTAATACGGTGCATGAAGATCGGGAACAGCTTGAATTTCCTTCCGCATCGAAGCGTGCTCTCCAGTGCGAGCTTCGATCAGTTTTCCAATCGAAATCTACCAGACGCTTGAGGAAATCGCTCGACGCAAGAATGTTTCCATAGCGTGGGTCGTGCGAGAGGCAGCAGAGCAATACGTGGAAGGCAAATGCTTCTTTTTGGGAAGCCCTGGTGAGTGGTGGATCATGTCGAACGGGCAAAGCGCTCTCTCATCATGGCTGCAGTGCATTCAAAGGACACGAAGCCCGAGATGGTGGTTTGCAGACTCGTGTTTGGGCGTGGCTATCGCTACAAACTTCATGTCGCCAGTCTACCGGGAAAACCGGACCTCCCCTTCCCTGGAAAACGAAAAGCGATTTTCGTTCATGGGTGTTCTGGCGTCGTCACGCGAACTGCCGGTACGCCACATCTCCGAAACACGGGTGGATTTCTGGGAAGAGAAGTTCGCCGCAAACGTGGCTCGCGACCGCAAAACGGGCAGAGAACTGAAGAAAATGGGACATAGTGCTCGACTTCTTTGCCTAGGTTAAGTCCTGCTGCTCGTAAGCTTGGAAAGCCGGACCAACAGCGAAGAATCGACCATCCTCGTACCCGCTGTTCACCAGCCAGTTCACCAGGTCACCATAATGGATCAAAGAGGATGCAGCCTTCGATTAACCTCCGACCTCGACGAACTGCTGGAACAAGTTCGTTGGGTATGCGGCATGCAATCGACCCCTCTCGATTGCCTGCACAAGGCGCTCTCGGATCTTCGGGTTGAGCTCTGCTTGGACTCTAGCAAGCTCTTCTCCAAACCCGGGATGCCGACGATGAGGGTGTCAAAGGGCGGCGGTTGCGTTCATACATGTCCCGCAAAGTGAGAGCGGTAGCGCGGCGAAGACACAAGGTACAAAATTCCGAAACTCGGAAGGGCAGGGTATGCGCGTGGGAGCCGACCGTGAGCATGTTTGCTTACAGGTGGGCTAACGTCCTCACGGATAGCATTTAATCTCGTCGGGTGAGAGGGCACGCGTGCGGGGCCGAGCCCGAGTGATGAACCGGGTTGGCGTCGGGTGGGTCGGATTGATCGTCACAGGCCGCACACGACGGCGTAATCGAAGATGCGCTTGAGCAGGTTCCGCAGCTGCGCGGCGGCGGACTCGAAGCCATCGTCCCGCTTACGGAACACGAGTCGCTGCACATCCTGCGCGGTAACATCTCGCATCGACAGGGGACCGGATGCCAAGTAAATTTCCTTTTCAAGGTAGCGGCGGAGCTGAGCCGCGTCCTTCCGATCCTTCTCGATCACCTCGGTAAAGTAGCGTTCGCAGAAGTCCTTCATGGACGAGGCACTCGCGAGGGCTACCTTCTTAAGCTGCTTCTGTCTGGCCGGCGACTCACCACGGAAGACGGCCACTGTGCACTCGTCGCGCTTGGTGCGTGCCTCCTTGAGGCTGAGCAGTGGGTATTGGCCAAGGTGATCTTCTCCGTTTTGCCCTTGAACTGATAGCGAAAGCGCCAACTCTTCGCACCAGTCGGCATGACTTCAAGAGCCAGGCCCCGGCCATTGCTCAACGCGTAACGATCCTTTCGCAACTCCAGCCGTTGATCTGCACGTCGGTTAGAGGCGTCCCGACCTCCACTTTGTCCACATGCTGCTTTAGCTCGTCCACAGGCCGGAGTGTGGACCCTAGTGGTCAACTTTAGTTCAGGATGGGGCCGGACCGGATCGGAAAGTGTGAGGATCTGATATTGGCGCTTGTCACTGAATTTTAGACTTCACTGGACGCGGTTGGCTTTGCTCGGAACCGCCATTATTTGCCGATGCAGAAGGTGGCAAAGATCCGCTGCAGAATCTCTTCCGTGCTCGTCGTCCCAGTCAACGAATCCAACTCTCCCAGCGTCTCGTACAGGTCCAGCAAAACCATCTCATGAGGCGTTCCGGCAGCACTCTCCCGCGCGGCCTTCTCGATCGCGACAGCCGCCGCGCTCACCGCGAGGTGCTGCCGGAGACTTGTGATCAACCCGTCTTCCGCCTGTCCCTCCTCTCCCTTTAGCCGCGTCAGGATGGCCTCGCGGAGTTCAGCAATCCCATCGCCCGTGAGTGCCGAGGTGCGGACCGGAGCAGCCGCATGCCCTGCTCTGGAACTCCGCGCCTTCCAGTCCCGAAGCGCACCCTGAACCAGGTCATATTTGTTCTCCACCAGCAGAATCTCCCGCCCGCCGGACGCACGCTGCATGGACGCAAGCAGTTCGGCATCCTCCTTAGTGACGCTTTCCGACGCGTCGCGGACCAGTAGGATCAGGTCTGCCTCCGCGATCGCCTCCCACGAGCGCGCAATGCCCAACGCCTCCGCCTCCGACACTGCCACGGGCTCCCCCCGCAGACCCGCCGTATCGACCAGCTCCACCGGAATTCCACCTATCGAAACCCGCTCGGCGATGGTGTCGCGAGTCGTCCCCGGAGCGGACGTCACTATCGCACGCTCCCGCTCCACCAGCCGGTTGAACAGCGAAGACTTCCCAGCATTCGGCCGCCCCACGATCGCTAAGGTCAACCCTTCCCGCAGTACACGTCCGTAAAACCACGTGGCAGCCAGCCCCATCAGCGACTCACGTACAGGAACCAGCGCCTCCTCGATCGCCGAACCCGGAAGCGTCTCCAGGTCGTCCTCAGCGAAATCGATCCCAGCCTCCAACGCAGCAATCAGGCTCACCACCTGCTGCTTCAGCGGCGCCAGCCTTCGCGCCAGCGAGCCCCCGAGCTGCCGCGCCGCCACTCGCGCCTGGTGCAGCGTCGACGATTCGATCAGATCGTGCACCGCCTCCGCCTGCGTCAGGTCCATCCTGCCGTTCAGAAATCCCCTTTGCGTGAACTCGCCCGGTTCCGCCAGCCGCGCACCCCCGGCCACACACAGCTCCAACATATGCTGCAGCAGCACCGGCGAGCCATGCGCCGCAATCTCCACCACGTCCTCCCCTGTGCTCGAGTGTGGGGCCGCAAAGAACGTCACCACCACCTGGTCCAGCGGCTCCCCACTTTTAGGCTCCAGCAACTCCCCGAACCGTGCGCGCCCGGCAGCCATAGGATGTCGCAGACGAAGCATCCGCGCCGCCACCTCCCGCGCCTCTTCCCCCGAGAGCCGAACGATGCCTATGCCCCCGCGGCCCGGCGGCGTAGAGATCGCGGCGATGGTATCCGAGGACATCACCTCTCCATTCTCTCCCGTCTCTCCCGCGAAACTGCGGCGTCGCACTATCTACAGCAATCTATCCACCCGCGTCGCCACCCGCCACTCCTACGCAGTCCGATCGAGCCTTCTTTCGCCGGCTTGGCGGAAGGTTCGACTGCCGGTCTACAGGAGTTTTTTTTACTGTCAAAAGAAATCCTTGACATGATTTGCTGTTCACGTTAGGTTTCTCGGACCAGAAAAAATCGCTCTCTCACGATGCAGACCATTAACCAGCAAACGTTCCACGCGATACCTAATCTCCGGGAACACCTTTGCAGCACTGCAGCTCTCGAACCGTTCAACAATCTCGCCGGGGTTGAGGCACTTGCACCCTCTCCTGAGAGGAATTCGGTCGTCGCGCTGAGCAGCAGTGAGTCTGCCGCGCCTGGCCTTGTGCTACTGCTGGCTTTGTAAGTTGCCGCTGTCTTGTGGAAGTAAATGCAGCCAATATCGCGAGGTCTCATGTACAGGTTAATTTCCAGATTGCTCGCCCTCTGAATGCTTGGATTTTTTATGCTGCCCGTCGCGTAAGCTACGATCTCAATGCTTTGTCCAATCCTTTCAATGCAACCTACAACCGCGGCTCGGGCGCACTCGATCGGCGTCACGACTTCAACGCGAACTAGATCTACAACCTGCCCTTCTTCACGCACAGCTAGAATGCCTTCGCGCGAACCGCTGCCGGTGGCTGGTCGATCTCTGGGGTCACCGTAGCCCAAACAGGCCTGCCCTAGCGGCTAACCTATAACGGCGTCGATACTCTCGGACTAGGCGGAGGTACGACCAACTGACCCGACCAGGTCGGGCCCGTATCCTACCCGAAGACGAGACTCGCCTTGTTCAACAAAAGGGCCTTTGCCAATCCCGTCGCCTCCTGGAACGGTGGACCCAATCAGGGCTTCGGCAACTCCCGCAAGGACGTGATCCGGCGCACCAGGTGTCGGGGACGTCGGCGCATCGGCCGTCGCGGCTTAGCCGGCATGGGAACCGCTATCTGGGGCGCGTGCTACATGCCGGCCCTGACGTCGGTGCGCTGGGAATCGCACTTGAAGGCCTTCTGCCAGAAGCTTCTGGGGCGGCAGAAAAATAAGCTCCAGGCGCTGACCGCGGTTGGCAGAAAGAGGCTCTATGCCATCTTCTGCATCTTTAAAACCAATACACCATATGACGGAGCGAAACTCTTCCCGACTGCGCCGGCTAGCTGAAAACGACCCTGCCTGAACCCTCCCTTTTAAAAAGGGACTTGACTTCAACAGAGAATCTTCGGAGAAAGATAAAAAGACTCTATACCAACTGCGGCATTGCCCTTAGGGTCGGGCCTCGCGCTCGGCGGCTATACTTCGTTACAGATTTCCCGAGGGACAGGAGAGTACGGATGATGGTGAGGCGGAGGCTTGCGGCTTGGACCGTAGCGGTGGCGATAGCGTGTTTCGGTGCAGGGCTGCAGGCACAGGAAAAAGCGGGCAGGGACAGCGAGAACAACGGCAAGGACAGGGAGAATAAGGAGGTGGCGGGGCAGACGGCGGCTCCGCCGGATTCGTCAACGGAGGGGTCGGTGACGGTGGGGGGGCAGGCGATTGCGTATGAGGCGGTCGCGGGCATGATCACGGTGGCAGCGACGGACCAGGAGGATTCACTGCTGGGCCTGGATGGGAGATGGCTGGCCGATAGTGGAACCAAGATTCCGGACAAGGACAAGCCGGATGACGCTCCGGCTACGGCGCGGATGTTCTATACGGCGTATTTCCGGAAGGACCGGAAGGCGGAGACACGGCCCGTGATGTTTCTGTACAACGGGGGACCGGGCTCCTCAACTATGTGGCTGCATATGGGGAGCTTTGGTCCTCGGAGGGTGCTGACGACGGATGCGCAGCATGACGCGGCGGCGCCATACAAGATCGTGAACAACGAGTACAGTTTGCTGGATACGACAGACCTGGTATTTATCGACGCGCCGGGGACGGGATTCAGCCGGATTATGGGCAAGGACAAGGCTAAGGCGTTCTGGGGGACGGACCAGGATGCGCATGCGTTCGAGCGGTTTATACGGCGCTTTCTGACGAAGTACGAGCGTTGGAACTCGCCGAAGTACCTATTTGGGGAGAGCTATGGGACGCCGAGGTCGGCGGTGCTTTCGGCGGACCTGCAGAATGTAGATTTGAATGGGATTGTGCTGTTGTCGGCGATTCTGAGCTTCGACAACAGCGTGGATGGGCCGAAGCTCAATCCGGGGATCGACCAGGCGTACGCGCTGGCGCTGCCGACGTATGCGGCGAGCGCGTTTTATCATCACAAGCTGCCGACGCAGCCGGCGGCGCTGGAGCCGTTTCTGGCCGAGGTGGAGCAGTATGCGCTGGGCGAATATATGAGCGCGCTGCTGCAGGGGTCCGAGCTGACCGAAGCGAAGAAGCAGGCGGTGGCGGAGAGGCTGCATGGGTATACGGGGCTTCCGGTGGCGTACATCCTAAAGGCGGACCTGCGGGTGACGGGTGGGCAGTTCTCGAAAAATCTGCAGGATGCGGAGGGATTTACGACCGGGCGGCTGGATACGCGGTATAGGGGGCCGGCGCTCGATCCTCTGAGCGAGGAGGCGGAATACGATCCGCAGAGCCAGGCGATCGGCTCGGCGTACACGACGGCGATCAACCAGTACATGCGGACCGAACTGCATTATGGGGAGAACCTGACGTACAAGCCGGGGGCATATATGGACTCGGACTTTACGTGGGATCTGCGGCACCAAATACCGAATGGGCCTCCGGCGTCGCAGACGGAGGGCGGGGTGAACGTAATGCCGGACCTGGCGGACACGATGAAGGGCAATCCGAAGATGAAGGTGATGCTGGCGGGGGGGTACTTCGACTTGGCGACGCCGTATTTCGAGGGGAAGTACGAGATGCACCATTTGCCTATGCCCTTGATTCTACAGGCTAATATCAGCTATCGCTACTACCAGAGCGGGCACATGGTGTATGTGAACGGGGATGTACTGAAACAGTTTCACGATGATGTAGCGGCATTCATACGGGGGACGGAGGGCGCGAAGTAGGGGTCCGCAAATGGCCCTACTCGCGATGGGGGACAACTTGCAGCAAAACGCTATAGGATTATGTGAGTGATTTATTGTAATATTACCTGCAACCTTTATCGTAGGTTCGCGTCTCAGTAGGTGTGGGTTGTTCGCAGCTCACATACTTCGCAGATTGCGTAAGGAGATTTTGATTATGACTACCATGACTCGATTCGTTCCGTTCCGTTCGCCACTCGAGGATGTGGCGGTGTTGCAGAACCGTTTGAACTCGATCTTCAGCGACTTTGCGCGTCCGGCGGGTGGGGACAATGAGGCGCTTTCCGCAGGCAGCTTCGTTCCTCCGGTGGACATTTACGAGGACGCGCAGCATTTGCAGTTAAAGCTGGAGGTGCCCGGGATCAAGCAGGAGGATCTGCACCTGCATGTGGAGAATCAGACACTTACGGTGAAGGGCGAACGCAAGTTCGAAGCTGAGGAGAAGCAGGAGAACTTTCACCGTATCGAGCGGAGGTTTGGGACGTTCGAACGCAGCTTCACCTTGCCGCAGACGATCGACACGGGGGCGGTGAAGGCGAGCTACGATGCGGGCGTGTTGACCATCTCGATGGCCAAGAAAGAGGCCGCAAAACCCCGTCAGGTGCGGATCGAAGTGGGCACCGGAGACGCGAAAAACCAGCCAAAACAGGTGGAAGCTCCAACGGCGTCGTAAGCAATTGATGGACAGAAGATGGAAATTTGCGTGGAGAAGTCCATCTTCGAAACGGTGCGGTCAGGCGGGCAGGGTCTTCCAGGGTACCGGGGTCCCTGCCCGGTCTGTTGAGAGCGGAAGTGAAACGTAGCAGGGGCGCGAGCAAAGGTTTTAGGAGGCGAGATGGCGATCCAGTGGGAGAAGATGACGGTGAAGTCGCAGGAGGCGGTGCAGGCGGCGCAGCGGGAGGCGGCGGCGAATGGGAATCCGGAGGTGCTGCCGCTGCATTTGCTGCGGGCTCTGCTGGAGGATCGGGAGGGGGTGGTGCTGCCGGTGCTGGGGCACGCGACATGGCATCTGTATCGGCGGGTGGTGCGGTAGACAGGCAAGTATAGGCGAGGCCAGGGGCTCTGCCCCTGGACCCCGCTGGGGTCGGCGGACCCCAGACCCCAT
>CAXTPY010000079.1:0-9307 GCA_964246195.1 uncultured Acidobacteriaceae bacterium | reverse complement strand
AACGACACGTTCGACAAGTCCGGCGTAGCCAAGAATGCCCGGGAAGAAAAGATCCGCGCGCGCGACTTGAAGATCAAGCAGGACGCGGAGAATGCCCGCATGGCCAAGCTCTACCGCAAGGAGGTTCTTGGGGAGCAGGAGCAGCCTGGGTTCATCTCCCTCGGGGAGATCAAGCCTGCCGCTCCGAAGCAGGTCGAGGTCGAAGAGCCAGTGGCCGGAGACTGATCGACTCTGCTCATCGCAACAGAGAGGCCGCCAGCGATGGCGGCCTCTCTGTTGCCCTTTGGAGCCGTGGCTACGCCCGTCATTCCTTCGAGGACGAGCTCGCCGCGGAAGCTGCGGCAGGCGCAGGCGCACTTGCGGGAGCCGCCGCGGGCGTGCCGCCAGAAGCCGCGGAAGCCGGAGCGGCTTCACTCCCCGCCGGCTTGTCGCTCTTCGGAGAGGAGTCTCCGTTCTCGGAGGCCGCCTTCGCAGGCTTGGCGGAGGAGTAGAGGTCCTTGTACCAGCCTCCGCCCTTGAAGCTGATCGCGGGCGCCGAGAGCACACGTTCCAGCTTCCCCCCGCAGTGCGGGCACTCGGTAATCTCCGCATCGGAGAACTTCTGTATCTTCTCCGTATGCCGGCGGCATGCGGTGCACTCGTATTCGTAGAGCGGCATTGCGTTTCCTATTCTCTTTCTTGACTGCGCTTCCAGTTTAACAACTCCCGGGCAAGAGCGAGCAGTGGCGGCTTCTTTGCCGGACCGGCCGGTCAGCCTAGCGACTCCGCGCATACACTGTCTGCATGTCGATCGGTTTCTACTGTTGGACCGTGGCGGCGCTGCTGTTCCTCGCCGGTATCTGTCACATCGTTGCGCCGCTGCTGACGGAACTTTGGATGAGCCGTGTGCCCGTGGTGCGGGCAACGGGAGCTTCCCTTATAGTACTGGCTCTTCCGTGCCTGAGGTGGCGTGGATGGTTCTTCTGGGCGCTCTTCGCAGCACTGACGGCATCCGGTCTGTGGCGGCTGCTGTTCCCGCAGAGTTCCATCGGGGCACAGCGACGGGCCTATCCGCGCTGGTCCACGGATGTCTCCTCCTCGGCGGCTCCTGCCTGGTCTGGGCTTTGCGGCCTTAAGCCAGGGACGGTCTGCCGGCTTGCGCTACATCGAGGCTGGGCGGCCTGCGCCTCTCCCCGAACGGCAGCTTACAACCTGCCCAGCTCCACCAACCGCACGCTGGCGATCGCTTCCACACGTCGCAGAGCGTCCATCGCCATCTGCGCCGTGGCGGCGCTCGGCACATCGATCTGGACCACGGCCAGTGCCTGCCCTTGCGGGACGCGTTGGGATCGCGTCGGCCTGGTGGAACGCCCCAGCGCGAAGTTCGCAATGTTCACCGACTGCTCGCCCAGGATGGTTCCGATGCGCCCCACTACGCCGGGCACATCGTGGTTGCGAATCGCGATGAGAGTCCCATGCAGCGGCGCCTCGATATCGATGCCGTCCAGGCTCAGCAACCGCGGCGAGCTTCCGTGCAGCACCGTCGCCGAGCCGCTAGCATCGCCATCGGAGGAGTGCAGCACCAGCTTGAGCACCGAACCCGCGCCGCCCGTCGCGAACTCCTTCTTGTCCTCCTGCACGCGTATGCCGCGCTCCGCTGCGATGGCGGCGGCATTGATGCGGTTGACCGAATCGCCTCCGCCTTCGGAGCCTGCGAAGATGCCGGCGAGGGCTGCATTGCGGATCAGCTCCGTCTTGCCCTGGGCGAGCCGACCGGTGTAGGTGATCTGGATATTTTCCAGGTTGCCCGGCGTGGCATCGGCGAGAAACCTGCCCAGGCGCTCCGCCATTTCGATATAGGGTGCGAGCTCAAGATACTCCTCATGCGAGAGGCTAGGCAGGTTGACCGCATTCTGCACAACACCCAGCTTCAAGTAGTCGCGCACCTGCATCGCGAGCTGAATCCCGATCGCCTCCTGCGCCTCGTCCGTCGCACCCGCGATGTGCGGCGATAGGATCACATTGTCCATGGCGAAGAACGGCGAGTCTTTTAGCGGCTCCTTATGAAACACATCGAGCGCGGCGCCCGCCACCTTGCCCGACTGGAGCGCGTTCGCCAGCGCATCTTCGACGATCAGCTCCCCGCGGGCGCAGTTCACGATTCGCACTCCTGGCTTCATGATCGCGAGCGAATGCTCGTTGATCAGCCCCGCGGTCTGGGCCGTCAAGCCCACATGCAGGGTCAGGTAGTCGCTCTCCTTGAAGATATTCTCGATGGGTACCAGCGTCACCTCGTTCTCTCGCGCAATGACGGGCGCGACGAAGGGGTCGTACCCGATCAACTCCATCCCGAAGGCGCGCGCGCGCCGGGCGACTTCGAGGCCGATGCGGCCTAGCCCCACGATGCCCAACGTCTTGCCGCGCAGCTCCTGCCCCTGCAGGCTCTTCTTCTCCCATTTGCCGGCGTGCATGGTCGCGTTGGCCCGCGGGATATGCCGTCCCATGGAGATCATGAGGCCTAGCGTCAGCTCGGCGACCGCGACCGCATTGGCGCCGGGCGTGTTCATCACCACGATGCCCTGCCGGGTGGCGGCGTCGGTGTCGATGTTGTCGACTCCGACGCCGGCGCGTCCGATCACCCGCAGCCTCGGCGCGCGCTCGAGCAGCTTGGCATCCGCCTGTACGGCGGAGCGCACGATCAGCGCGTCGGCATCCCCCAGCTCGTCGGCGAGAGAGCCCTTGATCTTCTCCGCCGTTACCACATCCCAACCGGCCTCCTGCTGAAACACCGCTAGGGTGGCCGGCGAAACCTTTTCTGCTAGCACGATCTTCAAGGCTGTTCCTCTCTTTTCAATTTTTCAACGTTTTGCCATACTGCGTCTCGAGCTGCTGGATGAGTTGAATGAGCGTCGCCAGCCGGTAGTAGGTCACCGCCGTATTGTGGAGCAGTTCGTGGATGTCCTCGGGCGCCCCCGGGGTCGCGTCATCTTGCATCATCATCGGCGCCGCATCCTCCACCTCGTGGGTGAACGCATATACCGCCTGCTGAGTCACGATGGCCTGCTGCCCATACAGATCCGCGTAGCGCTGCACCTCTTCAGGAGGCATAAACGTCAACGCGCCGGTATCGCGCGCCGTGCGCCATGCCGACTCGTTGAGAGACGACCAGCTGAAGGTGAATGACAGATGCCCCTTGAAGTTTTTCGGGTTCGCTCGCATCTGCCGCTCGGTGACAAGATTCTGTTGGATGCGTCCGATATTCTCCGCGAGAGATTTCACGTCATCTCTCGCCTCTGCCTGATTCTCCGTGATCTCGCGCCGGATCTCCGCGCGTGCCTCGCGCACCATGTGTCTGTGGTGCACGGCTTCGACCATCGCTTCGAGGCCGAGCGCGATCAGCAGACCGATGGTGATCGTTCCCAGGTGCACGAAGAAATCTTTCCACGTCAGCAGGGGATGATGCGGCGCATGTACATCCATGGGCGGAGCTCTCCGGAAAAGAAACAGGACTTCGGACCAGCTTAGCGGAAAACGGTCTGCAACTTCCGCTCGGCGCGCTCGCTTGCCATTCATCTTCGCGGCAGATAGCATGAGACCCTAGAGACCGGCCTGCTAAGCAGGTGCGCGATCCATGCTGGTTGAACCAACATTCATTGAACAGGGGCCTGGCTCGTATACATGGTTCGGTGTGCAGCGTCCGCCAGTCCGGAATGCCTAAAGAACCACGGCAGGGTCCCGCCGTCTTAGGACGGGTTCACCAGCACTTCGTCGCACGGCCCCGCGGGTCGGTTTTCTTCTGCTCCCTTCAGCCTCTACAGCGTGAGCTTCGTCCCCTCGGGCGTTAGGCACGCGCGCGAAGTGGCGTAGCGGGAGCCTGGACGCACGGCATGCACCCCGCCCTCCTCCACCTCGGCCCTGTGAGCCTGCCCACGTTCGGCTTCCTCGCCGCCATCGGCCTCATGCTGGCCCTTGCCCTTAGCCTGCGCACGGCGCGGCTGGCCGGGCTCGATGCCGATAAACTCTGGAACGCCGGTCTCTTTATCGTCTTCACCGCCTTCGTTCTCTCGCGTCTGCTGCTGGTCGCAATGTATCTGCATAGCTTCCTCACCTATCCCATGCTGCTGCTCTCGGTGCCTTCGCTGACGCCTCTCGGTGTCGCACTCACCGCCCTGGCTGCGCTGGTCTATCTCCGCCGCAGCGGCCTCCCGCTCCGGGCCGCGCTGGATGCATGGGCGCCCTGCGCGACACTTCTGTGGGGCTTCCTCGCGCTGGGCCATTTCGCCGAGGGCAGCGACCCTGGCTTACCTTCCACGCTTCCCTGGGCGCTCGCTTTGCCGCCGGACGCCGATCGCCTGCACCCTATCGCCCTCTACGGGGCCTGCCTGGCAGCCATCCTCACGCCCTTGCTCTTTCTGCGGCTACATGCTAGCGCCGCTCGACTCTCCTCGGCCCCTCCGGCCGTGGATCGGCCCTCGCGCCACACCCATACGATACCGCGACACGACCACCCGGGACACGTCGCCGCGCTTGCCCTTGCGGCCGTCGGACTTGGCCAGTTCCTGCTCAGCTTTCTGCGTCAGCCCACACCCTCTGCCCGGCTCTTCGACCCGATCCAGTGGCTCGCTCTCGGCCTGCTCGTGGCCGCGGGCCTGCTGTCGCTGCCTGTACCCTTGCAGCAGGAGCCCTAGCGCTATGCCGTCGAAGAACATGCTCCCCAAAGGCGCACGCCGCCACACCGTCAAGCACGAGTACCGCGCCACCCGCGGAGTTGAGCCACCCGCTCCGCCCATCGTTCCTCTGCTCGACCTTGACGAAGATGCCGACGTGACCGATCCCGACGCAAACGCCTCTTCCCCTCCGTCGGTCCGTACCTTCCCGGCCGCCGCACAGGCCGCTGGACTCCGGCTCGACCAGTACCTGGCCCAGGCCATCCCCGACATCAGCCGCGCACGCGTGCAACTGCTCATCGAAGCCGGCCAGGTTACAGTTGACGGCCTTCCGGCCAAGCCCAAACACAAGCTCCAAGGAGGCGAGACCCTCCAGATCACCGGCTCGCCCCAGCCTGCGCCGCTCCACGCCACTCCCGAGGACATCCCGCTCGACATCGTCTTCGAAGACCAGCATCTCGCGGTCGTCAACAAGGGCGCCGGCATGATGGTCCATGCGGGAGCCGCAGGGGCTCCCGCGCCTCAGCACGACGCCGACCCGAGCGCCCCCGATGCGCGCAATAGCGGCACGCTGGTCAACGCTCTACTCCACCACTTCAGCCAGCTCTCGCATGTCTCGGGGGACCTCCGTCCGGGCATCGTCCACCGTCTCGACAAGCAGACCAGCGGCCTCATCGTTGTCGCCAAGGACGACAGCACCCATCGCAAGCTGGGAGCGATGTTCTCCGCCCGGGAGGTCCAGAAGACTTACCTCGCGCTCGTCCACGGCTCTTTGGCAAAGGACGCAGTAACCGTCACGCTGCCGATCGGACGCGATCTCCTTCGCCGCGTCCGGATGACCACACGTCGCGCGGCCGATAACGAAGGCGTGCGGTCCGCCATCTCCCACGTCACCGTCCTCAAGCGCATCGCCACGCCGCTTGGGGCTTTCACCCTGGTCGAGGTGCGCATCGAGACCGGACGCACGCACCAGATCCGCGTCCACATGCAGTCTCTCGGCCATCCTGTCGTCGGCGACACGCTCTACGGCGCGCCGCGCCGCATCGGGCCGCCGGGCTCTACCCTCAGCCTGGAACGCAACTTTCTCCACGCCGCCCGCCTCGCCTTCACCCATCCCCAGACCGGAGAACGCATCGCGCTCGAAGCCCCCCTCCCACCAGAGCTTGAAACACTGCTCGAGACCCTGCGGCAGGGCTAAGGACCTGCTACTGCCGCTTCGCGTTGGACCGAATCGGTGACTTGAAGGGAATGACTGTTGCGGAATCCTTCATCTATTTTTGCGGAGTCAGAGCGCACCCTCCTTACTTCTTGTATTTACCAAGGCGCGAGACGAGTGCCTGCACCTTTCCGGCATCGATCGTGCTCCTGGCCAGTTGTATACCGTCCGTCAGGTTTGCTGCGAGCGCAGCCGTCATCAGCACGGCTCCAGCATTCAAAACGACCACCTCTCGCCGCGGCCCGGTGGCACCCGTAAAGACATCCCACAGCGTCGCCGCGTTCGCCTTGGCATCCCCACCTTTGAGTGCGGGGAGTGGAGCCCGAGTCATACCAAAGTCTTCCGGCACCAGTGTTCCGAGCCTGATCTCATCTCCCTTCACTTCAGCAAAATGACTTGCTCCGCTGATCGATAACTCATCCATTTCTTCGTTGTCCGGCCCGGTCTCGCCGCAGACGACAAAGGCGCGCCGGTTTCCAAGCAGCGCCATGGTCTTCGCGACCAGGGGAACCAGACGCGTGCTGTAGACGCCCATCACCTGGGCTGCGGCGCCTGCCGGATTGACCAACGGCCCCAGAACATTGAAGACGGTCCGCACACCGAGGGCCTGGCGCACAGGCATTACCGCCTTCATCGCAGGGTGCAAGCTCGGAGCATGCAAAAACGCAAATCCATACTCCCGAAGCGCTTCCGCTCCCTGCTTCGGCGTCAGGTTCACAGGGATTCCTAACGCCTCCAGGACGTCGGCCGAACCGCATCGCGAAGTTACAGCGCGATTACCGTGCTTCGCCACCTTGGCTCCCGCCGCAGCCGCCACCAGCGCTGCCGCGGTCGAGATGTTGAACGTGCCACTCCCATCTCCGCCGGTCCCACAGGTGTCCACCAACGCGCTCCGCTCCTGCTCGCTGAGCGGGAATGGCTCGGCTGCTGCTTGCATCGCGTCCACAAAACCTGCCATCTCCGCGGCCGTCTCGCCACGAGCCGCCAATGCACCCAGCAGCGCCGCCACCTGCATTCCGTGCAGATCGGCTGAAAAAATCTGAGCCATGACCGCGCGCGCATCCTCTCGCGACAACTCCTCGCGTCTCTCCATCACACGCCGCAGGTACATGTTGCTACTCATAGTCAAAGCCTAGCAGCCCACCCAAGCCCATGCCGCACACAGAACGCTACCTGCGGGGAGCTCTGCCTGCTGCTATGACTCGGCCTGCGCCGGAGGCTCACTTCCGGGCCTTCCCAGCCTTTCAGCGAGTGAACAATCTCCTCAGAACCTGTCCAGAGACCGCGGGCGGAGCGCTCCGTGAGATATGCTCGGAGCCTGTATGTTTTCGACGCTGAAGATGTTTTTTGTCTATCTGACACTTGGATCGGTGGCTGGGCTGATCGGGGTGCCGTACTCGTTTTTGATCGGCGACATTGCGCCGCTGTACCGGGTGGCGATGCGGATTCTGCGGATGGGTGTGAAGGCCGGCGGGATACGTGTGGAGGTGGAGGGGCTGGAGCATGTGCCGGCGGGGCAGAGCTGCATCTTTCTGTGCAACCATGTCTCGAACCTTGACCCTCCGGTGGTGCTTCCGATGCTGCCGGGTAGGAGTTCGGTGCTGTTGAAGCGTGTGCTGACGCGCATTCCGGTGCTGGGGACGGCGATGCTGATGGCGAAGTTCGTTCCGGTCGAGCGTGGCAGCCGGCGAGAGGCGGCGCAGGCGAGCGTGGCGGCGGCAGAGGATGCGCTGCGTTCGGGATTGCACATTCTAGTGTTTCCGGAGGGGACGAGATCGCCGAATGGAAGGCTGGCGCCGTTTAAGAAGGGGCCCTTCTTCCTGGCAAAGCAGACGGGGGCGCCGGTGCTTCCGGTCGTTGTATCCGGGACGCAGCACATGCTGCGGAAGGGTAGCTGGAGGATACGACCCGGAGTGGCGCGAGTGCAGGTGCTGGAGGCGATCGATCCTGCAGCGTGCGACACGCGCGAAGGTTTGATGGAGGCGGTGCGAAGCGCTATGGTAGAGGCGCTGCCGGAGGAGATGAGATAGCAGTTCCATGCTGGACTTGGGTGTCAGTCCGGTTCACTGCATTCCACGTTTTCCTTTGAAGAGAGCCACTTCTTCGCTACCTGGGTAAGAGCGGAGGAGCCGACGGCGGCGAGAAGAACACGCTGCAGATCGTTCTGCTGTTCGGTGCTGAGGAAGCGCCACTTCTCCGGGGCACCCAGGTGCCATGCCCAGATCAAAGCCAGAACCAGAACGACGATGACGAAGGCCCAAAACACCAGCAGCCCCGCCCAGTGGATATGCGTTTGGACCGATTCATAGCGGCGCAGGTCGCCTCTGGCGAAGGCGGAGGCCTCCTTCAGAGACTTGACTGTGGTTTTGGGCTCCTGCTCTGGGACTACAACCCCGTCTGCGTTCATTTGCCTGCGAGACGCCGGTAGTAATCTTCGATCAAATCATTGGAGATGACTGCGCCGATGCCGGACTGCTGGACGGTGATGGACCAGGGTGTTCCGGGCTCGTGAGTGAGGGAAGAGAGGCTCACTCCTGACCTCTTGCCATAGCCTTGAAACACTTGATTCAGGGTGCTGACCTCCGAGCTGTCAAATCCACTCGGCAGGGCCTCGGGGGCATCGTCGATGAACTTGGATCCGAACCGCTTGTAGCGGTGGTACACAGAGGGAATGACCGGGCCATATTGCCAAGCCTCGATGGGTTCATTTACGAGCGGGCGGCCATACAGGCCCAAGTGCCAACCATGAGAGATGTACACCAGCTTTAAAACCTGCATCGGCGTAAGCGGATTATTTTGATCGTTCGCCAGCTTCAATACGTACTCAGCCACGAGATTGGGTGGGTTTCCGAGTTTCATGAGGTCCACCTTTCAACAAGTGTGGTCTACGGACAGTGTAGCCGTGGATCACCGTCTTAGATGCGAAAGAATGCTGTTAGTTTCGCTTTTTGTTCTGGTGGGAAGCTGCGTCGCGGACTTGCGGCAGTTCCTCGGCCTCCTCCACGCTTCCGGAGAAGGCTATTTAACGATGGCGTTGTAGCCGTCGGCGAGAAGGCGCTGGCGCATGGCGTCGGCCTCCTTGCGGGAGGCGAAGGGGCCGAGCTGGATGTGGAGGAGCTTGTCCTGCGGCTCGTGCTGGATGACTACGTTGTAGCCGTGCTGCTTGAGGGCGGAGAGCAGGACGTCAGCGTCTTCGCGGTGGGAGACGGCGGCTACCTGGACGAGGAAGGTGCCGGGGGCGGAGACGGTCTGCGGCTGGGATAGAGCGTTGGTGGCAGTCTTGGCTGGGGGCGCGCCGCGGTGTGTGATGGGAGGTTCGGATGAGGTGGCGCCGTTGGCTTCGTTGTCGGCGGCGGCGTCTCCGGAGGGTTCGTTCCGGCTGGAGGCGGGACGGCTGTGGGGGGCTGCGCTACCGTTGGGCGAAGGTTTGGTTGAGGACGGGAGG
>CAXTPY010000078.1:0-9349 GCA_964246195.1 uncultured Acidobacteriaceae bacterium | reverse complement strand
CGTCCCGCAAGGTACGGCCGCGGGCGCTCCGAAGCCGGAGCGCAACAAGATCGTCCTCGCCGCCTTGGACGGGCTCAAGAAGTCCAAGCCCGCTGCCTTCTACACCCCCGAAGCCGCCCGTCTGCTGACCGTGGGCAACTTCGACGACGACCTCGCCCTCATCGCCTCCTGCGACTGGATCATCGAAGTGGTCGCCGAAGACCTAGCCATCAAGCGGGACCTGCTCGCGCGCGTCGAGAAGCATCGCAGGCCCGGCACCGTCCTGACGTCGAACACCTCCGGGCTGCCCATCGCGGAGATCGCGGCTACGCTTTCGGACGAAGCCAAACCGCACTTCTTCGGCACCCACTTCTTCAATCCGCCGCGCTACATGCGCCTGCTCGAGATCATCCCGACGCCTCTCACGCGCGAGGCGGACGTCGCCCGGATCGCCCAGTTCTGCGACCAGCGTCTGGGCAAGGCGGTGGTCCACTCCTTCGACACGCCGAACTTCATCGCCAACCGCATCGGCACCTTCTCGATGGGCAACGCCATACGCCTGATGATGGCTCAGGGCCTGACCATCGAGGAGGTCGATACGCTCACCGGCTCGCCGCTGGGTTGGCCGAAGAGCGGCACCTTCCGCCTCGGAGACCTGGTCGGCGTCGATGTGCTCGCCCACGTCTCGACCAACTTCTCCGCGCAAGCCGCCCGCATCGAGGACGAGCGCCAGGACGTGACGCTCGCCCCCTTCATCCAGACGATGCTCCAAAACAGATGGCTCGGCGACAAGGCGAAACAGGGCTTCTACAAGAAGGAGGGCAAGGACCAGGAGGGCCGCGACCTGCGCCACGTCCTCGATTGGCAGACGCTCGACTACCGCCCCAGCACACGCCCGAAGTTTCCCGCGCTCGAGATGGCCAAGCCCATCGAATCCGCCGCCGCCCGCATCCCGCAGTTGCTCCAGGCCGACGCCACCAAAGACAAAGCCGCAGCCTTCTACTGGCCTCTGCTCACCGAGCTCTTCACCTACTCCGCGAACCGCATCGCCGGAACCGGTTCCCGCGCTGAACCCGCCGCCTCCATCGTCGAGATCGATACGGCCATGCGCACGGGCTTCAACTGGGAGCTCGGGCCCTTCGAGATGATGGACGCCGCCGGGCCGCGCGCGACGACCTACAGAATGCTCGCCGAAGGCCGGCCCGTCTCCCCCAACGTCGAAAAGCTCCTCAACTATCCCCACGCCATCACCGAGCCCGGCCCCACCTGGTACAAGGACGACCCTACTACGCCTAGCGGCCGCCAGTTCTTCGATCCCGTCAGCGGCACCTACAAGCCCGTACCCGCTGCGCCCGGCGTCACCTCGCTCGCCGTGCTCAAGAAGGCGCACGGCGTAGTGAAGAAGAATCCTGGAGCCTCGGTGATCGACCTGGGCCAGGGCGTCGCCGCCATCGAACTCCACTCCAAGATGAACGCGCTGGGCGACGACATCGTCAACCTGATCACGCAGACGCTCAAGCCCACCAGCCCCGAGGTGGGAGCCTTCGAGGCCTTCGTCATCACCGGTGAATCCGCCAACTTCTCCGTCGGCGCGAACCTCCTGCAGCTTCTCCTCGGCATCCAGGAAGAGGAGTGGGACGAGGTGGAGCAGGCCGTCCGCGCCTTCCAGAACATGACGCAGGCGATCAAGTTCTGTCCCCGCCCGGTGGTCGTCGCCCCCTACGGCCTATGCCTGGGCGGAGGCACCGAGGTGGCCCTCCACGCCGCCGCCCGGCAGCCCCACGCCGAGCTCTACATGGGCCTGGTCGAAACCGGCGTAGGCCTGATTCCCGGCGGCGGAGGATGCAAAGAAATGACACTCCGCTCCATCGAAGCAGGCGCCAGCATCCGTCCGGATGCCCGCGGCGAGGGAGTGGAAATCTTCGAAGCGCTCAAGAAGAACTTCGAGACCATCGCCAAAGCCACCGTCTCCACCTCCGCCGCCGAAGCCCGCACCCTCGGCTTCCTCCGAACCTCCGACAACATCACCATGAACCGCGAGCGGCTCGTCAGCGACGCGAAGCTCCGTGCACGCTCCCTCGCCGACGCCGGCTACGCCGCCCCCATCCCGCGCACCGACCTTCCCGCCCCCCGCGAGTCCGTCCTCGCCACCCGAAACCTAGCCGTCTGGACCCTGCGCGAAGGCCAATACATCTCCGACCACGACGCCAAGGTCGCCAACTGGGTCGCCTACGCCCTCGCCGGAGGCAACATCACCCCCGGCACCCCGGTCAGCGAGCAGTACCTCCTCGACCTCGAACGCGAAGCTTTTCTCTCCCTCTGCGGCGAAAAGAAGACCCAGGACCGCATCGCCTTCACCCTCAAGAGCGGGAAACCACTGCGTAACTGACCTATGTACGATGGCGGATCAGCTCACTACAGTAAGCAAATTGCGATTCAAGACTCGATTGGGCAGTTTCTCTCCGGAAGACACGACTCGCATGGAACGCGCGATTCTATTGCAACTTGGCATCAAGATTTGAGGTTCCCATGAACGAAGTCATCATCGCCAGCGCCGTCCGCACCCCTATCGGCAAGGCTCCTCGCGGCACCCTCCGCACCACCCGCCCCGATGACCTCGCCGCCACCGCCATCACCGGAGCCCTCGCCCGCGTGCCCCAACTCGATAAGACGGAGATCGAAGACGTCATCCTCGGATGCGCCATGCCCGAGGCCGAGCAGGGCATGAACGTAGCCCGCATCGCTAGCCTCCGCGCCGGGCTCCCCGTCGGCTCTTCCGCCATGACCATCAACCGCTACTGCGCCTCCGGCCTGCAATCCATCGCGCTCGCCGCCGATCGCATCCGCGCGGGCGCTGCCGACGTGATCCTCGCCGGAGGCACCGAGAGCATGTCCTACGTCCCCTTCGGAGGCAACAAGATCTCCGTCAACCCTTGGCTCGTAGAAAACTATCCCGGCAGCTACATGTCCATGGGCCTGACAGCGGAACGCGTGGCCACCCACTACGGCATCAACCGCGAACAGATGGATGAGTTCTCCTTCCAATCCCACCAGAAAGCCCTCGCCGCCATCGCATCCGGCAAATTCGACGACGAGATCGTCCCAGTAGCCGTCACCACCTCCGCGCCGGACGGGAAGGGAAGAGCCAAGCGCTTCGAATCCCAGTTCACCCGCGACGAAGGTCCCCGCGCCGACACCTCGCTCGACGCCCTCGCCAAACTCAAGCCCGTCTTCCACGCCCAGGGCTCCGTCACCGCCGGCAACTCTTCCCAGACCTCCGACGGAGCCGCCGCAGCCGTGGTCATGTCGGCCAAACGCGCCGCGGATCTGGGCATCCCCGCCATGGCGAAGTTCATCGCCTTCGCCTATGCCGGCTGCGATCCCGAAGAGATGGGCATAGGCCCTATTCACGCCATTCCGAAGGCGTTGAAGATGGCGGGTTTGGAGCTGGCCGAGATCGACCTCTTCGAACTCAACGAAGCCTTCGCCGCCCAGTCGCTCGCCGTCCTCAAAGTTCTGGGCATCGACCCCGCCAAGGTGAACGTCAACGGAGGAGCCATCGCCCTCGGCCACCCGCTCGGTTGCACTGGAGCCAAACTCACCGCGACCCTGCTGCGCGAGATGCCCCGCCGCAAGGCCAAGTACGGCATCGTCACCATGTGCGTAGGCGGAGGCATGGGCGCCGCCGGCATCTTCGAGGCCGCCTGATGGAGCAAGAGAAAAGTGTCGTCCTTGAGCGGAGCGCAGCGAAGTCGAAGGACCTGGCGTTTCTTTCTGTAGGCGCGCTCAAGCAATCCGTTATAAGCGACCAGCAGCCAAGCACAGTCATCCCATGAACCTCCTCACCCAACCCGGCCGCACCCTCTACCCTCTCACCCTCCTCCTCGCCACCGCGGGTGCCGCCGCCGTCGTCTATGTGGCGGCCCTCTTTCGCACGGGCAACTGGATCCTCACCGCCGGAACCCTGGTAGGAGCCCTCGCTACCCTGGGCCTGTTCACGTCGACCCTGCTCTCCTATACGTCCAATCCCCTGGCTCCTTCCACCGCGACCCGCTCCGCCTCCGCGATGCTTTTCGTCTGTCTGCTCTGCGAGATCGCCATCGTCCGCCCCTGGTCCCCGCTCAACGCCTTCGTGTACAAGTACGCAGCGACGTCCAAGCCCCACAAGCTCCCCTTCTCCTTCTGGGTCGGCATTCCCACCCTGCTCAATGCCGCCGCCCTTGTGCTCTCCAACCGCAAGCTCCAGCAACTCCGAGCCACAAGGTAGAAGCCATGTCCGACCCAGCCAGGCTCACCATTTCACTCTCCACCTTCTAAACCCGCTACGAGGAGCTCCACCATGGCCACGATGACCGCACCCACTTCGTCCACCACACGCATCGCAGGCGGCAGCTTCCTCCTCTCCAACCCCACGCCCGCCGACTGCTTCTTCCCCGAAGACTTCACCGCGGAGCACAAGCAGATCGCCCAGACCACCGCCGACTTCGCCGAGAACGAGGTCGTCCCCAACTCCGACGCGATCGAGCGCAAGGACTTCGCCGTGACCCGGCGGCTGATCAAGGAAGCCGCCGACCTCGGGCTCACCGCGGTCGATATTCCCGAGGAGTACGGCGGCCTCGAGATGGACAAGATCACCTCCGCCATCATCGCCGAGAACATCTCGCGGCAGGGCAGCTTCTCCGTCGCCTTCTCCGCGCACACCGGCATCGGCACCTTGCCGCTGGTCTGGTACGGAACGCATGAGCAGAAGCAGAAGTACCTCCCGAAGCTTGCCGACGGCACCTTCATCGGTGCCTATGCGCTCTCGGAGTCCTCCTCCGGCTCGGACGCGGTCAATGCCAAGACCCGCGCCGTGCTCTCCGACGACGGCTCCACGTACACGCTGAACGGCGAGAAGATGTGGATCAGCAACGGAGGCTTCGCCGACATCTACACCCTCTTCGCCAAGTGCCTCGTCAACGAAGGAAAGGACGCGGGCAAGGAGAAGCTCACCGCCTTCCTGGTCGAGAAGGGGACAGCCGGCTTCGCCCCGGGCAAGGAAGAGCACAAGCTGGGCATCCGCGGCAGCTCCACCACGCCGCTCATCCTGACGGACTGCAAGATCCCCGCCGCGAACCTGCTGGGCGAGGTTGGCAGGGGCCACGCGATCGCGTTCAACATCCTCAACGTAGGCCGCTACAAGCTGGGCAACGCGGCCATAGGGGGAGCGCGGATGTCGCTCAACAACGCCGTGCGGTATGCCAAGGAACGCAGGGCCTTCGGCAAGAGCATCTCCGAATTCGGCCTCATCCAGGAGAAGATCGCCAACATGGCCACCGCCATCTTTACCGGCGAGGCGGTCTGCTACCGGACCGTCGGCCTGATCGAACGCGCCTTGTCGGGGCTACCGGCGGAAGCCAGGCACGACACCAGGGAGATCCAGAAGAGCATCGAGGAGTACGCCGTCGAGTGCTCGATCGTGAAGGTCTGGGCCTCGGAGATGCTCGACATGGTGGTCGACGAGAGCCTGCAGATCTTCGGCGGCTACGGCTACGTGGAGGAGTATCCGGCCGAACGCGCCTACCGCGACGCCCGCATCAACAGGATCTTTGAAGGCACCAACGAGGTCAATCGCCTCATCATCACCGGCTGGCTGATGAAGTCCGCCATGTCCGGCAAGCTGGCGCTCATGCCCGCCATCAAGCAACTCATGGGCGAGGTCATGGCCGGACCCACGCTCAAGGAAGACCGCGAAGGCCCGCTTGCCGCCGAGCACGATCTGCTCGCCTCCGCCAAGAAGCTCACCCTCTTCGCCGCCGGAGTCGCCACGCAGAGGTACATGGCCGGCCTGGCCGACCAGCAGGAGATCATGGGCGCCATCGCCGACTGCGTCCTCGAAGTCTACGCCATGGAATCCGCCATCCTGCGCGCTGAGAAACTGGCGGAGAAGCTCGACGGGAAAGGAAGCTCCGCCACTCCGGTCGCCATGGCGCGCATCTACGCCTCCACTGCCATCGAGAAGATCGAACTGCTCTCGCGCCGCATACTCGCCGCGGTCGCGGAGGGCGACAACCTGCGCACCCAGGCGACCATCCTCCGCCGCCTGGCCAAGCACGAGCCGATCGACACCATCGGCCTACGCCGCCAGGTGGCCGAACACGTCCTCAGCGCAGGAAAGTACACCGTATGAAACTCCAGCGCGCAGACCACGTTTGCCACGCAAATAACCACATCGTGAGCAGCAACATTTTTCTCAGGAATTGGTCTAATCCGGTGACTCCTCGCCTCGCCAAACCCGCAGCAGGGGCTTGTACGCCATCTACATCTTTCGTTCTATCCGTTGGCAGCAAACCGGTTACGTTCTCCAGTACAGTAAGGACATCATGCTTCGTCGTCTCCTCCAGGCCTCCTCGCTCGTCGCTTTTCTCGTTCTCGCCGTAGCTCCCGGCATAGCCGCCGTGCAGGACCGTATCAGCTCCATCTCCGCAGGCAGCCGAGTTCCGCTGGCACATTCGGTGCCCGCGCCAGTGGCCGTTGCGCAGGATCTTGGGCCGGTGGCTCCAGACCTCAAGCTCTCTGGTATCACCTTTCGTTTCAACATCACGCCTGCCCAGCAGACGGCCCTGACGCAGCTTTTGATCGACCAACAGAACCCCTCCTCTCCGCGCTACCACCGGTGGCTGACGCCGGAGCAATACGGCTCCCAGTTCGGCCTGAGCAACGCGGACCTAAGCGCCGTGAATGCGTGGCTAACCGCCCAGGGACTCACCGTGGTGGCAACCAGCCGCAGCCGCAGCTTCGTGACCGTCGCAGGCACCGCCGCGCAGGTCCAGCAGGCGCTGCACACCAGCCTGCACAATCTCACCTGGAATGGCGAGCAGCACTTCGCCAATATGTCCGATCCCGCCTTACCCGCGCAGATCGCCGCCGTTGTCGCGAACGTCAGTGGTTTAAGCGATTTCCGGCTGAAGTCACGCGCTCGCGTGCGCACCGTCCAGGCCCCGCCGGCGAACCCGCAATTCACCTCTTCGATCTCCGGCAATCACTATCTCGTGCCGGGCGATTTCGACGCCATCTACGACGTGAATCCGCTTTTAACCCTGGTAAACGGCACCGGGATCAAGATTGCCGTGATGGGGCAGACGAACATCAATCTGCCGGATGTGGCGTCCTTCCGCGCAGCGTCCGGACTGCCCGCCAATGTCCCGACGGTGGTGCTTGCCGCAGGTTCGGCCAATCCCGGTATTGTGAGCACGGACGTGGATGAGGCTCATCTGGACATCGAATGGGCGGGGGCCATCGCTCCCAACGTGAGCATTGTCTATGTGGAGTCGACCGACGTGCTCGGTATCTCGCTGCAGTATGCGATCGACCAGAACATCGCGCCGATCGTGAGCATCAGCTATGGCGAGTGCGAGGCAGCGCTCGGCCTGGCCAACCTGAACAGCTTCAACCTCCTGCTGCAGCAGGCGAATGTGCAGGGGGAGACGGTGGTGGGTCCGGGAGGCGACTCCGGCGCGACGGATTGCGACTACCTGTCGGGGACGGCCACGCAGGGATTGGCCGTCGACTTCCCCGCCAGCTCTCCGTTCGCTACGGGAGCGGGCGGAACCATGTTCAATGAAGGAAGCGCCCTAGGCGCAACGCAGTACTGGAATGGCACCGATCTGGGGAACGGAGCTTCGGCGACGGGCTACATCCCGGAGGCGGTCTGGAATGAGACTGTGGCCGCCACAGCCACGACCGCGGGGGCTCTCGCCGCGGGTGGCGGGGGGGCGAGCCAGGTCTTCACCAAGCCGTACTGGCAGACTGGCCCGGGTGTGCCTGCGGACTCCTCGCGCGACGTGCCGGATATCTCCTTCAATGCAGCGGCGGCGCACGATGGATACCTGTTCTGCTCGCAAGGCTCCTGCGTCACAGGCTTCCGGGCGGCGAACGGCCAGACCCTGAATGTAGTCGGCGGAACCTCGGTAGCGACGCCTGCCTTCGCCAGCATCCTGGCCCTGGTGGAGCAACAGATCCAATCGAGCCTAGGGAACGCCAACCCGGTGCTCTATGCCTACGGCAATAGCACCTACAGCACCTCCGTCTTCCATGACATCACGACGGGAGACAACAAGAGTCCCTGCGTCGCGGGAACTCTAGACTGTCCGAACGGCGGCAGCATAGGGTACACGGCGACCCCTGGATACGATCTGGCTACGGGGTGGGGTTCGGTCGACGCCTACAACCTGGCTACGAAGTGGAGGCTGGTAACGCCGGCGTCGAGCACAGGCGTAGCGGGAACGGTCCAGTCCACCACAACCATCACTACAGGGAGCCCGATCTGCGGAGTTCCCGGGTCCAGTCTCTCGCTTTCGATTACGGTAGCAGCGGCCGCGAGTGCGGCGGGTGGCACTCCCGCGGGCGCGGTGCAGCTGCTCGTCGACGGTACGGCGACCGGAGCGCCCATTCCGCTGGTGAATGGAACCGCGGCCTACACCTTCAATACGGCCGGACTGAGCTCAGGAGGCCATGTCCTCTCCGCGGTCTACTCTGGCGACAACACCTTCGCGCCTTCCAAGAACACACTGAATGAGGATGTGGTCTCCTCTACGCTTCCGGATTTCACCTTCACTCCCTGCACAGCCGCGGTGACGGTTACGACGGGGCAGGCCTCACCGGGAACGACGTTGACGCTGGGCTCGGTGAACGGCTTCAGCGGGTCTGTCAGCCTGACGGCTGCCTCGATCGACCCCACGCTGGGGGCGGGGTATCTGTTCTCGGTCACGCCGGTGGCGCTGACCTCCGGAGCTTCGGCTACTAGCGTCTTCACTCTCCAGGCGTACCAGGTGAGCGCGAAGACCGGGCATGGACTGATCCAGGTGCATTCGGGAGGAACGGCGTTGAACGGGAGCCGGTCGCCGTGGTACGTGGCCGGATCGGGCGCGACGCTGGCTTGCATGCTGATCTTCACCATGCCGCGCCGACGCCGCTGGGGAGCGCTGCTGGCGGTCGCGTGTACGGTGGGCGTTCTCGGCGCGTCGGGTTGTGGCGCGGCGAATACCTTGCAGCAGAGCATCGCTCCGGTACAGACCAACGCCACGCCGGGAACCTACAGCCTGATACTGACAGCGACCTCGGGAGCGATCATCCACACCAGCAACATCACCGTGACGATCCAGTAGCGGGCTGCGTGCGAGGGGGGCTCGTTTGAGCTCCCTCGGCGTCTCCGCAACGTTGGCTTCGTGGATTCACCCCCACCCTGGGTAAAAGGTGTCAAAGTCTTCAATCGAGAGACTTTAGGTTCGGACCTTGGTTCCTGGGCCGACCTGGTCACCCAGGCCGGGAATCCTTGTGGCTGTAGCAATGTGCCTGCCAGTAGCGGGCTGCGTGCGAGGGGGCTCGTTTG
>CAXTPY010000077.1:0-9480 GCA_964246195.1 uncultured Acidobacteriaceae bacterium | reverse complement strand
GTTGATGGTGGGTCTGCTGGATAACGCGGAGAGCCTGTTGCGGGTGTCGGCGCGGGTGGGGTATCCGGTGTCGCTGAGCCGGATGCCGGAGGAGCTGGCGCGGCCGGAGTATGCGGCGGCGATCGGGATGCTGCTGTATACGCACAGGACTCAGGTGCGGCGGGCGAGCGAGGAGCAGGGGCTGCGGACGAAGCTGAAGGCGATCTTCGCGGGGAGCTATTAGGGGAGTGGGCGGATGCGGACGACCGGACGAGCTGGGTGCCGTAAGCGCAGCTATTGCGTCTTCTTAATCTTTAGCAGGATGACCCCATGCGGGGCTACGGACGCGGCAAAAGCCTCTCCGCGGACCTGAACTGGATCGTGTTTCCAGAGGTCATGCACCTGCAGTCCGCCGCCCGCGAAGCCATCCGGCAGCTTGCTCCAGGGAAGGTCGACCTTTGCAGGCTGCGGGCCTCGATTGAAGATTCCGACCGCGATCGATCCGTCGCTCAGCGGGCGCCACAGAATCTCCACCTTGCCCTCGGTGGAGAGGATTGCGACGGGTTTGGCGGCCTCGTCCTGGTCGATGGCAATGACGTCCCGGTTCATCAAGATCGACTTCGTCTCGGCGGACATGCTGCGGAGATCGTTGCCCGCTATGAGGGGCGCGGAGAGCAGGGACCATAGGCTCATGTGGGTGCGGTACTCGTCGCCGGTCATGCCGCCGTTACCCACCTCCAGCATGTCGGGGTCGTTCCAGTGGCCGGGACGGGCGTAGGGTGCGATCTCGATCTGGCTGAAGCCGATCTTGTCCATCGACTCCCAACTGTCCTGTATGTCGCCGGTGGTTCGCCAGAGATTGCCGCCTACCTTGGAGCCCCACTTCCACGGTTCGTTCTCGCCATACTGGCAGAGACTGAAAACGATGGGCCGGCCGGTTGCGCGCAATGCCTCTCCCATCTTCTGATAGAGCGCTCGCTGATTGGCCTCGGTGGAGGGATAGATGGCGCGAGCGCTGCAGAGGTCGTACTTGAGGTAGTCGAAGCCCCAGGCGGCGTAGGTTTTGGCATCCTGCGCCTCGTGGCCGTAGCTGGCGGTGTAACCGGCGCAGGTCTTCGGTCCAGGGGAGGAGTAGATGCCGATCTTCAGTCCCCTGGAGTGAACGTAGTCGGCGAGCGCCTTCATGTCGGGGAACTTGGTGTTGGTGGTGATGTTGCCTTGGGCATCGCGGGCGAGTTCCCAGGTATCGTCGATGTTGATGTAGAGGTAGCCGACCTTGTCCATGCCGCTGGCGACCATGGCGTCCGCCATGGCGCGCACATCGGCGTCGGTGATCGTGCCGGCAAACTTGTTCCAGCTGTTCCAGCCCATGGGCGGCGTGCGAACCAGCCCGTTGTCCGGGAGGTCGTGGAGGGGAGGCAGGGGCAGAGCGGGCGGAGGCAGCGCAGCCTCCCTGGAGGAGCGGGTCGCCTCGCCGCGCAGGAGCTGGCCGCCGAAGCCGTGCGTCTCGAGAGCTATCCGGCCATCGTGAACCGTACCGTCGTAGACCACGGAGCGTCCGCTGGGAGCACCGGGCGCAGGCTGCGGCGGGAGGGTGGCGAAATGGATCGCACCCTGCTTGAATGTGCCTTCGAGAGGTATGCCGTCGCGGCTGCGTCCCAGAACCCTTCCGGAAAGGGCTTCGGCGTTCTGCTGAAGCTCGAAAAACGTCTCGCGGAACGTTCCATCGCCGTTGGGAATTCGAAGGTCCCAGTAGCCGCTGAGGATGTTTTGCGCCGAGGCGCAGGCACCCGCCGCAACGAGGAGGACGCCGCAGAGCACGAGCTTTTTCGTCCGTTGGGAACTGCGGCGGTATCTTGGGAGACCATGCATGGCTGCACCTCTTTCCGGGCCGATACGGCAGTGCTCGGCCGCGGACTCGTCGAGTTCGGGAGACGACGTCCGGGTCTCCTCGATCGCCTTGAGTATCGGTCAAGCGGGCCAATACATCAAGGCGGGCGCGGGGACTACTTGGCTGTACGCTCCAAGGTGAACGCGGCTGCTTGAAAGTCGCCGCGCAGCTCCACATCGACTCCGGCGTGCATCCAGTATGCCCCGCTTGCGCTGTCCGGCGTGCGCGGGGAAAGCTTTCCGGCCAGGGGCTTGATTCGATAGCTTGCGTTCTCGTCGAGTCCTTTCAGAAAGATCCTGGGGAAGGGATAAAACTCCCGGCTGGAATGCAGGAACGCAAAGGCCACGGCCTGGACGCCGTCCCGGGAGACGCTCTCGGTGACCGACTGCTCGCTTCCGTTCTCGGGCGTCATCAGCCGGTAGAGGTCGCCGCGCTGCACGGTCTCGCGAATGGTCTTGTACTGAGCGACCAGATGCTTGGCCTGGGCGAAGTCTTCGGGCGACCATTTGTTCAGGTTCGCCCCGATGCCAAGCGATCCCTGCATCGAGGAGAGAAACCTGTATTCGAGCGAAAGGCTGCGTTGATTCACCCATGTGGGCGAGTCGGTGACCCAGGCCATCATGATCGCCGGGGTATAGGCATAGGTGAAGCCGTTCTGGATGCGCAGGCGATCGTACCCGTCGGTATTGTCGGATGGCCACACCTCGTCCGTGTACCGCATGACGCCCAGATCCACGCGGCCGCCCCCGCTGGCGCAGCTTTCAATCTCCACGTCGGGATGCTTCCGCCGCAGCTCGGCCAGTATTGCGTAATAGTTGCGCGTGTAGTCGAGATATACCTTTTTCTGGTCCTGGGGCGGGACGGCGGGCCAGCCTGGCTCAGACCAGTTGCGGTTGTAGTCCCACTTGAGAAACGAGATTTCATTTTCCTTGAGCAGCTTGTCTAGAACTTCGAAGACGTAGGCGCGCACGTCCGGCCGGGCTAGATTGAGCACCAGCTGGTTGCGTCCCTCGGTATGCGGCCGTCCGGGAAAGTTGAGCACCCAGTCCGGATGTTTGCGGTACAGATCGCTGTCCGGGTTCACCATCTCGGGCTCGACCCACAGACCGAAGCTCATCTTCAAGGAATGCACCTTGTCGATCAGAGGCTTCAGCCCGTTTGGAAACTTCTGGTTGTTCACGTACCAGTCGCCCAGCCCCGCGTGGTCGTCCTTGCGTTGGCCGAACCAGCCATCGTCCATCACAAAGCGCTCCACGCCAAGGCTGGCCGCCTTCTCCGCCAGCGCCATCTGGCCCTCCTCATCCACGTGGAACTCCGTCGCCTCCCACGAGTTGTAGAGCACCGGGCGCAGATTCGGGCCCGTGCTGCCGGCGAGGCGTGGCAGGATCGAGTCCACCTCGAAGCGGTGCAGCATGCGCGAGGCGCCTCCGATGCCGTGATCCGTGTGGCCGCCGTAGAAGTACGGCGTGGTGAAGCTCTCCCCCGCCTTCAATGGGTAGCTGAAGTCGAAGCTGTTCAGGCCGCCCGTCACGCGCACCTGCTGCAGCTGGTCCTGCTCGATACTGATCTTCCACGACCCGCTCCAGCCCAGCGCTCCAAACCACACATCGCCGTTCTCGCTGCCAGCGCTCGTATGATCGATCGCGAACCACGGATTGTTCTGCGGTCCGGTCGAGCCGCGCCGGCTCTCGAGCACCGTCTTGCCTGGCTGCACATCGCTCTCGTGCAGGCTCCACTCCCCCGCCCAGCGCCCGGTCAGGTAGCGCAGCCTGTAGTCCGTCCCGCGCGGCAGGCTCCACGTCCCGGCGGCCGCCTGCTCGATCACGAACGCCGCATTCGTGCGGTTCTCCACCTTCGCCGACCGCCGCAGAATGCCGGTCTCCGCATCCGCCTGGTATTCCAACGTTACATAAACCTCGCGCTCAATGTCCTTCAACGTGATGTGCAGCAGATCGCCCGCGATCTCCTGCGAGACATACTTCAGGACCAGGTCGCGGTTGCCATCCGCAAAGGTAATTTTCAAGTCCGGCTCGACATACAGCCCTCCGCCCCAGCCCATGAACTCCTGCGGCGTGGTCGTTACGGGCAGATCGTAGGAGAACCCCGGCATGGCCTTGGCCGCGGGAAAGCGGTCCTGCGCACCCAGACGCTTGCCCCAGTAGAGCGTCTGCAGCGCGCCCGTCTCGTTCACGCCCATCACATAGCTCGTATCCGCCGCATCGATGCGAAACACCTTCGTCGCCTCGTCGAACTCGATGGACGGCCGGGGCGCCTGCGCGCGCAGCAACGGCTGGCAAAGAACGCCCGCCAGGACGCAGGCGAACAAGGTTGCCGGACGCAAGATGCGCTGCCGACGTAGCGCAGGCTTGGCTTGTACCTGGTTGTGCATAGTATCTCCGATGATAAAAGACTCCCTTTGCAGAGTTCGCGCGCAGGCGGGGCCAGGCCATCCTATCCGACTCGCGCCATAAGCCGCTCGCCGGCAATGTCAGGCGTTCCAACTTTCTTCGCCGTGTACTTACGGATCGCTTCGCTTCAGCCGCTCAGGCGGATAGCCTCAGGTAACCCCATCACATAGCTGGGGCAGCTCAGCATCATCAACAAACCTTAACATACGCTCTAGCTGCGTCGAGTGGTCCTATTCGTTGCCCTTGCTTAGGGCTGACCTTGTACACATACCAAGAACCTTCCGCTGGGGGGAAGAAAAGATATTAAAAAGAAATGGAGAGGATAAGTACAGAAGAAGGCCGCTTGCGGTATTCTTCCCTAGATATGAATACTACCCAAATTATTTCCGCACTGGACGAGGAGATATCCCGTCTTAGCCAAGTACGCAAACTGTTGATAGGTTCAGAGCACAGCTCGAGGAGCCTAGCCAACTTGAGAGGTTCCAGCCAAGGGGCGGGAGAGCACGTGGTAAAGAGGGGACCGGGGCGGCCCAAGGGCTCGGGGAAGAAGTCGAGCAGCGCGAGCCGGGGAGGTTCTTCAGGGAGGCGGCGCGCGATGAGTGCCGAAGGCAAGGCGCGAATCGCGGAGGCGCAACGGGTTCGCTGGGCCAGGCAGAAGGGCGATTCGGGCTCTGTCGCCGCGTCTTCCTCCGGGGCTCGGAAGAGCGCTGGGAAGAAGGCGACGCGCAAGTCCGATCCTGCGAAGAAGGCGGCTAAGAAGGTAGCGGCTCCCGCTCCGGCTGCCTAGGTAGCCAGGGGGGTCCGATAGCCGGAGAGCCAGGCTCGCTGAGATCAGTTAGCGGTGGCGCAGCCGTCAGTACGCTGCTTGCAAACGGATTCCGGTCGCCGTGCTCGGCCGGATACTTCGCTCTTCGATGCGGCCTGCGAGGGCGAGTCGCGCGGAGTTTCAGCGGTGGCAAGACCCGCCTCCGGTGAGCGGGAGGTCTGTTCCGCTGACGATCTAGAGCGGATTAGCTGACGGTGTAGAGAAATCGACGAAAGCAAACACCACCGCGGATTGCCGTCGAGAAGGACAGTGCAAAGAGAGAAGCCTCTACACCATCCGCGAACTTTGTTCTAAGGCGGGGAACGTACTTGGAGGCTATAGCTTGAGCGTCCCGCCTCTGCAGCACGAACTACGTATCGTCAGACCAAAGCTCCTCGAAGCCAGTCAGAACCAGGTCCTTCAAGCCAAGCTCCCGAAAGTGAGATGACACGTGCGCTCTATATCCACGTGGTTACGCCGCCGCTGTTGCTGGATGGTTCTCCTCGCGTGCTGCATGCCGGAGCGATCGCAGACGCTGGCGCAGGGGGGAACGGCTGGGAGTGCGCCGTACGACCCGCGCGTCACCTTCGCTCCGCTGCAGCTTCCGGATGCTGTGAACGTGTATCGATCGAGCAATGGAGCTCCGGGGCCTGGGTATTGGCAGAACTCGGCGAGTTATGAGATGCACGCGACGCTGGATACGGGGGCGAAGGTGCTGAGCGACGACGAGACCATTACTTATACGAATAACAGCCCGGATGCGCTGCCGAGCCTGTGGGTACAGCTGGAGCAGAATATTTATAAGAAGGGCTCGCGGGCGCAGGTGATGACGGGTGGGGCGAGGCTTGGGCCGCGGGGCAAGGCCGAGCCCGCGAGTCCAGAGGAGACGACGACGGAAGGGTTTGTGTTCGACTCGGTCGCGATCGAGGAGGGTAAGCAGACGTCGAAGGCCGAGTACAGGGTGAACGATACAAGGATGCAGATACGGCTGGCGGAGCCGCTGCGTGGGCATGGCGGGCAACTGAAGATTCATTTCATTTATCACTATGCCATTCCCGCGGCGTGGGGCGGGAGAACCTCGTGGGGCATGTCGAAGCAGGGGGAGATCTATGACATGGCGCAGTGGTATCCGCGGATGTGCGTGTACGACGACCTGCGCGGGTGGGATACGCTGCCGTATATTGGGAGCGAATTTTATCTGGAGTATGGGAATTTCGATTATTTTTTGACGGTGCCGGCGAAGATGATTGTCGCGGGTTCGGGCGAACTGGTGAACCCGAAGGAGGTGTTGACGGCGACGGAGATGAGGCGGCTGGAGCGGGCGCGCAACAGCGATGCTACGGTTTACCTTCGCAAGCCGGAGGAGGTGAACGATCCGGCGAGCCGGCCGAAGCAAGGCGGCACGTTGACGTGGCACTTCCATATGGACCGGACGCGCGATGTGTCGTGGAGCGCTTCGCCGGCGTTCGTTTGGGATGCGGCGCGGATCAATCTGCCGGGGGGGAAGAGGTCGTTGGCGATGAGCGTGTATCCGCCGGAGAGCGTGGGGCCCGAGGCTTGGGATAAGTCGACCGAATATGTGAAGGATACCGTGGAGCGATTTTCGAAGCAATGGTTTCCGTATCCGTGGCCGGTAGCGGTGAGCGTGGCGGGATTTTCGACGGGCATGGAATATCCCGGAATCGTGTTCGATGGGATCGAGGACAAGGGGGCATTTCTGTTCTGGGTGACGGCGCATGAGATCGGGCACGACTGGTTTCCGATGATCGTGGGATCGAACGAGCGGCGGCATGCGTTTATGGATGAAGGGTTCAATACGTTTATCGATATCGAGGAGTCGGCGAAGTATGCGGGGGGTAAGTACGGGCCGAAGCGGGACTCGGAGTATTCGGCGGGTGGGGAGCCGGCGGATATGATCTTGAAGGTGCTGAATCATCCCCAGGCGCCTACGGTGATGGCGTTGGCGGATGCGTATACGTGGCCTTTGGGGCATCCGGTGAGTTACTTCAAAGGGGCGTATGGGATGGTGTTGCTGCGGGAGCAGATCCTGGGGCCGGAGCGGTTCGACTGGGCATTTCGGAAGTACATACGCGACTGGGCGTATAAGCATCCTTCGCCGTCGGATTTTTTTCGCGAGATGGAGAGCGAGGGTGGGGAGGATCTTAGCTGGTTCTGGCGGGGATGGTATCTCGAGAACTGGAGATATGACGTTGCGGTGGATAGGATCGAGGGGTCGGAGGTGACGATCAGCAATCGCGGACAATTGGTGCTGCCTACTCCGGTGGAGGTGGTGTTCGCCGATGGCTCGAAGGCGCGCGAGACGCTGCCGGTGGAGACATGGCTGACGAAGGGAACGTATCTCTGGAAGCTCGAGACGAAGAGCCCGATCGCCTCGGTGACGGTGGACCCGGACCACGTGCTGCCGGATAACGACCGGAGTAATAATCATAAGACGGCGGGGCACTGAGGAGGATGGCGAGGGAGATAGGTTTGCGCGGGGCTGGTCATTGCGTCTTTAGGACAACGCTACTAGACTTCTCTGCGTAGCAGAACTTTGGCGTTGTTGGGTAAGGAGATCTTAGTGACGTTTCGTGTGAAGCTGCGGTTTGTCGCGCTAGCGTTGGCGGCGCTGATCGGTTTTGGGAAGGTGGCCGAGGCGCAGGCGGGCGGCGTCGAGGCTGTGCCTCCTCCGCCGCATGCGAAGACGATTCACGTGAAGCATGTGCTGGTGATCGGGCAGACGAAGGGATTTCAGCACGACTCGGTCTCGGCGGCGATGGACGCGATCTACAGGATGGGCAAGGAGAGCGGGCTGTGGGACACGGAGATGCGCACGGATACGGAGCTGCTGACGAAGAAGGAGATTCCGAGGAACGGCAAGAACCTGAACTACTTCGACGTCCTGGTCTTCGCGAGTACCACGGGCGAGCTGGAGATGGATGCGAGTCAGAAGCAGGACATGCTGGCGTTCGTGAAGGAGGATGGCAAGGGGTTTGTGGGGATTCATGCGGCGCTCGATACGAACTATACGTGGCCGGAGTATGGGGAGATGATTGGAGGCTATTTCGACCAGCATCCGTGGATGACGTTCGAGGCGCCGATTGTGACGGAAGATCCGGAGTTTCCCGCGGTGCGGCATTTTCCCCGGGCGTTCGTGAAGTATGACGAGATCTATCAGCCGAAGGAGTGGTCGCGGAGCAAGGTGAATGTGCTGCTGAGGCTGGACGCGAGTAAGTTGGACTACGCGAACAACCCGCGGATTCACCGGGTGGATCATGACTTTCCGGTGGCGTGGAGCAAGATGTATGGCAAGGGGCGGGTGTTTTATTCCACGCTGGGGCATACGGAGGAGTCCTGGGAGGATCCGGATATTCGCACGATGTACTTCGAGGCGGTGAAGTGGGCGCTGGGGATGACGGAGGGAAGCACGGGGACGCATGCGCAGCCGGCGGTGGGGCGCTAGGTTCCGGGAGCGGAGTTGAGTGGATCGATGAATCGTAGAGAGTTTCTGACAACGACAGGTGCGCTGCTGGCGGCGCGTCCTCTGCAGGGGATGCTGCCCGGAACGGAGCCGGCGAACTCTGGGATGAAGGCGGATTTCAGCCTACGGATCGAACCGGTGACGCTCGATATAGGCCCGGGAGCGACGGTGCGGACGGTGGCGTATAACGGGCAGGTGCCGGGACCTTTGCTGCGGATGCGGGAGGGGATTCCTGTAACCATCGACGTTACGAATGCCACGGGGTCGGCGGATATTGTGCATTGGCACGGGCTGGCGATCGATTCGCGCAACGATGGGGCGATGGAGGAGGGGTCGCCGATGATACCCGCTGGGGGCACGCTGCGCTATAGGTTCACGCCGAAGCCGGCGGGGACGAGGTGGTACCACACGCACGCGGCGGCCTATGAGGATCTTTCTGTGGGGACATACACGGGGCAGTTTGGATTTCTGCTGGTGGAGGGAAGGTCGCAGCCTGCGCCGTACGACCGGGAGATCAACCTGGCGATTCATCATTGGGAGCCTTCGTTCGTGCCCATGGTGGAGACGATGCGCGAGCAGTCGTCGAACGCGCCGCTGACGAGCGGGTCGGATGTGGGTTATAAGTACGCGACGGTGAATGCGCACAGGCTGGGGGCGGGGGAGCCGATACGGGTGAAGGCTGGGGAGCGAGTTTTGATGCGTCTGCTGAATGCGAGCGCCACGGAGAATGTGGTGCTGGCGCTGCCGGGTCATCGTTTCAGGATTCTTGCGATGGATGGCAACCCGGTGCCTAATCCTAAGCCGGTCGAGGTGCTGTCGCTTGCGGGGGCGGAGCGCGTAGATGCGATCGTGGAGATGAACTCGCCGGGGGTGTGGGTGCTGGGGTCGACGCTGGCGAAGTCGCGGGAGATGGGGC
>CAXTPY010000076.1:0-9787 GCA_964246195.1 uncultured Acidobacteriaceae bacterium | reverse complement strand
ACAACTTTGCTCAATGTATTGGCCGATGCATCCCTAGGAGCTTGTTGAAATAGGTCACATTGGGGCGCTTTTGCTGGGATATTTCCTCGGGGCGAGCTGCTGTTTCGGTGCGTATTGCCTTACAGGTGAGGGTGGAGAGTGCTTTTTGAACACTCAACCTGGTTTTAGGCGCACTGCTGCTGAAGGCTTTGCGCGGCTTGTTGCGCGATGAGTCTCGGCAGACGCAGCAGGTTGTGCGCCGCGCAACTGAAGACGAAGACCCAGTCCACCTTGGCCAGGCCGCGCACCTTCACCTGGCGCAGCGGCCCAGTCTGCTTCAGCCAGCCGAAGCTCTTTTCGACCAGCCAGCGGCAGCTCAGGCTGATCGCGTAGCCGGGGTGCCGGGTCGTCCTGCCATCCATGTTCGAGCGGCGTCCCTTGTCCTTCTTGGTGATGTGCGGAGTGACCTTCAACGCCCGCGCTGCGGTGACGAAGTCCTTGGCGTCGTAAGCCTTGTCCGCGCCCACGGTGATGCGCCGCGAGCGGCCCTCCTGCTTCTCGGCCAGCATCCGCAGCGCAGCCTCGCGCTCGGCATGGCCATCGGCCTGGGTGGCCCTCGCGGCGGCGATCAGACCGTTGCGATTCTCCACCAGCGCATGGCCCAGGTAAGCCAGCTTCGACTCCGTGCCGTAGCTCTTCTTGTACAGCCGGGCCTCGGGATCGGTGGTCGATTCATGGGTCTTGTTCGAGCGCTTCTGGCCATGGAAGTTCGTGCCGTCGTCGTCCGAACCATCCTTCCGGCGGAAGCTCTTGTGCGACGCCCACGCCTGCATCAGCGGAAGCGTTCGGTCTTGGCCGTTGCTCTGTGAGGGTGTCAGAGTTATGTATCCACATAGCGTTATGTGGGTACATAACTAAGTGGGTGCGGTCTGGCTTGGGAGCACGACGTTCCATGGCAGCAGGTCGTTGATCTTGCTGATGGGATGGTCGGCGATTCGATCGAGGACGTGGTGGAGATAGAGCTCGGGGTCGAGGCCGTTGAGCCTCGCCGAGCCGAGCAGGGAGTAGATCGCTGCGGCGCGTTCTCCGCCCGCGTTCGACCCCGCGAACAGGTAGATGATATGACCGCCAGTGGAGCTCCCGACGGCGTTGGTTAAGCTGATCGGGTAGCTCAAACTCACACCTGGAGGGCTTCATGTCAGATAACCCTTTGTTCGTAGGACTTGACGTTCATAAGGCAACGATCGCCATCGCAGTTGCAGAGCAAGGACGAGCCGGCGAGGTGCGTTACATCGGTAGTTTTCCCAATAAGCCTGGCTCCATCATCAGTCAGCTAAAGCGTCTGGCCGACGCCACGCTCGTGGCAAGCGCAAGGAATTTATGGACCTGCTGACGACCGTGCCGCTGCTGATCATCGACGACCTGGGAATGCGCAAGCTGCCGCTGACCGCCGCCGAGGAACTACTGGAGATCATCATGCGCCGCTACGAACGAGCCAGTCGCTGCTGACGTCCAACAGACCCGTAGACGACTGGGGCAAACTGCTGGGCGACAGCGCCGCCGTCACCGCAATGCTGGACCGCTTGCTGCATCACGGACACGTTCTCAAGTGCGGCCCGCGCAGTTGGCGCACCAAAACCGGCGGCCCTGGAGAAGGCCAATGACAAATGCAAATGCCAAAGCGATATGGATGCCGGGCAAAGAACGCCCGGCGGCGTCGCGACTCGTGATCCAGAAGCCTCCCACGACGGAGCCTCACCATAGGAATACTGGCAAAGACATGAAACCCTCTGCCGGCCAGCCTATCAGGCTAACCGCAGAGGGTCTCGATTACCGATTCCTTCGGAGCCAGCCCCGTGTCATCGGCCCTGGATCACTCCGCAAGGTGCGACCCCGGCCGAGCGAATACAACACTACCACGCAATCAAACGGTCTGAACATCAACGCGTCACTGGCCGCCTTGCAAATCTACACGTCGGCAAGGTAAAACAATCACGTCTTCGGCCTCTCTCTATGGCCGCTTTTAACCCGATCACGTATGGCCGGATTTAACCCGACCACCGAGGGCATGGTGCACCCATCTTTGGGTGCGAGTGGAGATTGGATCAGGAGGGTACTTTAGTCAAGGCGTGTTGGCGCATCGACAGCTGAAAGCGTTCGCAGGATTAGGGTTCAAAACGGCTATGACAAGGAGCGACAACTGAGCTCGGCTGCTATAGGTACAGCACCCGTTTTGAAGGAGGGTGGGCACAGTAGCCCATTTTCTTGATTTTCTTCTCCAAACCGTTTTCTGGATACCTGGTCGTGGACAGAACGGAACCCGAATTCTTCATCGTGGAGCGATCAATCGTAATTGATCGGCGACATCCGCGCAGGCATACGCCACAGTCACCTCGTTCATTTCATGCGGCGTCGGAGAACGGGCGCTTGCAGAAAACGAATGATGTTGGAGGGAGCCCAGACGGAAATCGGACGTGAACTAAATGTTCAGCCATCGAGCGCCGTCTTTAGCCATTCGACTCCAATGTGCTCTTGTTCCAATCTCAAGCCTCTTGCAATCCGGTTGTCTCGCAAGTCGTTATACAACGAGGTTTCAGCGATGGTCAGCCTTGGTAGGTCGCGCACGATTTGACTTTCTTCCGCGCCCCATAGCAATTCATGAGCCATCAATGTGGAGCGATCCATGAGGAAAGACTTCGTGTGCCCGAAATAATCGCGGAGTTGGTCGAGAATGGCGAAGCCGTGCGTATCGATATCGCCCCAATAATGAACGGAGCATCGTGCGATCCAGGCTGCCATCCCAAGTTCCCTGAATCCATAGCCAGCTCCAAAGATAACGATCGAACTCACGACTGGCGGAAATGCAAGGAAGGTGATCTCATTCTCAACGATGAAGACATGTCGTATGGGAGCGTGCAGCTTTGCGAAATTTTCACTGTCGAGCGTCACATCCGGCAGATCAGTCCCGTGAAGCAGGCCAAGATCAGCATCGAGTACGCGAAAGCGTATCTGATTGGGCTTGTCAAGAAAACCGTAACGAGCGGCGAAGTTGCGTGCGCCGATGTGATTCGCGTCAATCGCCTCCTCCGGCAATAACAGATCAAACCATTCCCCCAGTACACCGAGGTGGGCTTCGATGAATTTGCTGTGTACGCCGGCGATGCCGGCATGCCGAAGATAGACGTTCGGACGAGGATTTGCCTGCATCCATTCCGCCACCATTAATAGACGGGCCCATTCATCCGACAAACCGACAGCCCGCAGGGGGTATTTCTCCGCCCAGGCGATTAAAGGAGAATGCCTCACGGCTGTGAGCGTCAACAATTGTTTGAAGCTCTCTGTCTCACGCTGCTTGCCGAGCAGATCCATCGCGTTCTCGACATTATCGATCCAGGCTGCAACAGGAATGTACTGCGCTCCCAGAACGCGATGCTTCACATCCCTACGCTCAATACGGATCAGTGGCGATTGATTGAGAGCCGCAATCCACTCGCGAACCTCCTCAAACCGCTGACCAATCTCGGCTGCTGTCGGTCTCTTCAGCGTAAGGCGTAGGGGGAAGATGCTCTCCTTTCGTATCCATTCACGCAGCAGATCGCCGCGTTCCCATCGCCGCGACAATTGCGTCTTGATATCCTCCGTTGAGGTCCAGGTCATGCGGGGACTTCTGCCTTTCGTTTTAAGTGCTCCTTGATCGATAGGTTGAGCAATCTCGAGTAGCGGCCCTCTTCGTTGCTCACGAATCCGACGCTCGCGACGAACGGTTCGATAATGTGAATCTTCTGCAGCGGCGTCACGATCAGAAGTTGCAGGTTGAGTTGCCTGAACAGTTCAAGGCCGTAGCGGGCCGACTCATCCGATCCGCGACCGAAGGCTTCATCGATCAGCACAAAGTGGAACCGGCGCGAACGTTTGGCTGCCCAAGCGAGCTTAAACTGATATGCAAGGCTCGCTGCAAGAATCGTATAGGCCAGCTTCTCTTTCTGGCCTCCGGATTTGCCACCAGAGTCGGAATAATGTTCGTACTCACTGTCATCTGAGCGGCGCCGTTCACTTGCGGCAAATGTAAACCAATGACGGACGTCAGTCACTTTCGTCGTCCAGCGACGATCCAGTTCCAGCGATCCCTCCCTTCCGCGAAACCGGTCGATCATTCTTTTTACTTCTGCAAATTTTTGCTCCGAATATTGGGCATTCTCTGCCCCTGAAAGCGAACCCTCAGTGCAGGCGCGAAGGTCTCTCTGAAAGTCGCGCACATCGGAATCCAGTGTCCACTCGGAGATCAGCTTGATGTAGTGGTCAGGGTTGTAATCGATCTGCGTCAGCGACCCATTGATGCTGTCGATACGCTCGGAAATGCTCTCTTTTTCCCGCGTGAGTTGTGCGCTGAAGTTCGCGATCTCACGGATCGTATTTACGTTCAGCAACTCCTTGAAGCGTGCTTCGAAGCGTGGGAGGTCATCCCTTTTAAGTTGTTCGAGCAGTCCTTCGTATTCAAATGCAGCATCGAGGCTCGCATCGTAATCCGCTGTCTCGAGCTTGTAAGCTTCCTTGAAGCCGGCCATCGCGCTGACGATCTTCTCCGCAAGCCTGACCAGCCGCTTCTCCTCAGCGTCCATCCGCGATTGCAGCCACGCGCGCACCTCTTGCGCGCGGTTGTCGCAGGACTCGATCGATAGCTGGTGCTCGCGAAGCGCCGAGGTGCGTATCTCTTCCATCTTTTGGATCCACTCAGCGGATGACGTACCTTCGCCATTCAGGGACTGGCTATCCAAAACAGTTTGAGTCTCCTGCAACAGGCTCTCGGCGTCGTTCCTCCGCTGTTCCAGCTTCGATCGTTTGTCCCTGGCGGTGTCTAACTCGGCCTCGGTTGCAGCGAGATCGCGACTCGCCTCCCGCAGGCGCTCATGCAGCTGCTGCAGCACATCGGAGGCCGCCGCCAAACGCTCTCGCTCTTGCGTCAGCGCAGCCACTTCAAGTTCGACGGATGCCCAGTCGATCTCCTCGAAGCTGCGAAATTGCTCCAACCCCGCCAGCGATTCCAGACGTAACTGTAAGTCCTTGAGCCTGCTTTGAACATCGCTGAGGAGTAGGCCTATCTCGCCGATCTGTGATTCGAGCGAGTCTCTTCTGACTTCCAATGCGGCAATTTTTTCCACGTTCGACCAACCCAGGACATAGCGGCTACGATCGTCGATTCTGCTACGATCATCCTTCTCATGGCGGCCGCCTCGATCCTTGATCTGGCCCGCCTGTGTGATGGCTCGAATTTCGCGAACAAACTGTTCCTGCGTCACACAACAAGCCAAATCGAACCGTTGCGCTACTTCGCGTTCGAGCCACGCATAAAACGGAGAATCGGACTTGATCGCCAGTTTCCTGACCAGCGAATCGCGATTCAGGACGCCAGACTCTTCGCGTCGGTGCGGCCGCACATGAAAGTAGACCAAACGACCGCGCAGGCGATTTCGATCCACCCAATCCGCCACTGCCCGATAGTCTTCCTCGGAGACCAACATCGAGAGGCCGAAGCCGCGCATCAGACGCTCGGCAGCTCCCTCCCAATCGCGGTCTTCCTCGCGCACCTGCAGCAACTCACCTGCGAACGGCATCGCATCCTCCGTTATTCCCAGCGCGTTGCAGATCGCGGCGCGAATCTGAATCTGCTGATCGTCGATGTTGCTGCGACGGCGCTTCAAGCTGTCGATCTCGGCCTGTAATTCCGCGTGCTCCGACCTGCGCTTCCGCATCTCGACTTGATGTTCGGTGTCTTCGTTCCGGAGGTTCGCCTCTTGCGTGCGCAAGTCCTCGCGCAATTCCATGAAGCGGGTTCGCTGTACCAGGAAAACTGGCTCATCGGCAGCCACTTCCTCGCCCACCCGCTGCGCCAGGATGCGGTAACTCTCCGCCTTCGCACGTCTAGTCCTGCCGCTATCTTCCCGTTTCTTTATCTCGACAGCAAGCTTCTCCAGCCGGTCTCCTCCGTTGTCGAAGATGGACTGTTTGAGCTCATCCACCTGAATGCGCTGATCGTCGCGGCGACTGCTTAGCCGCTGCACCTTCGCCTCCAACAGGGTCCACTCTTCATGGAGCGAAGCGATTCTCCTCTGCAGCATCTCCAGCTTTAGGCCTGCGAAGTAGAAGCGAAGTCCTTCGCGATAGCGCCGCATCGCATCGACCTGGGCCACCAGGCTGCGGTGCCGCCGGGAGTCATCGACCAGCGGCGTCAGTACCTGCACTTGCCGCGTTGCTTTCAGCACTGCCTCATGGGCACGATTGAGGTCATCGAAGTGCGTCGTCAGGTCGGCGATGCGCCTTTCTACATCGAACGGTTCAAGCATGTGGCTGCGTACGAAGTCGGTGAGATTTCCCACCGACTTCATCGAGACCGTTTGATGAAACAGCTCCAGTGCCTGATCGTTATCGATTCCAAATCTACGGCGGAACCACGCCCCGTACTTCGGAAAACTATCTTCGATCTCCGCATTGAGGCCACGCAAGCGCTTCCGCAGCAGGTCGATCTTCGAGCCGAAGTTTGCGAAGTCTGCTGCAATCGAAAGTTCGCGTTCCGCCCCTACAAAGAATCGCGCTGGCTGCCCGTGGATATCCTTCCAGTAAAAGACCTGGGCGAGCGTGACGGTCTGGTCAAAACCCGCGTTGTGAAAGACACCGAGGATCACCGAGTAGTTATCCTGCGTACGCAGGCTGACCGGCTTGCCGCTACCGGTCGTCTCACTCCGCTCGGACTTGTAGTTCCCAAGAACATAGGACCGAAGGGTTCTTTCCTTGTTATCGGCCCCGGCGGCCTTGTTATAGGCAATCCGATGTGAGGGCACCAAAAGCGTGGTCATCGCATCCACGAGCGTCGACTTACCTGAGCCAATGTCGCCGGTCAACAAGCCGCTCTTGCCAGCGAGTTCCAGCGGCCAGACGCGCCCATCGAAGGTGCCCCAGTTGAAGACCTCCAGCCGTTTCAAGCGGAAGCCGGAGAGCGTCTCATCGTCTTCAAATTCTTCCCTTGACTCACTCATCATCCCCACTTCCTGAGACGGGCGCGCCACCGGCAAGCTGGAGGCGGTATCGTTCCAGCCGCGCGTCCAGGTCGGCCAACCACTGTGCGTCAACGAAGGCCTTGAGAATGCGCTGGACTTCATAGCTTTGCGGGCTGGTCGATCCCGGCATGCGGCGGAGAAAGCCCAGGTCGACCACCTTATTGATGTGTGTCTCAATCTGATCGATGAGCTTTACTTCGTTGGTGTTATCGGGCATAAACAGCCGCATCAACTCAACAATTTCCTCCCGCGTAAGAACAAGCCGTGTATCGCCGCCGCCGGCATCAAACTCCGCCAATCGCTTGCGCAGAAGAGCGAGCAGCAAGCTAACCGGAAACGATAGCTGGCGGCGTGTTATCAGCCGCGGCAGACTTGCACCAGCATCCGCATCGTCCGATTCGGGGCGGCTCCTCAAAAATGCGTAGCCCTCGGATTCGTCGAGCGCAAGATCCAGACCGAGGACCGTAAAGTATTCTCGAACTCTGGTCTGCACGTTGAGCAGCGCACTCCACAATCGCTCATTGCCGTCGCGATAAATCACCTTCTTGAGCAACGTAACTGCGAGCACGGAAAGGTCGGGCGAACTGAGCGGCGGAGTGCTTTCAGAAACAAACTGTTCGTCCATTGTTACCTTTCAAAGACTACGCGCGGCAGTTGAGCTTCCTTCCGATTTACCGTTCCATCGCCTGCCTCTATATGCCAGGGGATTCCCTCGCTAACGGCTTCGTCGACCTTCGTTTCGTAGCGTTCGCTGCCTAGATGAAGATAAGACACCAGTTCCGCAAGCCCCTGATTCATCGGTTGCGTTCGTGCGAGTTCAGAGAGGGAGATCTCTGCCTGATCTTGCAAGCTGCGGTCGATGTGCCGGATGAGGCGTGCGCGATCCACGACGACTTGCGTATAAAGCGCCTCGGCATTCAGATCGCAATCGCCGAGTTCGAGGATGCTATCCGCAATGACTGGCTTGACGATGGAACTGTACAACGGACGTTCCATCGGCAGTTCGATATCGCACGACATGTCAGCGATGTCGGTCACGATGTCGTCGGGCGGTGAGCACCGGATGGCCAGAACCTTACTCTCGATGTTCCGCAGAATGTCCATGATGCGGCGGTTTTCTAACCAAACCTGGTCGTCCAGAAACCTCCGCAACTGTTGCGAAAGCTGCGCCACCATCCTTTGCGTCGTGCCGCCGGCCTCCAGCCAATCGTGATGTACCAGTCTGCTTCTGGCATCGGGCTTCAATTCACAGACTGCTGGCAGAGCCAATACGCGCGTTAGCAGCTCGCTCAGTTCTTCCTGCCGCTGACGCGAAAGCAGGAAGTCCCAGAACGCCTGAAAGCTGCGGCCCTGATCGGATTCTGCTATGGTATCGCGCCCTCCGATGATCTCCTCCACCAACGTTCCCTTCGTACCATCCCATAACGCAATCCGTTCCCGCGCACTCCGATCCAGTGATCGAAATTTTTGCTCGACTTCACGAAAGTCCGTAAGCAACTCTCGAGCGAGCTGAGTGAATTGCTGAAAGCGATCTTTCACCGCGGTGTCATTCAGTATAGGCACAGCGCCGCTCTGAACGCGAGCGATCTCAGCATCAATCTCATCGCGACGGCGCTGCAACTCCTCAACGCGCTTGGAGGGATCGGTTTCACTGCCTTCACTTATCTGCCTCAGCAAATCGAACAACGTCAGCAAGCGCGACTCCGTCCCCACGAAGCTGCGGTCGGACAGAGTACAAATCCAGGCAATCGCCTTCTCGGTCGAGGGAGTCAGATCGAAGTGTGGCTCATCTGAGCCGGTACGGTAAAACTTGCGCAACCAGCCACGTTCCGGCCTTGCCCAGTCATTGAGATAATCGATCGCCGTCTTGCGAAAGGTAAGTTCAGCCGATCCTGTCCGCAAGAGATAGAGATCGTCTTCCAGTGCTTCCGCCAGGTCAGCCGCCGGTATCGATCGAGCGTTGGGAAGCATGAAGACACGATGGAGAAAGCTGACGACCAACGCCCCATGGTCCGCTCGCAAAAGCCGCCATGCCGGATGATAGGTACGCAACTCCTCGAATTTGGCGTAGTCATAGGTCAAGAGAACCAGGCACCGTTCCGGTTGCTTCTATTTGAAAAATCAGGGCTCTAGTGGCAAAAATTCATCAACTCTTCCGCTGTGCATAAGCTTCAGCAAAAGCGACATGAGCTCATCAGTTTCGCCTTTCATTCACTATAATGCCTTTGTGGCGCGCTCAGCACAATTGCAGCACTTTGGGGTGGGGCCTAATTCGTCGAAGTTTTTCGATGAGATGAGCAGGGCGAGGCAGTTCTGCCGGACGGAGACCAACGTCTTGGGCAATCCTCTGTTGGTGAGATCCAGTAGCCATAGTGTTTTGAGTCCTCCGAGATCTGAGGCGCGGACAACGGTTGTCGAACCCGCGACCTCTGCCGTGACAAGATTCCCGAAAGATCTAACTTATTGGAAACAGGCGTAATGGATGGCAACCTGAGCGCCTTGTGGAACCCGGGAACTGTTTATTGCTTCCCTTATTGCACCCACGTCCTCTGTCCATTCGACCTCTGTCCACTGCACCAGATTTGGTCCAAATTTGCCCTTTTCGGCGAACAGAAAGCGGCAGTCCTCTACCGCAGCACGGCAGAAAAATGTCAAGGGCGGAGTAAAAGTGGACCAGTGCGGCGAAGCAAAAGGGAGCCATTTGTGGCCTGAGATTCTGCATGGTGGGATTGCGGGAGCGGGGGCCTCTGGAGCGT
>CAXTPY010000075.1:0-9952 GCA_964246195.1 uncultured Acidobacteriaceae bacterium | reverse complement strand
GGCGTATGGGTTTGCGGGGATGGGGCCGTATGCCGGTGGGCAGGCGCAGTATCTGCGGGTGCCATACGCGGACTTCAACTGCCTGCAGCTACCGGAGGACGCGGAGGCGAAGGAGAAGGACTATGTGATGCTGTCGGATATCTTCCCAACGGGGTGGCATGCGACGAGGATGGCGGATCTGAAGCCGGGAGAGTCGATCCTGATCTACGGGGCGGGGCCGGTGGGGTTGATGGCGGCGATGTCGGCGCGGATACAGGGGGCAAGCCAGATCTTCGTGGTGGACGGGCAGGCGGACCGGCTGGCGCTGGCGAAGCAGATTGGCGCAACGCCGATCGATACGAAAAACGGTGAGATCGGAGACCAGATACGGGAGCTGACCGGGGGCCTGGGCGCGGACTGCGGAGCGGAGTGCATCGGCTACCAGTGCCATAACAGCAAGGGGAAAGAGGTGCCGAACCTGGTGATGAACTCGCTGGTGGATGCGGTGAAGGCGACGGGTACGCTGGGGGTGGTGGGGGTGTTTATCCCGAAGGACCCCAAGGCGCAGGATGAGCTGGCGAAGGTGGGGCAGATTGCGTTCGACTTCGGCAAGTTCTGGTTCAAAGGGCTGAAGATGGGCACGGGGCAGTGCAATGTGAAGGCGTATAACCGCCGGCTGCGCGACCTGATCCACCATGGCAAGGCTAATCCTTCGATGATCGTGTCGCATGAGCTTCCGCTGAGCGAGGCTCCGGATGCTTACAAGCACTTCGACGACCGGGATAAGGGGTGGACGAAGGTGATTCTGCATCCGAACGCGGCGTGATGGCGGGGTGAGAGCTTCCGCTGCGCAGCAGGAGAGCTGCGCGGCGGGAGCACTAGGTTCGGGTTGGTCTGGATGGGGGAGGGGTTAAGTTCGCGGCCTCCTGCTGGGCCTGCATCCAGCCGCTCAGGAGGACGCAGGCGGCTACCTGGTCGATGATGGCTCTTCGGGCTATCCGGTCTGTAGGGTAGCGGCCGGCCTGGTCGAGGATCTCGTGGGCGGCTACGGAGCTGAGCCGCTCATCGTATAGGAGGACGGGCAGGTTGGAGCGGCTGCGGAGGAGGCTGGCGAAGTCCTGCACCTTAGCGGCCCAGGGGCCCCCTTCGCCGGAGAGGTGCAGCGGGTTGCCGACCACGACGGCGGTTACGTCGTGCTTGCGCATCAGGCGGAGGAGGCTGCGGAGATCCTCCCCGCGGCTCCTGCGCCAGAGGGTGAGTAGAGGCTGCGCGGTGTGGCCTAAAGGATCCGAGAGGGCGACGCCTATGCGCACCGTGCCTATGTCCAGAGCCAACACGCGGGCGGTCTGCATGAGGCCAGTCTAAACGCGCTGGGGATGGCATGGGGGTGAACGCGCAAGGCGTGCGTGGGCTCGATGTGAAGTACCAACAGCTGGAGCGGGCGGCGTTCGATTGACGGGAGAGCGCGGGTGTAGTCTGGCGGCCGGGGAGAATGGGTGCATGAGGGTAGCGGCAGCAGGGAAAAGCTTTGTCACGATGCTTTGGGTTGCGTTCGCCGCCGGACCGGGCATGACGCAGGTGGGCATGGCGCAGAAGATGACGCTGGAACGGGACGCGGCCATGGTGGTGGTGGAGCCATACGCGCCGAATATCGCGCGGGTGACGCTGAGCCTGGACAAGGGTTCGGCACTGGCGGGTCCAGGGTATGGAATTACGGCGAAGTCGGAGCACGCGGGCTGGACGGCGGAGGAGGATGCCAGGGGGGATACGCTCCGCTCGGCGCGGATGGTGGTGACCGTCTCGGCACAGGGCGAGAAGCACAGGCCGGTGGGAACAGGGGCGGATATCGCGCAATTCTTCAACGGGTCGACGCCGGGGGTGAGCATCGCGTTCGAGACGGTAGACGGGGCAACACTGTTGCGGATGCAGGGCTGGGAGATGGCGGTACCGAACTACAAGGACGGGACGCACGGGATCCTGCACGACCGCAGGGTGACGGACGATCCGTTCTTCACGGTGGGGGCGACGTTCGCTTCGCCGCGCGATGAGCACTACTACGGGCTGGGGCAGAACCAGGAGGGGTATCTCGACCGGCGCGGACACACGGTGCGGTGCGCGCACGACTACAACGCTCCGGCGGGGCAGAGTGTGTGTGTTCCTTTTGTGGTTACAAATAAAGGATACGGAATCCTGTGGGACAATCCTTCTCGGACGACGGTGGAGTTCGGATTCAACGACGTGACGCTGTGGACGTCGGATGTGGGGCAGAGGGTGAGCTTCTTCGTGATCGCGGGGAAGAGCTACGACGAGATCTACGAAGGCTACAGGCTGCTGACGGGAGATACGCCGATGCTGCCAAAGTCCGCTTACGGTTACATACAGTGCAAGCAGAGATATACGTCACAGGAGGAGTTGCTCGCTGTGGCAAGGGGGTATCGCGAGCGCCATCTGCCGATCGACGACCTGGTGATCGACTGGTTCCATTACACCAAGATGGGGCAGATGGATATGGATCCGGCGAAGTGGCCGGATCCAGTGGCGATGAACAAAGAGCTGCATGCGATGAATTTTCATACGATGATCTCGGTGTGGCCGCGGTTTGTGCCGCAGGACCGCTACTATGCGACGGTCGAGAAGAACGGGTGGTTCATGCACCTAGCGGACGGGACCCCAACCAATGGGCTGCCGTATGACCGAGCGGGATCGGACATCGATACGACCAACGCGGACGCTGCGAAGTGGTACTGGAGCGTGATCCGGGACAGCTATGTGGCGATGGGGTTCGATGCGTTCTGGGCGGATGAGACAGAGCCGGATCTTTCGCCGAACGGAAGCTATTTGAAGGTGGGTCCAGGGACCGAGTTCTTCAATGTGTACCCGCTGTTCCATACGGCGGCGTTTTATAACGGGATGCGGGCGGATATGCGCGAGCGGGCGCTGATCCTGGCGCGGGATGCGTATCTGGGGGCGCAGCATAACGGGACGATCTTCTGGTCTTCGGATATCTCGGGCAACTGGGATACGCTGCGGCGGCAGGTGCCGACGGGGATCAACTTCGTGGCGTCGGGGATGCCGTACTGGTCGACGGATATCGGCGGGTGGCAGTTCCTGCCGGCAGTCCACAAGGCGGAGCGTACACCTCTGATCGATCCTACGGAGGTGCGGACCGCGGGGGCACAGGTGCGCGGCTACGACGATTATCCGGAGCTGTATGTGCGCTGGTTCGAGTATGGGGCGTTCCAGCCGAACTTCCGGACGCATGGGAGCAGGGCGCAGAACGAGGTGTGGTCGTATGGGCGGCAGGCGGAGCCGATACTCGAGAAGTATCTGCGGCTGCGGTATCAGTTGATGCCGTATATCTACTCGCTGGGGAACTTCTCGCACCGGACCGGGGCGCCGTTCATGCGGGGGCTGTTCATGGATTTTGGCGCGGACCCGAGGACGGCGGATATAGGCGATGAGTATATGTTCGGGCCCGCGCTGCTGGTGGCTCCGGTGACCGAGCAGGGGATGACGACGCGGGAGGTGTATCTGCCGGCGGGGGCGGACTGGTACAACTTCTGGACGAACGAGAAGATGCATGGAGGGCAGAGGATTACCGCGCGGGCTCCGATCGATACCCTTCCGCTGTTTGTGCGGGCGGGGTCGATTCTGCCTCTGGGGGCGGTGGTGGAGAGCACGAATGAGACGCAGAAGATCGCTTCGGTGCGGGTGTATCCGGGGGCGGATGGCGAGTTCGATCTATATACGGACGATGGGAGGACGTATGGGTATGAGCGGGGGGAGGCGGCGACGACGCATCTGCGCTGGAACGATGCGAAGGGGAAGCTGACGGCTTCGGGGACGGGGTTGGAGGAGGCGCCGGGCTACAAGCTGGAGGTGGTGCGGGCTGCGCGGTGAGGTCGATGAACGGTAGATGGAGCTCGTCGGGTGGATGGCTGGTGAGACCCTTTGCCACGGCCTTCTAGTACCTGGCCCTACGGCGTAGCCCGGCTCGCGCAGGCAACAGGAGAGCGCCTCATCGCGCCGCCCCCTGCTGCTTCGCCAGAGCCTCCTCGAACGCCTGCTCCCGCTCCGTTACATACTCGCTGTATCCCTGCGGATCGACCCACGCCTGAACCCCTTCGGTCTTCTCCAGCTGGACCTTCCGCAGCATGCCAAAATAGCTTCCATGCGCCCCGAGGAAGATATCGCAGGGCAGCGCCCGCAGCACGCGAAACGTCTTCTCGTAGTCCTGCGCGATGCCTGGATACGCCGTGTTCCCCACCAGCTTGTACCCGGGGTTCACGTTGGGGCTGCCTACGATCACCACTTTGTAGCTCCTTCCCTTGTCGACCACGGTCAGGGTCCACGTAGTGCAGCCCGGCGTATGCCCCGGCGTCAGGTGCGCCGTCAGCACCGAGCCTCCCAGCCGCACCTCCTCGCCATCGTGCAGCACACCGTCCACCCTCGCGGCGGGATAGAGCATCGACGGCGTGCGCCCATACGCGAAGTCCGTCTTGCCGCCCGACTCCACCACCGGCACATCCCCCGCCATCACCCTGTACTTCGCGCCCGTCAGCCGCTTGATCTCCGCGCTCCCTGCATCGTGGTCGAAGTGCCCATGGCTGATCAGCAGAATCTTCGTATCGCGAAACCTAAACCCAAGCTGCTCGATACTCGCGCGAATCTGCGGCACCGAACTCCGCAGGTTGCTGTTGATCAGGATGTTGCCGGCAGGTGTCACCACCAGGTACGCCGCCAAATCCTTACTGCCCACGTAGTACAGATTCCCCGCGATATGAAACGGCGGAAACGGGGTCGTCCAGGCCGGGTCCTGTTCCGCGCGCGCGCTGGCCGCCCAGAACAACAGGACCAGCACCAACGACGCGCAACGCCACCGCCCCGCGTATACGAATTGACACAAACGCGGCGGTCTCACGCTCATCCATTCCGCTCTACACCGCTCACGCATGCGCCACCACCGCCGCATGCACCGCCAGCAGCTGCTCCAGCACACCACGCAGCTTATCCAGCCGAAGCGCATTCGCACCATCCGACTTCGCGCGCGCCGGATCGTCATGCACCTCGAGAAACACTCCATCCACCCCAGCCGCAACCGCCGCCCGCGCCAGCACCGGAATAAACTCCGGCTGCCCCCCGCTCACGCCATCGCCTGCCGAAGGCGTCTGCACCGAGTGCGTCCCATCGAACACCACCGGCGCAAACCCGCGCATGATCGGAAGCGCGCGCATATCCACCACCAGGTTGTTGTACCCGAAGCTCGCCCCGCGCTCGGTCAGGCACACGCGCTCATTGCCCGACTCCCGCACCTTCGCCACCGCGTGCTTCATATCCCGCGGCGCGACGAACTGGCCTTTCTTGATATTCACCGCACGGCCCGTCTCGGCAGCCGCGATCAACAGGTCGGTCTGGCGGCAAAGAAACGCCGGAATCTGAAGCACAGCTTCAGCCTCACCTAGAGCCTCCGACAGCCGCGCGCAGTCCTCCGGAGTATGCACATCCGTCAGCACCGGCATCCCAAAGTCCCTTGCGACGGCCGCGAGGATCCTCGCTCCCTGCGTCAACCCCGGCCCGCGAAAACTATGGATCGAAGTCCGGTTCGCCTTGTCGTAACTAGCCTTGAAGATATACGGCAGGCCGAGGTCCGAGGCAACGCGCTGAATAGCCTCCGCCAGCCTACGCGCGTGCGCCTCGGACTCCAGCACACACGGCCCCGCGATGAGAAACAGCTTGCCCCGGCCCACCTCTACGCCGCCGATGTCGAAGAAAGATACAGATGTGCTCACGTAACTATTGTAAGCACTTTGCGACGCCCGGGAAGCGTGTGCGGAGGTACAACACACCCCCTCCAACTTACGTCCGCAGATCGCGAGGGAGCACAGCCCGCATCGCAGCCACCTCATACCTGCTTAGGCCACTGGCAGGGTCGTGAGCGATCAACTCCCGCATCTCCGCTTCACTCTCCACCTCGACGATGCCGAGGCCGAAGACAGCGCGTGGGTCGAGCACAGGACCGAAGACGATCACCTTCCCCTCCCGCATCAAGGCCTTCCAGTAGTCGGCGTGCCGCGCCATGATTGCCTTCTCTTCGTCCGTCATATCCTGGGCGAACGTAGGCCGGGGAGGCACGAGCTTTACAAAAAAGTGAGTAGCCATCATCGGTCCTCAACATAGGTACTTCGATCTAGGTATCTCGGGTTGCACGTCCCAGGCCGGTCAGCATCAACGTCATCAGAGACAACCCTCGGCGCCCGTCCTCGCTATTCGTACGCCGGAAGATCTCCCACAGGCTCGGCGGCTTTTGCTCCCGCTTGTGCTGCGCATGGGCCTCCACCACCGAACGCGAAAGACGGTCCAGCAGCTCCGGATCGATGTTGACCAGGATCTTCGCCGCCTCCAGCAGGTTGCGTATCCCGTTGATGCCCTCCGGCATCTTCGCGTACTCCGCCAGCTTCCCCGCGATGAAGTTCTTCCCCGTCACCATCCCGTTCAGCAGGTCGAGCAGCCCCTGGTCGTGCGCGCTCTGCAGCAGGTCATACGCCACCAGCAGGGCCTCGGCATGCTCTGTGGGCGCAACCTCCAACCGCCGTTTCAACTCCAGCTTCGGGTCAACCGATTTGGGCTTGAAAGCAATAGGATTCGCCACGTCGTCGATTCTCCGTTTCTAAGTGCCGTTCTTCTTCCGTTCTCTTACACGCACCGCGTTACCGCAATCTAAGCTAAACCGTAGTCGACTTGATCTGCACCAGCTTATCCGCCTTCTGCGTGCCCGGAACGTGATACCCGGCCACCGCCCACTTCCGTTCGACCTCCACTCCGGTCTGCGGCGTGCGATGCCCGAACCGGAAGTTCCCCCGCGGCAGAGGACTCTCGCCCTTCGCCGTGATCACCTCCATATGCACGCTCGTCTCCTTGAACGCCGGCGTATGCGTAGCGCGATCCGTATGGCTTCCCGTCAGCTTGTTCACCGGCTCGTCCACCGAGTTCATCGGCATGTAGAGCTGCTTGCCCTCCACCCGATCCGTCACCAGCACCTTCACCCGCACACGCCCATACGGGCTCGTCAACTGCACCAGCGTCCCGCTCGTCAGCCCACGCTCCGCCGCCAACTCCGGCGACACTTCAATGAAGTTGTTAGGCGTAATCTCGCGTATGCCCTTCGACCGGTACGTCATGCTCCCCTGCTCGAAGTGCTCCAGCAGGCGCCCGTTGTTCAGGTGCAGATCGTACTGCGAATTCAACTCCTCCGAAGGCGCAAGATACTCGATCGGGTGGAACATCGCCTTGCCATCCGGAAACGGAAACTTCTCCTTGAACAGCAGAGGCGTATCCGTCCCATCTTTCGCCACCGGCCACTGCAGCGACTTGTACCCCTCCAGCCGCTCGTAGCTCACACCCGCGAACAGCGGCGTCAGCTTCGCCACCTCATCCATCACCTCGGAGGGATGCGCATAGCTCCAGTTCGCCCCCAGCTTGTTCGCGATCAGCTGCAGAATCTCCCAGTCCGGCTTCGAGCTTCCCAGCGGCTCCATCGCCTTGTACAGCCTTTGAATCCTGCGCTCCGTGCTGGTAAACGTGCCATCCTTCTCCAGCGATGGGCTGGCCGGCAGCACCAGGTCCGCATACCGCGCCGTCTCCGAAAAGTTCACGTCCTGCACCACCAGGAACTCGAGCATCCGCAGCGCCTCCCCCACGTCGCCCGCGTTCGAGTCCGAAGTGATCGTATCCTCTCCCTTCAGATACAGCACCTTCAACTCGCCCTTGTGGATCGCCTCGATCATCTCGTGGTTGTCCTTGCCTTTGGTCGTCGGCAGCGTGCATCCCCACGCCGCTTCGAACTTCCCGCGAATCTCCGCGTCATCGACCTTCTGGTACCCCGAGAAGATATTCGGCATCGATCCGAAGTCGCTCGCGCCCTGCACATTGTTATGCCCGCGCAGAGGATACGCGCCCGCCCCCGGCCGCATGTAGTTGCCCGTCGTCAGCAGCAGGTTCGAGATCGCGGTCGAGGTATCCGAACCCCCGCAATGCTGCGTCACGCCCATCGCCCACAGCACGCACGTCCCATTCGCCGCCGCGATCTCATGCGCCACCGTCGTCAACGTCTCCGCCGGCACCCCCGTCACCTGCTCCGCGTACTCGAGCGTGAAGGGCGCCAGCTTCGCATAAAACTCGTCGAACTTGTTCACGTGGTCGGCGATAAACTGCTTCGCATGCAGCCCTGAATCGATGATGTACTTCGCGATCGCCGATAGCCACACCGCATCCGTCGAAGGCGACGGCCGGAAAAAGATATCCGCCCGCTCCGCCATCTCGTGCTTGCGTATGTCCGCCACGATCAGCCTCTGCCCTCCATGCTTGTGCGACCTCTTCACACGCGTCGCCAGCACCGGGTGCGACTCCGCCGTATTCGATCCCACGATCAACACCAGCCCCGCCATCTCGATATCCGAGATCGACCCCGAGTCCCCGCCGTACCCCACCGTACGCTGCAACCCCATCGTCGCTGGCGTCTGGCAGTAGCGCGAACAGTTGTCGATATTGTTCGTCCCCACCACCTGCCGCGCCAGCTTCATCATCAGGTAGCTCTCTTCGTTCGTACACTTCGAGGAGGCAATGAACGCCAGCGCATCCGGACCATGCTCTTTCTTGGTGGCCGTGAACTTCTTCTCGATCACGTCCAGCGCCTCATCCCACGAGATCTCCTTGAACGTGTCTCCATCCCGCAACAGAGGATGTACCAGCCGGTCGTCCGAGTTCACATAATCCCACGCGAACTTTCCCTTCACGCACGTCGAGATTCCATTCGCCGGACCATGCTTCGGCTCCATCTTCAAGATGTGCCGGTCGCGTGTCCACACGTCGAACGAGCATCCCACGCCGCAGTACGTACACACCGTCTTGGTCACCTTTACACGCGCCTTGCGCATCTCCGATTCCATCTCGGACAACGCAAGGATCGGTCCATACCCAATCGGCGGCTCGATCCCCTTCACCACATCGATCATGTCGTCAAGCACCTTGCCAGGCAGGTTCGTCAAGTATCCCGCATGGCCGAGCATCGACTTCTCCATCAGCGCATTGCATGGGCACACCGTCACGCAGTGCCCACACGACACGCACGACGATCCCTCGATCCGGTCGCCTCCATCCCACAGCACCCGCGGATGCGCCGACTCCCAATCGATCGTCAAGGTCTCGTTCACCTGCACATTCTGGCAGGCCTCCACGCACCGACCGCACAGAATGCACTGATCCGGGTCGTAGCGGTAGAACGGATTCGTGTGGTCCTGCCCATAAGGCTTCGGGGTGTACGGCCGCGCCTGATGCTTCACATCCAACTGCGCGGTGGTATTGTGTACGGTGCAATTCTGGTTGTTGTTGTCGCACACCGTGCAGTACAGCATGTGGTTTTGCAGGATCCGGTCGAAGGCCTCCCGCTGCGCCACATCCACGCTCTCACCCACCGTGCCGACCTTCATCCCCGCCGACACCCGCGTTCCGCACGCCCGCGCCAGGCCCAGCCCGTCCACCACCACCATGCAGGTATCGCAGCTTTGGATGGGCCCCATCTGCGGCAGGTAGCAGACCTGCGGCACCGGCTGTGTCTCGGCCGTCTCACTGTAGCGGTTCAAAGCCTCGATCAGAAGTTCGCCCGTGCGGGCGGGAAAAGACGAGCCATCGACCGTAATCTGCGTGTCGGGTGTGAAATCCAGAGGAGTATTCAGAAGTCGTTTTGTCGCGGGCATAGAGTTGTATGTGATGCCTCGCAGCATAACAGACGTTTCCCGCTCTGCAGGAGCAATCCGTTCCGCCACCCTCCGCGCCGTCACACTCTTCCGCCGCACAGCATTCCAGCATCCCATGCCTGTACGCCATCAACTCGCCGCCACCAAAGGGAGAGCCCACGACCATGTCCGACCGCCTGCCCAAACGTCAGCCCGAACGCCGTGCCCAGCAGAAATCGGAC
>CAXTPY010000074.1:0-9969 GCA_964246195.1 uncultured Acidobacteriaceae bacterium | reverse complement strand
CCCGAATTCTTGACGCATGCCCCTCCGCTCCCACCACAAAGCGTGCCCGGTGCGCACCTCCGCTGGTCTGAATTGCCGATTTTGCAGCCATCCCGGTAGAGCGTTCCACGGATTGGACCACCGTGCGCCAATGGATTCTGACACCCAAAGCCGTCGCCCGCGCGAGCAGAAGCTGATGCAGCAGCACACGTTCCAAACCTCGCCCCGGAGAGCCCGCGAAGGTAGCTTCCGCTTCCGCGCCAGGACCGATGAACCGAATGCCGCGAATAGCGTGCGAAGCCGAATCCGGGAAGCTCTCCCGCAGGATGCCCAGATTCGCCAACATGGACATCGACCCAGGCAGAAGACCTTCCCCACAGGCCTTGTCGATAGGCGGCGCCATACCATCGGCGACGGCGACGGAGAGGCCCTGCTGAGCCGCGGCGATGGAGCAGGCCAGCCCCCCCGGACCCGCGCCGGCAATAAACACGTCCGTCCCCGTCAAAGAGGAGCTCGCGGGCCGGGGTAGGGTAAGGCTGCCGTTCATGTCTCTGGAACCAAGGAGTTCATCTGCAGCTGACTTCGAGGAATACTTAAAGGCTTTCAATCACCATTGCAAGAGCACCAGCTCCGAACAGAACGCCGGACCCATCGCAGCGAGAATGCTGTAGGTGCCCTGCTTCCCCGGCGTGTTCACGAGATAGTCCTCCATCACCGCAAGCACCGAGGCGGCCGAAAGATTGCCAACCTCACGCAGGCTTCTCCAGGAAGGCTCGAGCGCATCCGTGGGAAGCCCCAGCGCTGTCTCCATGGCTTCGAGCACCTTGGGCCCGCCGCTGTGGAAGATGTAGCTGGAGATGTCCGAAAGCTTCAGGTTCCTCTCTGCCAGAAAGCACTCCACGTTGTGCTTCAGGTTCTCGTTTACAACCTTAGGAACGTCCGGCGAGAGAACGATCTTGAAGCCCAGATCGCCGATATCCCACCCCATCACGTGCTGCGTGTGCCTGTAGAAAGTCGATCGTGTAGCCAGGATCCGCGGTCCGTTGTGCTCCGCCCTGCCCAGCTTGGTCTCCGCGCCAGCCAGCACCACCGCCGCCGCCCCGTCGCCGAATAGCCCGGTCGAGATCAGGTTGGCGATCGACTGATCATCGTCCTGCCAGGTCAACGAACAGAGCTCGACCGAGAGCAGAAGCGCATACTGGTCCGGAAAGGCGCGAACATAGTCGGCTGCCCGGGAGATACCCGCCGCGCCGGCAACGCAGCCCAGACCGAAGATAGGCGTCCGTTTCACGGAGGTTGGAAACGGCATCAGGTTGATCAGCCGTGCGTCGATCGTCGGACTCGCAATGCCCGTCACCGACGCGAAGAAGATCGCCGAGATATCCGCCGCGGTAAGTCCGACGCGCTCGAGGGCTCGTGTAACCGCCTGGCCTCCGATATCCACCGCCGCCGTAATCCAGGCGGAGTTCGTCTCGCCAAAACCGCGCATAGTCTCATAGACCTCCAGCGGAAACACGGTGTAGCGAAAGTCCACGCCACAGTTGGCATGTAGGCGATTCAAAATGCGAGGTTCTTCCAGCTTGCCCTCCCAGCGCTTCTGGAGGGCTTTGGTGATCTCTGCTTGTGGGTAGCGGTACTTGGGGTATGCCGTTCCGACGGACGCGATGCGCATGCTTGAGAGAGAACCTTCCTGTTTACCAGCGGCGTGAGATGTTCCTATACGATACGGACTTGGCTCCGCTTACCGTATCCCGGCCAGACAGCTACGTCTGGCCTTCTTTCAGGTTAGCCCATTCCGGCCAAAAGTGTAGAACTTCAGTTGATACGTGCGACCTGCCGAGCGTACAAGGTGTTTTGCGGGAACTCCTTCGATAGCCCGACCAGGATCTGCTTACCCTGCTGCTTGTGTCCGTCTCGAAGCTCTCCCACCGCCAGCATAAGACGTGCGAAGGGAGCAAGATAGTGTCCCTTCTCCGCGGTCAACTGGAGAAGGCGCACGCCCTCCTGCTTGTTGGTCGAAGCGCCCGTCATCCCCAGAATCCAGCGGACAGGCGCCGGCTTCAGGCTCAGCATGTAATTTTCAATCCCGCTGGCGAGATTGGCGTCGTAGAGCGTAGGGTCGATTGCCAACGCCTGCCGTGCGTACTTGCTCGCGGTCTCGCTCAGCTTATACGCGGCAAGCTCGTGGCGGTCGATCAGCGACGCCCAGTCCGCGCGCATACCCGAGACCAGCGTCTTGCTGTACAGGGCATTCACGTCCTTCGGATTGCGCGCGAGAGCGGCATCCGCCAACCGGTCGGCCTGATCCGCGCGGTCGTAAAAACCCTTGACCGTGGAGGACTCCGTCACCGGCCGGGTCCGGCTCTCGAACCGGTTATCGTCCGCGAAGAGCTCGATATCCAGCACCCCCAGACGGTCGAACTCCGAGAAAAGATACGCCGCGGCATCCGACGCGGGTCCCATTGGATCGTCTGGGTGCGCCGCCATCCATCCCTGAAACTTCGCGTGCGCGGCTTGGAATTGCAGGTCGTACATGTCGTAGTAGCCGTCATTCAACGGCGTGCCGGTCAAAGGTGCGCTCGCGCTGGCGGGTGCGCTCGCGCTGGCGGGTGCGCTCGCGCTGGCGGAGGCCACAAAGCTCATCCCGAGCAGGAAAACGAAAATAAGCCGCAAGCACGCGACGGTACGGAGCGGGGACGGAAACACATCAGGCAGGCGCAGCACTCACTCCTTCTATCGTTCCACTGAAGTTAGATGCGTCTCCCGCTCCACGCGTCAGCGAGCGGGGAGTGACGCCGCGCGATGAACTGATAGGCTGAAGAATCAGCGGGGATGAGCCTTGGTTCGTAGTCTGAATTGGATGAGCGGAGGGCACAGAGTCTGGGCCGTAGTGGCGACCGTCGTGCTCGCCGCGTGCATCGCAGGCAGCGAATTCACCCGAGGCGCCATGGAACATCTTCCGTTCCTCCATGCCCAGCCCGCCGGACTGGTCGACCAGCGCCCCTGGCAGACAGCCCAGGCGCTCGCTCCCCTGGCTGTCTCCACCGAAGAGGTCGCCTTCGCGCGCGAGGCCGAGCGGTTGGCCGACCACGAAGTGGATCAGGCCTTCGCCATGGCGCTCCGCCAGGCCAGCGCCGAGACGCTCGTCCTCACCGGCGATGCCTTGGCTCTAAGCCAGAAGGTTGCGGCGCTTGAGGCGGTGGTCAAGCAGGATCAGCTTCAGGTCGACACGCTCACCGCCCAGGCGGCCCGTCCCGGCGGAGACGCCGTCGCCGACGACCTCGAGATCGCCAAAGCCCAGGCAGGTCTGGACAAGGACCAACTGGCGGACGCCCTACACGACCTCGCCCATGCCAGCGGCGACAAGAGGAGCGAGATCCAGCAGGAGCTCACCGCCCGTGAAGCCGCGATGAAGAAGTACGACTCCGGCGTCAGCAACGATGCCCAGACTGCGGTTCTCTCCTCCGCCCGCTATCAAACGCTGTACGGCCGCCTCCATGCCTGGTTCGAGCAAAAGAGCCGCCTGAAGCTTCTGCTACAGGCCCGGCAGCAGGCGGAGAGTGACAGCGCTGCCATGTCGGCGCAACATGCCACCCTCCAGCGCCAGCTTCAGACCGCCAGCAGCGCATCGGCCCAGGCCCAGGCCGGCATCTCTCCACCCGGTAAGGCCTCCCGGCTCGCAACGATCCGGAGGATGACCGCGCAACGCGCCGTCCTAGGCATCCTGGCCGATCGCGAACAGACCGAGCAGCAGCTTGCGTCCGTCTACCAGCGTTGGGCCACGCAAGTCAGCCTGCAGCACAGGATCGTCCTGCATCTCATCCTGGTCTCGCTGGCCTGGGTAGCCGCCATCCTTCTCGCCGCGGTTCTGCTCGCCGAGGCTCTCCAGCGTCTGCTCCCCAGGTTGGCGCTCGAGCCGAGAACCCTCGCCACGCTCAGAACCGTCATCGACCTCGGCACCCAGATCCTCACCTTGGCGCTCATCCTCATCGTCATCTTTGGCCTGCCCAAGCAGATGCCCACCATCGTAGGCTTTGCCACCGCCGGTCTCACCGTAGTCTTTCAGGACTTCATTCTCGGATTCTTCGGATGGTTTGTCCTGATGGGCCGAAATGGCATACGCGTAGGCGATTGGGTGGAGATCGACGGCGTCGGAGGCGAGGTCGCCGAAGTCGGCCTCTTCCGCACCTCGCTGCTCGAAACCGGAAACTGGACCGACAAGGGCCATCCCACCGGGCGTCTCATCACCTTCATCAACAAATATGCGATCGTCGGGCAATACTTCAACTTCTCTACCACCGGCCAGTGGCTTTGGGATGAGATCAAGGTCAACGTGCCCCCCTCCGACGACAGCTACAACAGAATCGAAGCCATCCGCCAAGCCGCCCTCTCCGAGACCCAGCAGGACGCCGAACAGGCCGAGATCGAGTGGAAGCGTCTCGCCAGCCACCAAGCCCTCAGCCGCTTTACCGCCTCGCCCTCCGTGGACGTCCGCCCCGCCGCTGCCGGAACCGATGTGGTCGTCCGCTATGTCACCCGCGCCTCCTCACGCTTCGACGTGAGAAACAAGCTCTACCAGGCTATCGTCAAGCTGTTGAACAAACCTGCCTGACCCGCCTCCCAGCATCGCGCCCTGCCCCAGCATCGCGTAGCCGCCCGAGCCCGCCGGACCTTGAAATAACTCGAAAATGCCGCACCCCAGTACGCCGCCCCCGTCTCGGAATGCGATAATTCCTTCATGTCAGTCGCCACGCAATCTGCTTTGCCTAAGTTAGCCAGCGAACGCCTCGATCGCCTCAAGAACCGTACCGCCAACATCGGTGTCATCGGCCTCGGTTACGTCGGTCTGCCCTTGTCTCTGCTGCTCTCCGAAGCGCGCTTCAAGGTTACCGGCTTCGACATCGACACCCGCAAGGTGGACGATCTCGAAGCCGGCCGGTCCTATATCTTCCGTATCGCGTCCGAAGAGATCGCCGCCGCCCGCAGCCACGGCTTTCGCGCCACAACTGACTTCTCTCAGATCTCCCAGATGGATGCGGTGTTGCTCTGTGTGCCGACCCCGCTCACCGGCCACCGCGAGCCCGACCTCAGCTTCATCGAGAACACCGCCCGCGCCCTCGCTCCCTGGATCCAGGCCGGCCAGTTGATCGCGCTCGAAAGCACCACCTACCCCGGCACCACCGAAGATGTCCTCATCCCCATTCTCGAATCCGACAATCGCCTCGGCCTCAAGGCCCAGACCAGCGGATCGGCCGCCGAGCAGGGCGTCTTCTACGTCGCCTTCTCCCCAGAGCGCGAAGACCCAGGTAACGTGACGGTAGCCAGGCGCGACATCCCGAAGGTTGTCGGAGGACATGAGCAGATCGCCACCGAACTCGCCGCCACCCTCTACGAAGCCATCTTCACCCGCGCCGTCCGAGTCTCCTCCACACGCGTCGCGGAGATGACCAAGCTGCTCGAAAATATCTATCGCTGCGTCAACATCGCCCTCGTCAACGAACTCAAGCTACTCGCCCTGCGCATGGACATGGATATCTGGGAGGTCATCGACGCCGCCTCCACCAAGCCCTTCGGCTTCCACCCCTTCTACCCCGGCCCAGGGCTCGGCGGCCACTGCATCCCCATCGACCCCTTCTACCTGAGCTGGAAGGCCAAGGAGTACGACTTCAACACACGCTTTATCGAGCTCGCCGGCGAAGTCAACGAGTCCATGCCCGAGCACGTCGTGCAGTCCGTCGCCAAAGCCCTCAATCACCAGAAGAAGCCGCTGAACGGTTCCCGAGTCCTGATGCTCGGCATGGCCTACAAAAAAGACATCGACGACCTCAGAGAGTCCCCTTCGCTCACCATCCTCGAACTGCTCCGCCAGGAAGGCGCCGAGGTCCTGTACAACGATCCCTATTTCCCCACCGTTGGACGCGGACGCCGCTACAACCTCAACATGACCTGCACTCCCCTCACGGACCTCCACCAGTACGACTGCGTCCTGATCGTCACCGACCACTCCGAGTACGACTACCAACACATCGTCTCCGAATCGCAGCTTGTCGTCGACACACGAAACGCGACCAAGGGAATCGTCTCGAACAAGGTCTTCCGCTGCTAATCTTCCGTCCGCGCTCAGCCTCCACATGCACAAGGTCTAGAAAGCCTTCATGAAAGGATGCCGGCGCGAGCCGACAGCGTAGGGCTCCCGCGATGCTAGACTTAAGGCTTGATGGCAAACGATAAATTGAAGTTGATACCCTTGGGTGGCCTGGGCGAGTTCGGGATGAACTGCATGGCCATCCGCTGGCAGGATGACATCATCGTCATCGATGCCGGTCTGATGTTTCCTGAAGAAGAGCTGCTGGGCGTGGACATCGTCGTCCCGGACATCAGCTACCTGACCGAAAACCGCGATAAAGTGCGGGCCATCCTGCTGACCCACGGCCACGAAGATCACATCGGTGGTCTGCCGTGGATCCTCAGCGAGTTGAAGGTTCCCGTGTACGGGACCGAGTTCACGCTGGCCTTGGTGGAGGGCAAGCTCGAAGAGCACAGGCTGCTCGACGAGGCAGAGTTGATCGAGATGCTCCCGGGCAAGCGGTTCACCCTGGGGCCCTTCTCCGTGATGCCGATACGGGTCACGCACTCGCTGGTCGACTGCGTGGCGCTGGCAGTGCACACGCCCGTGGGTGTGGTGCTCCATACCGGCGACTTCAAGATCGACCTATCCGCTCCCGATGGCAAACCCTTCGACCTGCAGGCCTTCGCCGAACTGGGGAAACAGGGTGTGCTCGCGCTGCTCCAGGACTCCACCAACGTCGACCGGCCCGGCTATACTCCAGGCGAGAACGCTGTGCGCCCAGGCCTGGACGAGGTGTTTTCGCGGACCAAAAAGAAGCTGTTCTTCTCCTGTTTCTCGTCCTCCATCCACCGGATACGGGTCGCCATGGAGCTTGCCCACAAACATGGCCGCAAGGTCGCGATCGTGGGCCGCTCCATCGATAATTCCACCGAGATTGCACAGGACCTGGGATATCTGAACCTCCCCCAGGGCCTGGTCGTGCAGCCCGGGCAGATGCGCGACTTCCCCGCCGAGAAGCTGATGATCCTCATCAGCGGAACCCAGGGCGAGCCCATGAGCGCCCTCAGCCGCGCGGCCGTGAACAATCACAAGTTCGCCAAAATCGACGCCGGCGATACGGTCCTGCTGAGTTCGCGGATCATCCCAGGGAACGAAAAGGCGATCGGCCGTGTGATCGACCACCTGGAGCGTCGCGAAGCCAAGGTGATCTACGACGACGGCACCAACGGCCTCATCCACGTGAGTGGACACGGCAGCCAGGAAGAGCTGCGGCTGATGATCAACCTGGTGAGGCCGAAGTTCTTCGTGCCCATCCACGGCGATTTCCGTCACCTGAAGCGTCACGCCGAGCTGGCGAGTTCGCTCGGCGTCATCGAGCGCGCGATCCTGATGGAGGATGGCGAGGTGCTCGAGCTCGGCAAGGACACCGCGGCTAAGACCGGCAAAGTTACCGTAGGGCGCGTCTGCATCGACTCCGGCGGTGCCTCCACGGATGTGGTCCAGGACATCGTCATCCGTGACCGCAAGCACCTCTCCGAGGATGGCATCATTCTGCCCATCATCGCGATCAACAAAAGCACAGGACGCCTCGAAAATGCGCCCGAGATCGTGATGCGTGGAATGGCGGTGGACGAGGCGGAGTTGATCTCCGAAGCCAAACAGGTGGTGCAGCGGACCATCGACAGCTCGAGTTCAGAGGAGCGGGCGGACTACGGCGTCATCAAGGAGAAGATCCGCAACGACCTGAAACGGTTCATCCACAAAAGCACCAGCCGCCGTCCGCTCATCATGCCTGTGATCCTGGAGATCTGATCCTCCAACCTGCCAGCCTATCGGGTCGCCGGCTGACTGCCCTCCGGCACCATGACAGCGTTAGGATCCACCTGCGGAATTCCGAAGTGGCCGCTGAGGTGGAGCAGGTCCAAAGGCCGCAACTCTCCAGCAACCTGAATCAGGTTCATGGTCTGCGGCCCGCGCAACAGAACATTCACCCCGTCGATCTCCGCTCCGCTAAAGTGCAACCAGAGATCGGTGACGATGGCCTGGGGCTGGGCCTGATTCCCCGCTGGCGGGTGTGCGTTCACAAGATGCTTCCAGCCCGCGTGGCGGTAGTCCTCAAGGATCGTCGCCATCACCTCCGGCGTATAAAACGCCGGGCGAGCGTAGTGGTAGCTATCGAAGGTGATGGACGAGATGGCCGCCGCCGCGTGTGCCGGGTCCAGCCCGCCCTGTTCGAGCAGACCTGCCGCCGCCTGAATCTGAGACCGGTCGAAACTGAAGGAGGTGTGGGTCGCCGGCTGGTCCGCGAGCCCCGCCCAGGCCTGCGCCACCACCCCAGGTTGCTGGCCCCAAAGCCAGCCTCCACCGGCAGCCGCTGAAAGAACAAGTGTAGCGAGAAGGACGCGCGCGCGATGCATGGGCTTACCTCTCTTCCCGTTAGACCCAGCAACGCGGAAGAAGTTTCCACGGAACAGCCGCTTTGCCGGGCAATGGTGGGCGAGGCAGGGCTCGAACCTGCAACCGTCAGCTTAGAAGGCTGATGCTCTATCCAATTGAGCTACTCGCCCGGTGGGCTTCTCTGATTGTAGCGAACCGCTTGTAGCGAACCGCGCGTCGGGCCTCGGCAGACACGATTGCTCCGTCCCAAGTTGGATAACGGATCGTCTGCTGGTGTAGTCTGACCGGAATATGTCTGGTTCGATCGCACGCAGTCTGGTTTCAGCTTCGATCGTCGCTTTGGGCATCGTCTCCGCCGCCGGCGCGCAGGAGTCCCGAACGACCCTCGTGATGCCCCCTGCTCCTCTCTTGCCTCCGCACTTCGGTGCCTGGAAGATGGTAGGCGGCGCAAAGCAGGCCAACGGCTCGGAGCTGCCTGCTCCGCCAGCGGATGAAGCGAAGACTCCCACCCCCCAGCCAGACATGGCCGACGTCATGAAGGAATACGGACTAGTGCGCACTTCAGCCGCCCAGTATAGCTCCAGCAAAGGTGCCGGGCAGGTAGCTGTGAAAGCCCTCGAATTTGGCGATGCCACCGGGGCAGCCGGAGCGTTTACCTATCTGGAGAAGGCAGGAATGCGACCTCCAGCCGCCGCCAAGAGGCTGGGTGCCGCCGCGGCAGTAGGCGACCGCGAGGTGCTGTTCTGGGTTGGCGATACGGTAGTAGACGCAAACGCCGCGGCCGGCCGGACGGCGGAGTTGGCCGAACTCTCAGACCTCGCCGCAGCCATGCCCAAGGTTGGCGGCCCCAAGGGCGCCGCTCCCCTGCTGCCTACCCTATTCCCTGCAAAGGGCTTGCAGCCGGCTAGCATCAGGTATGCCCTCGGCCCCCAGGGCTACGCGGAAATGGGAGGCGTTCTGCCCCCCGGCATCCTGGGCTGGGACAAGAGCGCGGAGGCGGCCACGGCGCTCTATAGCCAGCCAGACGGCAAAAGCGTGCTGACGCTGCTACTCTACCCCACCCCGCAGATTGCAGGTGACCGGGGCAGAGCCATCCAGGCCGCCCTCAACGCTATGCCCGAGGAGCAGAGACACCGCTTCGGCACCATCCTGCTCCGGCGGGAGGGTCCTCTGCTGATGCTCGCCACAGGAGCCTTCCAGACCGGCGATGGAAAGCAGCTCCTAGCCGGCATCCACCTGCCTGTCCAGCTCAGCTGGGACAAGAAGATGCCCCTCGAGTTCCACGCCGAGGTCCAGAAGACGTACAGCTTGCTGACCAGCATCGCCGTCTTCTGCGGCGTAGGCATGGCCGCAGCCGTATTCCTCGGGCTCTTCCTGGGAGGAGGCAGGGCCGCCATCCGGGTACTCCAGGGCAAGCCCGCGGCAAGCGAGCCCGAGTTCCTCCACCTCGACCTGCGTGGAAGAGCCGCCCCCTTGCACGCGGACGCCAATCCGGCGCTCTAGGCACCTTCCAGGCCCCCCCC
>CAXTPY010000073.1:0-10306 GCA_964246195.1 uncultured Acidobacteriaceae bacterium | reverse complement strand
AATGTTTACGTGCGGCTTTGACCGGTCAAACTTTTCCTTGCCCATGACTCTCTCCTATCGATGAATGACTAGCGTTCCGACTGTTCCGCTTGCGATCTTTTCGTACACCCAGCTCTTGAGCCACAGATGAGCCACAGATCGCTAGGGTCCAGCCACCTGCCCGTGACTCCGTTTCTTTCGGTGGGCGCCGCGTGATGTTCGGTAGAACAGATAGTGCATTTAACTACCAACAAAACTGCGCCTTCTCAGTAGTACGCGTACAGCTTGAAAAATTTATCCCGAAGGATGGGGGGGATGCGCTCGAGGCTGGCCAGGTAGAACTCGCGCAACTGGCCCTGGTCGCTGTTTCCGAGGCTGTCGTACGCCGCGCGAGCCGCATCGCCTACAAGTCCGCGACCGAGCACAGCTTCGTAGTCGCGGATGCGCAGCCCGGCGCGTTCGACGGACTTGAGGAATGCCGCCGCCTGGGGCGGCGAGAAGGCCTCGTGAATGGCCGATTTCACGGCTTGGTAGCGAAGCGGGTCTGCGACCGTGAGCAGAGGCTGTTCATGCAAGGAAGGCAACGAGCTACTCCTGAACGGAACGCTTCTTCAGGAGCCAGGGCAGGATGGCGAATACTTTCCTGAGCTCATTGAAGAAGGCGTTCTAAAAAGAGGCGATGGAGCGGGAGACGGGAATCGGACCCGCGACCAACAGCTTGGAAGGCTGTGACTCTACCACTGAGTTACTCCCGCGAGAAGACTGGAGCTGACGGAGAGGCTTGAACTCTCGACCTCTCCCTTACCAAGGGAGTGCTCTACCACTGAGCTACGCCAGCGTTACTGAAAGATCGAACAGCAAACAACCCTCTTATCCTATCTCGACCTGACCCTTCCGAGCATCACTCGGAGGGCAAAAAAACCGAGGAGGAGGAAGGTAAGCGAGCGATACCGGCCTGGCTCCATGGTCTGCGAGACCGCGATGGCGAGGATTGCGAGGACGGAAAGCGCGACGAGCATGCGTCCGGTGCCGGCGGGGCTCAGGTCCATGGGATGGTTTTCGGGCTTGAGTGGTTCCGTCATGATGCTGCGAAAGCCGTGATGCGAGAGATGGTGCACAGGGGAGGATTCGAACCTCCGTAACTCGAAGAGTGGCAGATTTACAGTCTGCTGCCATTAACCGCTCGGCCACCTGTGCCTTTCTGTGTGCGAACCGCCTGCCTGCGGGCGAGACTGGAGCTGACGAAGGGATTTGAACCCCCGACCCTCTGATTACAAATCAGATGCTCTACCAGCTGAGCTACGCCAGCCCTTTCGAGCCGATTCGAACGCCTGCAACCCACACCCAAAGGAGACCGCCGCCTACGCGCAACGGAACTCGCGCGAGAGTGCGCCGCAAGTGTCAACTTTAGCATAGGCTCCAGTTGGCGGCAATGGCCGGGCAGGAGGCTTGAGCCATGAAGGGCGGGGAGGGAACGAGGCGCATTTTGAGTGCGTCGAGACGGCGGGATAGCGGCGATTCGTGCTGCGCCGTTTTCGTCTTGGGCGCGTCGTGATCTATAAACGAACCTATGTCGTTTGTGAGCTTGACTCGTCTTCGTATACGTTCTTTACGGTTTCTTCCAGCCTTTGCCCTGCACACCTTTCGCTCGCTGCGGCAGGTGAAGAGATCACCCGGATTTCGGGGAGGCTCGATCCTGGCCGACCGGAGTTGGACCTTTTGGACCATGACCGCCTGGGACGGCCAGGAGAGCATGCGGCGATACATGATCGAAGGTTCCCATCGCGCGGCGATGCCGCATCTTCTCGACTGGTGTGATGAGGCCTCCGTGGCGCATTGGGTACAGCCCACAGACGATCTGCCGACATGGCAGGAGGCCGACGCGCGCATGCGGGAGAAGGGGCGCGCCTCCAAGGTGAGGTTTCCTAGCTCCAGCCACGCGACGCTGAACTACCGGCCGCCGCGTGTCACCAGGGCAGGGGCGATCCCGTCGGCGGGTGTGCCCGCGCAGGCCCAGACAGGTGCCGCCCCGCCCGCGCCCGATTCGAACTAGTGTCGCCTGGGCTGCCCAGACGGTTGCAGAAGCGCGTGGGGCAGCGTAGATTCAGCGTGAATGCGAAGACGGACAAGGTATTCGCTGCTGCTTGCGCTGGTTGTGCTGGCGGCCCTGGTAGTAGCGGTTGTGCTGCGCAAATCGGCGGCTCCGGAGGTGGCTCGATTGCTGCCGGAATCGGACGCGATCGTGTATGCGAATGTGCGTGCGCTGCGGGCGGTGACGCACTTCGATCGGAGCCGGGTGGAGCGAACGCCCGAGTTCGCGCGGTTCATCGATGCGACTGGCATTGTGCCGGAGCGCGACCTGACGGCTGTCGCGTTTGCCCTGCACAGGATGGACGACCCGCGGGGGCCGAACGGGCCCGTGGCGTACTCGGAGGTCTTCGAAGGAAGCTTCGATGGGGCGAGGCTGAAGCGGTATCTCGGCTCGATCGCCAGGGGCGAGGAGACCTATGCCGGGCATAGGATCTTCAGCGTGCCGGTGGGCGAGGGAGGTTCGCGTGTGCTGCGGGTCGCGCAGCTGGGGTATGACACCGTGGCGGCCTCGAACACGCCGACGGCCGAGCAGATTCACCTGATCGTCGACCGGTACCGGGCGGCGGCGAGCCCCTTCGCGGGCTCTTCGCTGCTCTCGGCGAGATACCGCGAGGTCCCTCTGCTATCCCCGGCATGGGCAATCGGGCGGATAGGGCTGCCGTTCAGCGAGTCTGGGCGGATCACGGTGCTTGGCTTGCAGCTTCCTCTCGCGGAGGACACGACGTTTGTGGCGAGCCTGCGTTACGTGGGCGCGATTCGCGTGCGCGTGGATGAGATCACCTCGTCGGAGGAAGAGGCGCGGAGATCGGCGGAGGCGCTGGCGACGCTGTTGGGGATGTTCCGGTCGATCGGTCGGGTGGGACAGGGTACGGACGACGATCTCGCGATGGCCGAGGCTGTGGGGTCGGTACGGATTGCGCAGCATGGCGACCGGGCAGAACTGACGGCGATGGTTCCTACCGCACTGCTGCGGGAGGTCACTACGCCAACGGTCGGTCCGGTGCCGAGGTCCAGATAGCGGAGGGGGTGCAATGTCGGCTAAGGCGCTCAAGCAAAGAGTTGCCGCTGCTGCGCACAGGAGATGCTTGCCGGAGACTTGCGCGAATCGAAGGGCTGGGCTGGGTCGTTCGTATCGCGGGTGAGGATCGCGTAGGTGGAACGCTGCGGCAGGCCGTGGCGGCGGCAGGCGGCCTGGACCATAGCGCGAAGCCGTGTGCGGTAGGCGGCGGAAGCGAAGTCGGCTGAGGCGAAGCGCACCACGTGATCGGGAAGCAGGGCGGGGAAGTGGCGTTCGAGGAAGTTGAGGTAGGTGGGCCGGGAGCAGGGCTTGAGGAAGAGTGGCTCGGCCGCGAAGAAGCTGGCGTTGGCGGCACGGGCGTGGCTGGCCATGACGTCGATAGCCGCTGGCGAATCGGTGAGGCCGGGGAGGAGCGGAGAGCAGAGGATTCCGGTAGTCAGGCCCGCTTCGCGTAGGCTCCGCACTGCTTCGAGGCGCAGATCCGGACGTGGAGCGCGGGGCTCGAGCAGACGCGCGAGGGAGGCATCCGGGGTCGTGATGGTGAGGTGGAGGACGAGGACATTGTAGGCGGCGATCTCGGTCAAGAGGTCAATATCGCGTGTGATCAGGGGGGATTTGGTGACGATGCCGAGGCGATGGCCACGCTGGCGGGCGAAGACCTCCAGGATGGAGCGCGTAAGCCGCGTGGCACGTTCGACTGGCTGGTAGGGATCGGTAGCCGTGCCTAGGGCTATCTCCCGGCCTGGCGCAATCTTCCGCAACTCCTGTTCGAGAAGCCAGGGAGCGTTTTGCTTCAGATAGATGCTGTGCTCGAAGGCGTCGTGCGGCGTGGCGATGGGCGTGGGTTCTCCCGCCGTGGAATCCGACCTGGAAGGTTCGAGGAACTCGTGCGTGTAGCGGGCGTAGCAGTACTTGCAGCCGAATTCGCAGCCGCGGTAGGGGTTGATGCTGTAGGCAAAAGAGAGGCCTCGTCTGGAACTGGAACGATGGAGCAGGCTGCGAGCTTTAAGCGTCTTGAATTCGATGCGATGGCCGGAGCCGGCCGGCTGGGCCTCGGCGGCGAGGCGCGCGAGTCCGGATGGCCGCGCGTCCAAGATCGGGAAGAGCATAGGACTTTGGTTGGAGAGCGGCCTGTCAATCTTCTCCATTTATTCGCCTCAAGATGGAACTTAGTACATTCAGCTCAGCGCGTCAATGCCTTTGTTTGAAAGCGTGTCGATGCCTTCTTGAAGAAGCAGTCAGCGAGGTGCTTTAGGATGGCTTGATGTCGATCCTTGAGTCCCGGAACTTGGAGTTGCGAAGCCCCGAGACGCAGCCAGGAGCCGGAGAGTTCCCGCGCAGGGCGTTCTGGATGGGGGCTAGATATCTTGGCCTGCTGCTGATGGTTCTCGTTCTTGCCTACCGTGCGAGGCTCGCGCAGATCGATGACGCCTTGATCTACGGGCGGTACATCCAGAACGCCCTAGCAGGCAAGGGCTTTGTCTTCAATGCGGGAGAACACGTCAACGCTCTGACCTCACCTTTGTTTTCCTACGTTTTACTTTCTGTCTCCTGGCTGCTGCATGGAAGAGTTCTGCTGGCGTCGGTGGTGGTCTCTTGCATCTTTCTCTTTCTGGCGAGCGCATTGGCCGAGCGCATGGTGCCGTTTGCGGGCTTTTTCGTGGCTTCGACAGCGTACTTCTATGTGCAGGTAGGCATGGAGACGGCGTTGTTCCTCTTCATGCTTGTGCTGGCCGTGACGCTCTTCGTCGAAGGCAGGCTCCACTGGCTGCCCAGCGTGCTGGCGCTCCTTGTGCTGACTCGTTTTGAGGGAGGGCTTCTGCTGCTCGTGCTGTGCTGGTGGTTCTATCGCAGTCGGCGTTGGCCTTCGCCCCTGTCCTATCTTCCCGCGGTCGCGATTGCGATTCTCTATCTAGCTTTGAACGATTATGTCTACGGACAGGTGCTGCCCTCCTCCGCTTCGGCGAAGATCGGTCAAGGACTGTCGGGAGCTCTAGGCCCGTGGCCGACTGCGTTCTTCGGCCATGCCTACCAATTGAAGGGCGATTTCAAGCCGACCCTCTATATCGTCCTGGTAGCTCCACTGTTAGCCTGCTTGGGCGTCCGTTCTGCTCGCGGGACGAGGTGGAACGCGGCCATATTGCCCTTCTGCGGCCTGCTGCTGGCGTTCTACGTGCTTTTCAATATCCCGGGATACAGGTGGTACTTTGCCCCGTTCATCTTCTTCGGACTTCTATACTCCGCGAGAGGTCTGCCCCGCACGCGGATTGCTTATGGGCTAGCTACGCTAGCCATCGCGGCCGCGGCTAGCACTAACTTCTATGTGGTTAACAGGTTCAATTCCAAGCCCACGGACGGATATCGTGTCCTGGCAGCGTGGCTCAACCAGAACAGCGCACCGGGAGCCCGCATCGAAGCGGTCGAGACGGGGACGCTGGGCTTCTACTGCGACCGGTATATCTACGATGTCATGGGGCTGACGACCCCGAAGAATGCCGCTCACATAACGCATGGCGACTGGCACTCATGGATCGCCGAGGACCGCCCCGACTACATCGTGATGCACTCACCGGCATCCGCTTGGGAGCAGGTTGCGGCTCAAGACCCGAACTACGAACCGACCTCGTTCGACTACGACTCCATCTTGGTGCTACGGCGAAGGCCGGGGAGGTAGCCGTCGTCCCCCTCGGTAGGCAACCGGAGGCGAAGCTCTTGAGGTTGAGCTATCGTGACGGCAAGCGATTGTGGTCGCGATATCGCGCGGGCTGTGGGCTGGGCTGCGGCTTGGGCTGTGGCTGGAGGACCGTTGGGGCGAAGGCTGCTCGATGCATCGGGTGTAAGCAGCAATGACACCGCTCGAGACGAAACCTTGACGACGACCGGTTTTGCCGGCATACTGACAGAAGTGTCTCAGCGCCCTGCTGAGTTTACTTCTACGACCACGCCCTGGAGCAGGCTCTCTAGAGGGGTGGCAGATGAGGAACTATGGCAAGTAAGATCTCAAAGAATTTGGCGAAAGCCCGTGCGTTGGTTGAGCCACGCCCCTACGTCTTGACCGACGCTGTTCCTCTGCTCCAGAAGGCGAAATACGCGAAGTTCGACGAGACTGTCGACCTGACGCTGCGCCTTGGCGTAGATCCCAAGCATGCCGATCAGATGGTTCGCGGCACGGTGGTGCTTCCCCATGGGCTGGGCAAGACGAAGACGGTGGCCGTGATCGCGTCGGGCGACAAGATGCGTGACGCCGAGGCAGCGGGCGCGGACTTTGTTGGCGGCGAAGAGTTGGTCGAGAAGATTCAGAAGGAAGGTTGGACGGCTTTTGACGCGCTGATCGCCACCCCCGACATGATGCGGTCGGTGGGGCGCCTAGGTAAGGTGCTGGGGCCTCGCGGCCTGATGCCGAATCCAAAGACGGGCACCGTAACGACAGACGTGGCGGCTGCGATCCGCGAGATCAAGGCCGGTAAGGTCGAGTTCCGCACCGACAAGACCGCGCTGGTCCATGTGCCGGTCGGCAAGCTGTCGTTCGATCCGCAGAAGCTGGTGGATAACGCGATGACGGTGATCACCAGCGTGGTGAAGGCCAAGCCTTCCGCGGCAAAAGGCAAGTACATCAAAGGGATCACGCTGAGCTCGACCATGGGGCCTGGCATTCAGCTGGATTATGCGGCCGCGGAGCTGGCGGGCAAGGCTTAGCCGACTGTAGGTTGGGTGTGGTGGCTTTTTGTGCCGCCAACGATCTGTAACTCCCTCTCTGGGCGCGTAAGCGAGGAGCGGGAAGGAAAGCGAAGAGGATTTCAGTCATGGCATTGACCAGAGCGAAAAAGACAGAGAAGGTGGGGCATCTGGCGAGCGAGCTGGAAGGCTCTACCTCGGCGATCGTGGGTACGTTCAGCGGACTGACCGCGTCAAAGGACTTCGACCTGCGCAAGACGGTACGCGCGGCCGGCGGAAGCTATCACGTGGTGAAGAACAAGCTGGCGGCGCGGTCTTCGCAGGGAACCAAGATCGAGGCTGCGCTGCGGGGATTGAAGGGCGTCTCCTCGGTCGCGTATACCTCGGGCGATCCCGTGGCGCTGGCCAAGGCGCTGTCGACCTGGGTTAAGGATAATTCTGAGTTCACCTTCAAGCTAGGCATCGTCGACGGCAAGGTGATCACGGTCGAGGAGATCGGCGCGCTGGCGACGATGCCGGGCAAGGAGGAGCTGTTCTCGAAGTTACTCTTTCTCATCCAGTCGCCCGCGCAGCGTCTAGCCACGGTGCTCAGCGCCACCGGCCGTGATTTGGCGGTGGTGCTCAACCAGGGTGTTGAGAAGGGCAAGTTCGCTGGGGCGGCTGCGCCTGCCGCTGCCGATGCGCAAGTCCCCGGTCCACAGGATACTGCCCCGCGGGGAGCACCTGCAGGGGAGGTGGCCGAAGCGCCCGCCTCCGTCTCTCAAGGAGCGCCCGCGGGCTCTGGCGAGAGCTCCCCCGCATCCGCCAGCCTGATCGCCGAGGCTCATGCCGAGGAGTCGCCCACGCCTGCCGAGCAGATCGCTGCGCATCCGGCGTCTGAAGCGGACCCGGTAGCCGAAGCGGAAAGCTTGGCCGGGGGTTTGGCGCAGCCAGAGAATGGGACCGCATCGCAGGCTGGCGAGGCGGCGGGGACCGAGCCGGTCGAAGGCTAGGGAGCTAGGGCATTGGAAGGCGTGCCGCAAGGCGGCCTGCGACAACGAATTCTGCCTTGTCTTCTGCGGGGCGCTGGTCTGGGCGCAACGGAAACCGGAGAGAGACACGGCCGGCCGGAGAGCTGAGAGGCTCACCCGGGCAGTTGGAACGAATGGGTATAAACGAGTTTAGCAACGCGATTTCAGAAGAATGGGAGAAAGAATATGGCGGACATTCAGCAGTTGGAAGATCAGATCGTTAGCTTGAGCCTGCTTGAGGCCTCGGCTCTGGTGAAGAAGTTGGAAGAGCGCCTGGGCGTATCGGCGGCTGCGGCGGTCGCGGCGGCTCCGGCAGCGAGCGGCGGGGCGGCAGCAGCGGCTCCGGTCGAGGAGAAGACCGAATTCACGGTCATCTTGAAGGATGCTGGAGCGAACAAGATCAACACCATCAAGGCGGTGCGCGAAGTGACGGCGCTTGGCCTGAAGGAAGCGAAAGATCTGGTCGACGGCGCGCCTAAGGCTCTGAAGGAGAATATCTCGAAGGAAGATGCCGCGGCGATCGCCAAGAAATTCGAAGGCGTCGCGACAGTCGAGATCAAGTAGCGTACTCTTTGGCAACTAGCACGCAAGAAGACCACTTGCACGTCCCGCCGGGAAGGGGTATCCTACTTATTGTAGTATATCCCGTTTTCCCGGGAGTGCAGACACCGGACAGCTGGCAGATGCGTCTGCTGGAGGCGTGGCGAGCAAAGACATTCTAGGCAAGACCTCCCGGCTCATCCTGAGATTTCAGGTTATGGAGCCGGACATCCTGTGTTTCGAGCGGCGGAAGTGCGGGATGCCATGGCGGCAAGCGAGCAGCGGTAGACTTTGGGGTAGGGCGAACCTCAAATGGCGGCAGGGCGTATTACTATTACTGAGAACAGTGCACAAGTCGAACTTTGCGCTCATGGGACGTTTTGCGCCCAGGGCGCGTTTCCGTGTCTGTGCCACACTACGGCGACCGCACGCAGCTCTGTCCTTCGGCGCAGGCGGGCGAGATCGCCGTGCCGCAAAACGCCGGTCTGCAAAGCCCCTCGGCTACTTTATAGCAGGTAAGAGGACGAGCCGGGGTAGGGAAGTTGTACAACTTTTGGATATTGATCTGAGCGTCAAGTGAAGTAGGCGGTACTGGACGGCAAAGACATTTCTGCGCAGGGGTTCGCTGCAATCGAGGGTGGCGAATGCTCTAGGCCGGTCGGCGGCGGCGCAACTAGAACGAAAACGGAGGGCTGGCAACGGCTCTCCACCTCACGGTCGGCGGAGGCAAGGATCCGCGGCTGTGAGCCTCGAAGTGAAGTCTCAGGAGAGAGCATGTCCGGTCAGACCAACAGTGAAATGCGCGCGATCCGCAGCCGTCTCGATTTTTCGAAGATCCCAACCTCCATTCAGATTCCGAACCTGATCGAAGTGCAGAGGCGGAGCTACGAACGCTTTCTGCAGATGGACAAGCTGCCTCAGGAGCGTGAGGACAACGGGCTGCAGTCCGTGTTCACCTCGGTCTTTCCGATCACGGACTTCCGCAACGTTTCGGAGCTCGAGTTCGTCGATTATTCGATTGGCAACTGGGAGTGCAAGTGCGGCTACCTGAAGGGGCTGAACCACCTGCGGACGGCCTGCACGAACTGTGGCCACATGGTGATCACGGACCCCTTCCATCCCGGCGATGTGCTGTGTAATTTTTGCGGGACATATAACAAGAACACTCCGGACTTCTGCACCAAGTGCGGCGATCCCGTGGGTCTGCAGCTGAAGTACGACCAGGCGGAGTGCGAAGAGCGCGGGATGACATACTCGGCTCCGTTGAAGGTGACGATCCGGCTGAAGATTTACGACAAGGATCCCGAGACGGGCGTGAAGAGCCTGCGCGACATGAAGGAGCAGGAGGTCTTCTTCGGCGATATTCCGCTGATGAGCCAGAACGGCACCTTCATCGTCAACGGCACGGAGCGTGTGATCGTATCGCAGCTGCACCGCTCGCCTGGCGTCTTCTTCGAGACGGCGAACAACCGCACGTACTTCCTGGGCAAGATCATCCCGTACCGCGGAAGCTGGGTGGAGTTCGAGTACGACCAGAAGAACACGCTGTATGTTCGCATCGATCGCAAGCGCAAGTTCCTTGGCACCATCTTCCTGCGGGCGCTTGGTTTGCGGACGGACGAGGAGATTCTGAAGACCTTCTACACCGTCGATACGATCAACGTGAGAGACGGCAAGCTGGGATGGGCTGTCGCCTTGGAGGACAAGCCGACCAACCTGATGGGGATTCGTCCGGCGGCCGCGGTCATGGTGAAGGGCGAAGAGATCGCCGTGGCGACGCGCAAGATCGGCGTGCATTCGCTGAAGAGCCTGCGCTCGCACAAGGTGGAGCAGGTCGAGGTGGAGACTAGCGAGTTCGACGGCGCGATGACGGCCGCGGACGTGGTGGACCTGACCACGGGCGAGCTGCTGTACGAGGCCAACCAGGAGCTGACGGCGGACAAGCTGCACAAGATCATCCAGTCGGGCGTGGCCAGCTTCGAGGTCTTCTTCC
>CAXTPY010000072.1:0-10321 GCA_964246195.1 uncultured Acidobacteriaceae bacterium | reverse complement strand
TCGCCCGCCAGCTCCTCACCGAAGACATGCTCACGCAGCGAACGCCCGCGGCCCATGCGTACGCGCTCGCGCAGTTCCGTACCTTCCGCAGTGGAGGCCAGTTCGTTCCCTTAGGCCTCGATGGACAGACCGTAGTCTTCCCCGGCTTCGATGGCGGCGCCGAATGGGGAGGCTCCGCCGTGGACCCCCGTACCGCCGTCATCTACATCAACGCCAACGACCTCCCCTGGACCGGGGGCCTGGCCGCCTTGGAGCCCGGCGACGGCCTCAGCGGCACCCTCTACCAGACGCAATGCGCGGTCTGTCACGGCACCGACCGCCTGGGGTCTCCACCCGCCTTTCCCTCGCTGATCGGCATCGATAAAAAGCTCTCCCACGCCGAGATCGCCGCCGTCATCCACAACGGCAGAGGACGCATGCCCTCCTTCCCCGGCATCCAGGACCCTGGGCTCACCGCGCTTCTCGCCTACCTGAACTCCGGCAGCGCGAGCAGCGCCGCATCAACCTCCGCGGAGAAGTCCCCCAACCGCGGCGAGCTCGCCGGAGCCGCCGTCTACAACAGCAACTGCGCCCTCTGCCACGGGGACGACCTGCTCGGCGCGGCCGGCTTCCCCGCCCTGGTCGGCGTTCGCGGCCGCCTCTCCGACGCCCAGGTCCTCGCCCTCCTGCACAGTGGGCGAGGTCGCATGCCCTCCTTCCAGAGGCTCACCCCAGCCGATACCTCCGCCCTGCTGCGCTTCCTCGGCGAACCCAACGCCCCGCTGGTCGAGGCAGCCGTCGCCTCCGGCAACTCCAGCAAGCGGGAGGTGGAGTCCGCCCTCGCGCCCCCCGGCGGACCATCGAAGTACCACTTCACCGGCTACCGCAGGTTCCTCGATCCCGATGGCTATCCCGCGGTCGTCCCGCCCTGGGGAACGCTCAACGCCATCGACCTGAACACCGGCAAGTACCTTTGGAAGGTTCCCCTGGGCAACTACCCGGAGCTCGCCGTGCAGGGCCTGGGCGACACCGGAAGCGAAAACTACGGCGGCCCCGTCGTGACCGCGGGCGGCCTGCTCTTCATCGCGGCCACCATCTACGACCACACACTGCGCGCCTTCGACAGCACCACCGGAGCCTTGCTCTGGTCCGCCGACCTGCCCTACGCCGGCAACGCCACACCCGCCACCTACAGCATCGCGGGCAAGCAATATGTCGTCATCGCCACCAGCAACGGCCGCAATCCGAAAGCCCGCCAAGGCTCTGCCTACGTTGCCTTCCGTCTCCCCTGAACGATCCCTACGGGCCGGAATCCGCATCTATCGGAGAAGAGTCTTCGCACGACGCGCTCCCACACATGACCTCTTCCAGCCGCTCCTCCCTTCTCTCCGGCCTCACCCTCCGCCAACTCTCCGTGCAAACCTTCCACGGCCTCGTCGAAGACGATCTGTCCGGCCGTTCGGCGCAGCTTGCCTACTACTTCTTTCTGGCTATCTTCCCCGGCTTCCTCTTTCTCACCGCGATCCTCGGCCTGCTCGCGGGTCCCGGCACAGCGCTCCAGGGCAGCCTCATGCATCTGCTTCCGCAGGTGGTGCCCGTGCAGGCGTGGGATATCTTGCAGCAGGCCTTCACCCAGACCAGTAAGGCCACCAGCGGCGGCAAGATCACCTTTGGAGTGATCGCAGCCCTGTGGTCCACCACCGCCGGCATGTCCGCCGCCTGCGACACCCTCAACGCCGTCCACGACATCCAGGAGAGCCGCCCGTACTGGAAGGTTCAAGGCACCGCCCTCATGCTCACCCTGGTCACCGGCCTGCTGCTCCTGGTCGCTCTGGTCGTCCTGGTCAGCGGAGACGCCGCTCTCAAGCTCTCCCTGCATACCAGCCTGCACTGGCCCATCTTCCTGCTGGCCAAAGCCGTTCAATGGCTCACCGTACTCGTCTGCGTGGCCCTGGGCTTTGCCTTCACCTACTACTGGGCGCCCGATATCAAGGAGCGCAAGTGGCACTGGATCACACCCGGCGCGGGCTGCGGAATCGTCCTTTGGATCCTCGCCACCGTCGTGCTTCGCCTCTACCTGCACTACAACGATAGCTACTCGGCCACCTACGGAACCATCGGAGCGGTCATCATCCTGCTGCTCTGGTTTTATCTCAGCGGGTTCTCTCTCCTGCTCGGGGCGGAGGTCACCGCAGCTATCGAGGATGCGGCGGCTCGCAGAGGAGAACCCGGAGCCACCGCCAAGGGTCACCGGCATCCCAACCCCACCCCCGGTGAACCCGAAGCCCGACGCGCCGAAGCGAGGTGACCGGTCCAGCCGCTTGCCCGTCCCACCCAAGCGGTCCAGTCCCTGAAGCACGGCGAAGGCAGATCGTCCACCATGTCGTCAGGTCTTCAAGGCTTTCCCGTCTCCCTGCGCCGCTGCGCCACCAGCCTCCTCCGCTCTCCGGCCGGCAGCTGCAGCACAGCGCGTGTTCGCTTCGTCAGCTTGGCCAGCGTGAGCGCATGCGCCGCCGCAAATAGCTCCTCCCACTCGAGATCCCGCAGCGCCTCCCAACGCTCCGCCGCCACCCAGTAGGCCCGCGCCAGGTACGGCGCCGGTATCAGACCGTCGCGCTCCAGCAACTCCGCATATCGCTCCGGGCCGGCCGCGAACGAAACCACCGGACCGTGGCCGTCCAGATCGCACAGCACGAACATCTTTCCGCCGATCGTTTTGTCGCCCACCCAGAAGACCAGGTTGGCGCCCCACTGCATCGTCTCCACCACGTGCGGCAGGCCTAATAGCATCGCGCGCGCTCGTTCCGCAGTCACAGCCCCCCTCCTAAAGCGGTCCCACCGTATGTCGAAGGTAGCTCCACTCTCGCCTACGGCACCGCGGCCGCCAGGGCGCTCGTACCCGTAGAGTGCGCCAACGCGACCTCTCGCCGAGGTATCTGGCCCGGATGGTTATACTGCCGATACACACTCACGTGGAAACAGGCCTGTTGAAACTCTTCCTCGACATCCACCTTGCTCTGCTGCACCAGAGGTAGCAGGTACCCCCGCATCCAGGCGATCTCCGTCATGGACAGTCCATGCTTGGCGAGATCGATCGTCTGCCCGGTCAAGTGCGGCGAAGCCAGATCGCCCTCCGCCGGCGCCGCATTTCCATTGGTCCGCTGCAGCCTCTGCTGAAACTCCACCGTGCGTACGGCCGAGTTCACCCGGAGCGGAGTATGGAAGCGCTCGTAATGCGCACGCGCGAGGTTCCGCAGAAACTCCGCCGTCCAGGGCCTACAGAACCTCCGGTTGGCGGCAAGCCGCTCATCCACCTCCAACTCCCGACTGAGGGGAAGCCCTACCAGCGTCCTCCGCTGCCGCATCTGGTCGATCGCCTCATCGTTCTGTATCCGGTCCAGCCCTTCGCTGTTCGCCATCAGATTTTGGCGCAGCAGGATCTCGCGAGACCCGCGCAGGGGAGCGGGTACCAGCAGACGCCCGCGCTTGTTATACAGGTTGTACAGGGAGGGTAGAATCTCCGGAGTCGCGGCCTCCTGCTCGACCGGCGGGAGCTGTGGCCTCTTGCCAACGGGCCGCACCAGGCTCACGACAGGTACCGGCGCGGCTGGATTCTCCTCTTCCGCTCCACGCCGACGCGAATTCGCCGGAACCTCCCCGCCGGGGAGCGATACGCCATGCGCTGGCTCCTGCTTTGTCGCCTGATCCTCGGCCGCCCTCACGAAGTCCTGGGAGGTGGCGCTGCGCGATCCGCTTGGTTCCGCTTCCGGTACGCTCTTCTCGCCTGCGCTGGCCTGCGCCTTGAGGTCCTCCCGGGCAATGTTTCTTTCGCGCTCCCACAGATGAACGCGCTTCACCGTGATGGGATCGACCTCATCGTCCACCTGCTTCTTGCCGCGGCGGCGTGCATGACGCCGCGCGGGCGCTGGCTTCCGGGCAGGCTTCCCGCCCTTGCGACGTTTAGCGCCCTTCGTTGCTCCGCTAGCCGGAGCGGAACCGGTCGGCCCATCCTGCGCCGCAGCCTCCTTCTTCGGCGCTGAGGTCTCCGCGGCGCGCCTGACGTGCCTCCTCGCCGCCACCAGCCCCGCCGGCTCCATCACCAGCAGCGCCAGGAGCACGCAGCGCGCGGCAAGGGACGCCACGGACACCATCCATCTATAAGGGCTGTTCGAGCGCATCGATCTTTCAGAGGACGCGGAAACCGCCAGAGCATCTCCTAACCTAGTGTCCACGCCGCCCTTTCTGGAAGTACCCATCTGGGTTCCATATACTGTGAGGAAACAGGAGAATGCACCTTTGATGGACCCCAAGTCCCGGCCCCGGAGTTCAGTTCTACTCCCCATCGTACGCCGCCTACCTACCGCTCTGGCCTTCCTGCGACCGCTTGTCACCCGCGCTTTCGCCGGCGGCCTGGTTGTCTCGGCTACGTACGCGAGCCCGGTAGCCGCGCAGGCAAACGCTCCTTCCCCCTCAAGCGCGGAGTTCTACACGACCCGCGTCGTGCCTATCTTCCAGGCCAACTGCTATCGCTGTCATGGAGGCATGAACCACCGTGGCGGCCTCAATCTTCAGACCCGCGCAGGCCTGCTCAAAGGCGGTCACCACGGCGCCGCCCTGGTCCCCGGCGATGCCGCCCAATCGCTCCTCGTCCGCCTCATCCGCCATGAGGGCCCCCAGGACCACCCCATGCCCATGCCTCCGAAGAAACCTGAGCTCTCCGACAACGACATAGCCATTGTCGAACACTGGGTTCAAGCCGGTGCCATCCTGCCGCCGGAGCGGCCCAAACCCTGATACGCTCGCCGCTCGTTGCGTCGCGGAAACCTCTTCGGCATCCGATAGAGGAGGACGCAAACCTCAGGAGCGTGTACGCCATGCCGATCGAATCAGCGACAGCCGTCCGAGATCCCGTCTGCGGTATGTCGGTCCATCCGGAGAAAGCCGCGGCTCAAACGGAATACAACGGCCGAGGCTTCTACTTCTGCAGCCCGTCCTGTCTTGCCAAGTTCCAGGCCGATCCCGCGAAGTACACGGCTCCCCAGCCCTCCACCGCGTCGGTCTCGCCCGCGGTGGAGCGTCTCCCAACGGGCGCCGCGTACACCTGCCCCATGCACCCGGAGATTCACCGACAAAAACCCGGTTCGTGCCCGAAATGCGGCATGGCCCTCGAGCGCGAAAGCCCCGTCTCCACGGCGCTAAGCACGCAATGGACCTGCCCGATGCATCCACAAATCGTCCAGGAAAGCCCCGGCAGCTGCCCGCTCTGTGGCATGGCTCTCGAGCCCCTGAACAGCACCGGTGTCGACGATTCCAACCCCGAACTGGCCGTCATGACACGCCGTCTTTGGGTCTCGACCGTCCTTACGCTGCCGCTTCTAGCAGTCATGGTCTCCGATCTGCTTCCCGCGCATCCTCTCCAGCAAGCCCTCTCCCCCACCCTTCTTGCGTGGCTGGAATTCGCCTTCGCCACCCCAGTCGTGCTGTGGGGCGCGCTACCCTTCTTCGAACGCGGCTGGGCCTCCGTCGTCCACCGCAGCCTCAACATGTTCACCCTGATCGCGCTTGGCACCGGAGCGGCGTACCTCTATAGCTTGGTCGCGGTGTTCGCGCCCGGCCTGTTTCCCGCCTCCTTCCGCGACGCCTCGGGAGGGCTCGGCCTCTACTTCGAACCCGCTGCCGTGATCACGGTGCTCGTCCTTCTCGGCCAGGTGCTCGAACTCCGCGCCCGCAGCCAGACCGGCTCCGCGATCCAGGCCCTTCTTAGCCTGGCTCCCACCACGGCACGCCGCGTCGGCTCCGACGGCACCGAATCCGACGTTCTCCTCACCGGAATTCAGGTGGGCGACAAGCTCCGCGTCCGTCCCGGCGAGAAGGTTCCGGTGGATGGCGCGGTGCTCGAAGGTCGCAGCTCCGTGGACGAGTCCATGGTGACCGGAGAGCCCATTCCGGTGGAAAAGACGCCCTCCGCCAAGGTGACTGGGGGCACCCTCAACGGCACCGGCGGCTTCCTCATGCAGGCGGAGAGGATCGGCTCCGACACGCTCCTCGCACGCATGGTCCAGATGGTCTCGGCGGCCCAGCGCACGCGTGCTCCCATCCAGCGCCTGGCTGACGTTGTGGCCTCGTACTTCGTTCCCGCCGTCCTGGTCGTCGCTGCGATCACCTTCGCCGCGTGGGAGCTCTTCGGTCCCCAGCCGCGCTTCGGACACGCGCTCGTCAACGCGGTGGCCGTTCTGATCGTGGCTTGCCCCTGCGCCCTGGGTCTCGCCACGCCCATGGCCATCATGGTCGGCACCGGCCGTGGAGCGAGCACGGGAATTCTCATACGCGACGCGGAGGCACTGGAGCTCTTCGAGAAGGTCAATACTCTCGTCCTCGACAAGACCGGGACACTCACCGAGGGCAAGCCGCGGCTCACGTCCGTCGTCGCGGCCACCGGCTTCGAAGAGACGCAACTGCTCCAGCTAGCCGCCAGTCTCGAACAAGCCAGCGAACATCCCCTCGCCGCCGCCCTCACGGCTGCTGCAGCCGAACGGCACCTCCCTCTGCTTGCGGTGACCGCGTTCAACTCCATCACCGGCAAAGGCGTCACCGGAACCCTGCAGGGGAAGCAGCTCGCCATCGGCAACGCCGCTTTTCTCCGTGATCTCGACATCTCCGCCGACCCGCTTCGATCCCAGGCCGAGGCGCTCCGAACCGAAGGGCAGACCGTAGTCTTCCTCGCTCAGGGAGATAAGCTAGCCGGTCTCCTCGCCATCGCCGATCCTCTCAAAGCATCGACACCTGAGGCTATCCGGGCTCTGCAGCAGGAAGGGCTCCGCGTCATCATGCTCACGGGCGACAACCAGACCACCGCATCCGCCGTTGCCCGCAAACTCGGCATCGACTTCCATGCCGACGTCCTTCCCGACGGCAAAGCCGAGGTCATCCGCCGGCTCCAGTCCGAGGGAGCGATCGTCGCGATGGCGGGAGACGGCGTGAACGATGCTCCTGCCCTGGCCCAGGCGCAGGTGGGGATCGCCATGGGCACAGGGACCGACGTAGCCATGGAGACGGGAGGCATTACGCTCGTCCAAGGCGACCTGCGCGGCTTGGTCAAAGCCCGCCGCCTGAGCCAGCGTACGATGTCGAACATCCGCCAGAACCTCTTCTTCGCCTTCATCTACAACGCCCTCGGAGTACCTATCGCCGCCGGCATCCTCTATCCCTTTTTCGGACTGCTCCTCAGCCCTATGATCGCCGCGGCGGCCATGAGCTTCTCCTCGGTCTCGGTCATTACGAACTCGCTCCGCCTACGCACCCTGAAACTCTGAACGACGCGGTTGCAACGGGTCCATCTCATCCCCACGGCCCGGAGAACGATAGAGGTTCTCCAGTTTAGCGGAGGGAAGCGGCCTGTTCGGCGGCTACGGCGGCTCCTATGACGCGGGCCTCGGGGGAGTCCTGGACGATTTCGAAGGAGAAGCTGAGCAGAGGGCTCATCTTGACCATTTGCTGGAGGTAGTCGCGGAGCATGGGCATGTCGACGTGGCGAACGTTGAAGCCGGTGAGGAAGAACTTTCCGGCGCCGTCCTGGTGGATCGAGGTGGCGGTGGCGGCGGCGAGGGCCTTGTGCCAGAGGCGTTTGAAGTCGAGGCAGCGGGGATCGGCGGGGTGGCCGGAGGGGTCGAGCTGGCTGGCGGCCTCGAAGACCTCTTCGGGTTCCATGTCGAGGAAGCGGAGGCGCATGGCGCGGTGGCCCATGATGCCCTCCATGTGGCCTCGTCCGCCGCAGCCGCAGAAGCGTTCCTTCTCGTCGAGGGTGACGACGGTGTGGCCGCCCTCCCAGACGCCGGGCGCAAAGGGGTAGCGGCCGTAGCCGATGCCTATGCCCAGGCTCCAGACGCGGATGATGCTGTCGAGTTTGCCGTGGGCGGAGGCGAGCCCCGCGGCCAGGCCATCGGCATCGTTCACGACGGCGACCTGGGTGTCCAGGCCGTGCTGGCGCAGCTGGGTGGTGAGGAGCTCCTGGATGCGGGCGCCTTTGAGCTGGGGCAGGTTGGGGGACTCTTCGACGACGCCGTTGCGGACCAGGCCGGGGAGGGCTACACCTACGGCCGCGATGCCTTTTTCATTCCCTGCCGCCTCCATGGCGCGGTCGCAGATGGTCTGGACGAGGGCGTCGGTGGGCATTTCGACGAGGGCATCCTGTTCCTCCCGGTCTTTGGGAAAGCAGCAGAGGTCATTGACCAGTTTGTGGTCTACGACCAGGCCTGCAAGCACACGTTCGGAGAGCACTACGCCAAGATTTTTTGCCATGATCTGCTTCGCCTGACCGGCTGGACGCGTTATTGGAACTTGCTCACGCGATTTAGCCCGTTGAAAGCAGCAACTTTATAACATTCCGCGAGAGTTGGGTAGTTGAAGACGGTGTCGACGAAATAATCCAGGGTTCCGCCCAAAGCCATGACGGCCTGGCCGATATGCAGGAGCTCGCTGGCGCCCTCTCCTATAATGTGCACGCCGAGCAGGGCATGGGTCATGCGGTGAAAGATGATCTTGAGCCGGCCGGTGGTGTCTCCGCGGATCTGGCCGCGAGCGATCTCGCGGTAGTAAGCGACGCCGACCTCGTAGGGCACATCTTCCTCGGTGAGCTGCTCTTCGGTCTTGCCGATAAAGCTGATCTCGGGGATGGTGTAGATGCCGTAGGGATAGAAGCTGGGATTGGAGAGGATGGTGTCGTCGCCGAAGGCGCGGGCGGCGGCCACGCGGCCTTGTTCCATCGAGACCGATGCGAGCGAGGGAAAGCCGATGACATCGCCGACAGCGAAGATGGTGGGCTGCTTGGTGCGGAAGTCTTTATCCACGGGGATACGTCCTCGGGAATCGGCCTCGACGCCGACCGCCGCGAGGTTGAGCTCGTCGACATTGCCCTGGCGGCCGACGGCATAGAGCAGAGCATCGCCCTGAACCTTCTTCTTGGATTCCAGGTTCGCGCCTACAGTCCCGTCGGGCATCTCTTCTACGGACTCGACCTCTTCGTTCAGGCGCATGGTGACGCGGGAGTCGCGGAGATGGTAGCTAAGAGCCTCGACGATCTCCTGGTCGGCGAATTCGAGCAGGCGGGGACGACGTTCAATGAGGGTAACGCGAACCCCAAGGGCGGCGAACATGCAGGTGTACTCGACCCCGATGACGCCGCCGCCCACGACGATAAGCGTCTTGGGCAGATTGGGGAGGTCGAGAACGAGATCGCTGTTGACGATGTTGCGTCCGTTGATGGGGACCTTCGGGGAACTGGCGGGCTTTGTACCCGTGGCGATGAGCGCGCTCTTCGTCTCGTAGACGGCCGAGCCGCGCGAGTTGGTGACCTTGACGTGGGTGGCGTCTTCAAAGCTGGCCGTACCTACAAGCATCTCGATGTTGTTGCGGGAGAGCTGGGCCTCGGTCACATCGATCTCGGTCTTGATGACGTGCTGGACACGGAAGGCGAGGTCCGCCATGGTGATGCGTTCCTTCACCCGGTAGTTCATGCCATAGATGGACTTGTAGTTGTACCCGGAGAGATGAAGGACGGCCTCGCGCATGGTCTTCGAGGGAATGGTTCCGGTATTGATGCAGGCTCCGCCGACCACCTCCCGCATCTCGACCAGGGCGATCTTCTTACCCAGCTTGGCGCCGTAGATGGCGGCACGCTGTCCGGCGGGGCCGGAGCCAATCACAACCAGATCGTACACAGTGCTCATAGTGGGCTACTCGTGTTCCGCAGGGTACCGCCTTGGGGATGGCACATGGGCTTGGCCTTGACCCAGCAGGACCCGGAATAGGAGAAAACGAAGATGCACATCCATCTAGAAGCTACCACAGGGCGACGGCCTGGAAGGGTCTGCGGAACTACACTGGAGTGGGATGCTGCGATACGCTATCACGGATCGAAAGACGCTGGGGGAGGACGAAAGTGAGTGTCAGAGGAGGGTGGTGGCGGAGGCTGCGAGATGGGCGGTGGAAGGGGTGCAGTATGTGCAGCTGAGAGAGAAGGACCTCGGTGCGAAGGACCTTGCGGCTTTGGGGCGGCGAGTGATGCGTGTGCTGGGCAAGGGTCCGCGGCTGCTGGTGAACTCCCGGGTGGATGTGGCGATGGCGCTGGGTGCGGCGGGCGTTCACCTTACGTCGGCCGCCGGAGAGTTGCGGGTTCGGCAGGTGCGAGCGTTATTTGAGACGGGGGGGCTGAGGCAGCCGGTTGTGAGTGTCTCCTGTCACGAGGTGGAGGAGGTTCGCTGGGCGGCGGAGGAGGGAGCGGACCTAATTTTGTTTGGCCCGGTGTTTGGGAAGGTGGTCGCGGGAGAGCAAGTGGCGGTGGGGG
>CAXTPY010000071.1:0-10448 GCA_964246195.1 uncultured Acidobacteriaceae bacterium | reverse complement strand
GGCGAGGGTGGCGGCGATGACGCGCGCGGCGAACGTGCTGGCGTTGAGTTCGTGGTCGGCGTGCAGGATGAGGGCTATGTCGAGGGCTCGAGTGGCGGTCTCGGAGGGCTTCTCGCCGTTCAGCATCCAGAGGAAGTTGCCTGCGTGGGAGAGACTGCGGTTGGCCTCCACGATGGGCTTGCCTTTGCGGATGCGGTCGAAGATGGCGACGATCATGGCAATTTGCGCGGTGAGGCGGAAGGATTTTCGGAGGTTCGCTGGGTGGGAGTTGTCGTCCTCGTCCGGGTCGTGGAGGGAGAGCAGGGAAACGGCGGTGCGGAGCACCTGCATCGGAGCCGCGTCGGTGGGGACGGAGTGGAGAAACACGATGACCTTGGCGGGGAGGTGGCGGGCGGCGGCGAGCTCGTAGGTGAAGGCGGAGAGCTCGGCGGAGGTGGGTAGCTTCGCGTGCTGGCCGCGCGCGTCGTGCCACAGCAGGAAGGTAGTCTCCTCGAAGGTGGATTGCTGGGCCAGTTCGTGGATGTCGATGCCGCGGTAGGAGAGGACGCCCGCGTCTCCGTCGATGAAGCAGATAGAGGACGTGGTGGCGACGATGCCTTCGAGGCCCTTGGGTGCGGTAGTGGTGGACATAATGGCCCTCTCCATGGCGAGGTGAAGTACATCGTTTATAGCGCCGCGGAGGAGGCGTTGTCATGCGATGGCGTGCGAATACCGGCCTGGTTGTGCGATAGCAAGGCTCTGGCTGGCGAGAACGGAGCCAGGTCGAGCGAAGGTGGACGCGCGGTGAGGAGGTCTGCAAGCACGCAGGCCGTGGCGGGAGCGAGCAGGATGCCATTGCGGAAGTGTCCGGTAGCGAGGAACTGGCGGGGGAACTCAGGGTGCGGACCGAGGATGGGGAGTGCGTCCGACGTGCCTGGACGGAGGCCGGCCCAGGCTTCGAGCCGGGCGGCTGTGGCGAACTCGGGAAGCAGGCGGGTTGCGGCAGAGTGGAGGGCTGCGATATCGGCTAAGTGCGCCGCCTTATCGAAGCCCACGTCCTCGACGGTGGCTCCGACGACGGCGCGCCCGGCATGAGGCCCGCAAGTGCGGGGCAAGATGTAGATCTCGCGCGTGCGCACGGTGAGGTCCAAGGGAAGACCGGAGGGAAGGGCAAGGCTCAGCATCTGGCCTTTGATGGGCTTGACTGTGAGGTTGAAGAGCGGGGAACGCGAGGAGGCCCAGGCTCCGGTGCAATCGACGAAGGAGTCTGCGTTGATCGTAAGCGCGGGTGTTGTGACCTCGACCGTAGTCTGGGTGGTCCTCGCGGCGAGTAGGGGGGTGTGCGAGAGGAGCTGGATGTGTGTGGAGTGGACGGCACGGAGCAGAGCCGCGGCGAGTTGGCGTGGGTCGATGCTTCGTTCGTCGAGGAGGAAGAAGCTGTGACCGGAGGGCTGGAGTTGCGGCAGCAGAGCGCGGAGTCTTTCGCGTGAGAGCGGTGAGGCGGAGTTGTCGTGGGGCTCGATGGCCTGGAGCGTGGAGCGGGTCTGGAAGGGGACGGGCGTGGAGGAGAGTTCCGCGATGCGGTTGAGGAAGGCTGGGTAGAGGGAGAGGCTGAGGTGCGCGAGGGGGGAGAGCGCCGGGGGATTTCCGGGATCGTCCGCGGCGAGCATCCCGGCGGCGGCGGCGGAGGCTTCGGCGAGCGGGACGGACCGATCGAGGACCGTGACGCTGAGGCCACGCCGGTCGAGTTCCAGCGCGAGCGCTAGGCCGATAATGCCGGCTCCGGCAATGCAGACGTCGGGGACTGCAGCGCGAGGCCGGGCGGTCGCAGGCATGGAACAAGTTTATGTCTGGAGGAAGTCTTTGCCGCAGGTCTGGAGGGAGGTTTCCGGAGAGGGGTATAGTTTGGGAAGCCATGTAGCCAGGTGGCGATCACGTGCGCAGGGCAAAGGCCGGGGTACAGGGAGAGTGCGATGAGTGAAGAGTATGTAGCGGAACGGTCGGCTTCAGGAGCGTTTGTGGCGGTGGTGGCGGTGGCTCTGCTGGCCGCGGTGGGCGCTCTCGGTTGGTGCTATGTGCTGCAGGGGAGGATGGGGGCGGCGGAGCAGAAGATGGTTTCGGCGGACAAGGAGAACTCCGAGCTGACGGCGAAGCTGGAGGCGACGAATGCTCGTCTGCGGGCGACCAGCGAGACGCTGGGCCAGAGCGTAGGGATGACGCAGAAGCAAATCGAGGTGCGAGCGCAGAAGATCCTGGCGGCGCAGCAGGCGGAGACGGCGAAGCTGGAGCAGGAGCAGGCGGCTACCTCGAAGCAGATTGGGGCGGTGTCGAGCGACGTGGCCAGCGTGAAGACGGATGTGGGCGGGGTGAAGACGGAGGTTGCGGCGACGAAGACGGACCTCGAGACGACGAAGACGCAGTTGCAACGCGTGGTGGGGGACGCGGGCGTGATGAGCGGGCTGATTGCGACCAACCATGGCGAGCTGGAGGTGTTGAAGCACAAGGGAGACAGGAATTATTTCGAGTTCACATTGAAGAAAGGCGCGAAGCCTACGCTGCTATCGACGGTGAAGCTGCAGTTGAAGAAGGTGGACACGAAGCATTCGCGCTACACCATGAATGTGAGCGCGGACGATCGCGAGATTCAGAAGAAGGACAAGAACCTGGATGAGCCGGTGCAGTTCTATACGGGGAAGGACCCGGTGCTCTATGAACTGGTGGTGAATGCGATCGACAAGAACCAGGTGTCGGGATATCTCTCGACGCCGAAGAGCGCGGGAGCGGCTCCAGCGGCGCCGTAGAAGCGCGTTTGTTTACGGGTCGGGGGCGCCGCGGTGGGCGCCCCCCGATTCGTTTGCCTTGAGTTGGATTGGTTGAACTACTTCTTCTTGGTTGCCGCTTTTTTCGCGGGCTTCTTTGCTGCGGGTGTGGCTGCCTTTTTCGTTGCCATTTGCCTATTCTCCCTGATGTATCGACATCGACTCTGCAACACGCGTCGTTGCAGCTAACGAAGGTATAGTTTCGCAAAAAAACAGTGTCAAGAAAAATCGATGCGTCGAGCGGATTTTTTTGCGCTGCGTGGTGCGCGTTGCACCTAGCGAAGGTGGCCGGGGTGAGCGAGTGCGCGGTCTCAGCGCCTCGTATACTTGACCGCGCGGGTGCTGTGCGGGTTTTCGACGGGGAGAAGAGATGAAGGATGTGGTGATTGTGTCGGCTGTTCGGACGCCGGTAGGCAAGTTTCAAGGGGCGTTGAGCGAGATGAGCGCGGTGCAGCTCGGTGTGCTCGTGGTCCGCGAGGCGGTGCGCAGGGCAGGCGTGGATGCGGCGGGTGTGGACGAGTGCCTGATGGGTTGCGTGCTGCCGGCGGGTCTGGGCCAGAACCCGGCGCGGCAGGCGGCGCTTGGGGGCGGCCTGCCGGATACGGTGGCGGCGATGACGTTGAATATGGTCTGCGGTTCGGGGCTGAAGGCGGTGGCGCTCGCCGCGCAGAGCGTGATAACGGGGCAGGCGGAGATGGTCGTCGCCGGGGGCATGGAGTCGATGACGAACGCGCCCTACCTGCTGCCGCAAGGGCGGAAGGGTTTTCGGATGGGTGATGCGGCGGTGGTGGATTCGATGGTGAAGGACGGCCTGTGGTGCGCGTGCGATGACCAGCATATGGGAATGACGGGAGAGCTGGTGGCGGAGAAGCACGGCTTCAGCCGCGAGCAGCAGGATGCGTATGCGCTGGAGTCCCACAGGCGCGCGAGCGCGGCGTGGCGCGAGGGGAGGTTTGATGCCGAGGTGATGCCGGTGAGTCTGCCGCCGAAGAAGAAGGGCGGCGAGCCTGTGGTCTTCTCGCGGGACGAGAGCGTGCGCGAGGACGCTTCGGCGGAGAGCCTAGCAGCCCTGCGGCCAGCGTTCAAAAAGGAGGGGACGGTGACGGCGGGGAATGCTCCCGGGGTGAACGATGCGGCTGCGGCGGTGCTGGTAATGTCGGGTGACAAGGCTCGCGAACTGGGGTTGAAGCCGATGGTGACGATCCGGGCCCAGGCGATGAGTGGAGTTGCGCCGCGCTGGGTGATGCTCGCGCCGGTGCTCGGCGTCCAGCGTGTGCTCCAGCGCGCGGGCTGGAGAATTGGCGAGGTCGACCTGTTCGAGCTGAACGAGGCGTTCAGCGTGCAGGCGCTGGGTGTGACGAAAGAGTTGGGGATCGGGCTCGAGCGTGTGAACGTGAATGGAGGCGCGGTGGCGATTGGGCATCCTATCGGCGCGAGCGGGGCCCGGGTACTGGTCACGTTGCTTCACGAGATGATGCGGCGCGAGGTAAGCAAGGGTGTTGCGGCGCTCTGCCTGGGCGGAGGGAACTCGGTGGCGCTGGCTGTGGAGCGCTGAGGATTCGAGCGGTTGCGAGTGGCGGGGCGTACGTGCGATGGCGCTGCGGGTAGGGCGCAGAGGGCACGCCAGAGGCAGAGTGAGGGCGCAGGGAATGCAGAAGAAGACTGGCACGTCATGGAAGACAGTGGGCCGGATGCGAGGTGAGCTGTGTGTGTGGTTCGTTCTCGGCTTGCACGGTGCGGGCGTGTTTGCGCAGAGTCGCGGTGTGGACGCAAGCCTCTTCTCGGATCTGCGCTGGCGTGAGATCGGGCCCTACCGCGCGGGGCGGACGCGGGCGTTGGCCGGTGTGCCGAGCGAGCCGTACACGTTCTACCTGGGTGCGGTGAATGGTGGCGTGTGGAAGACGACGGACGCGGGCCAGACGTGGAAGCCCATCTTCGACGATCAGCCGACAGGGTCCATCGGCGCCGTGGCGGTGGCGCCTTCCGATCCCAGGGTGGTGTATGTGGCGAGCGGCGAGGGCCTGGCGCGTCCGGATCTTTCTACCGGCGACGGTATATATCGCTCGAACGATGCGGGAGCGACGTGGACGCACCTGGGCCTGCGGGAGGGGCAGCAGATCGGCGCGCTGGCGGTAGATGCGACGAACCCTGACCGGGTGTTCGTGGCGGTGACGGGACATCCCTATGGGCCCAACAAACAGCGGGGCGTCTATCGCACGCTCGATGGCGGACGGAGTTTTCAGCAGGTGTTGTCTCTCGGCGACAGGACGGGCGCGTCGGAGGTGGAGATCGATCCTAGCGACGCGAAGGTGGTCTATGCCGGCATGTGGCAGCGGCAGGAGGGGCCGTGGGAGAACGGAGCGTTCGGCGGCGCGGGCGGCGGCTTGTTCAAGTCCGTGGATGGAGGGGAGCATTGGAATCGCATCGAAGGGCACGGACTGCCGAAGGAGATCGTGCAGGTGAACCTGGCGATCGCGCCGGGGCGTGGGCAGCGGGTGTATGCGGCGGTGGCTTCACTCGACGCACCGGTGGGCATCTATCGTTCCGATGATGGAGGCGCGAGCTGGGTGCATGCTCCGGCGGACGATCCACGGCCCGAGGCCCGGATCGGGGGCGGAGATCTTCCGGTGTTGAAGGTGGACCCGAGAAATCCGGATACGGTGTACTCGGCGAGCGTGGTGACGTGGAAGTCGGTGGATGGTGGGAAGACCTGGACGGCGCTGCGCGGATCGCCTGGCGGAGACGATTACCAGAATATTTACATCAATCCAGAGCATCCTGAGATCGTGGCGCTGGCGAGCGATCAGGGCGTGATCGTCTCGTTGAACGATGGAGCCAGCTGGAGCCAATGGTACAACCAGGGCACGGCGCAGATGTATCACGTCACTGCGGACAATGATTTTCCCTATAGGGTGTGCGGAGGGCAGCAGGATAGCGGCTCGGCGTGCGTGGCCAGCCGGAGCGATGATGGGAGGATCACGTTCCATGACTGGCATCCGGTCGGATTGGAGGAGTATGGGTATGCGGCGCCCGATCCTCTCGATCCGGACGTGGTGTATGGAGGCAAGATCACGCGCTACAGCCGGCGTACAGGGCAGGTGGCGAACGTGGAGCCGAAGCCGCTGCGCGGCTATCGCGTGTTAAGGACCGAGCCTCTGATGTTTTCGCCGATCGATCCGCACAGCTTGTACTTCGGCGCGAATACCCTGTGGTTGACACACAACGGAGGCCAGGACTGGAAGGAAATCAGCCCCGACCTGACGCGCAAGAGCTACGACCTGCCCGCGACGTTGGCTGAGTATAAGGACGTAGCGACCGCGAAGCCGGTGCAGCGCGGCGTCATCTATGCGCTTGGGCTTTCGCCGCTGGACATCAACCGGCTGTGGGCGGGGACGGATGACGGACTGATCTGGACGACGAAGGATGGAGGGAAGAACTGGGCCAACGTGACTCCGCCTGCGATGCAACCCTTCTGGAAGGTGTTCAACATGGATGCGGGACACTTCGATACCGGGACGGCCTATGCGGCCGTGAATACGCTTCGGCTCGACGACATGCGGCCCCATCTTTTCCGGACGCACGACGGAGGAGCGAACTGGGCGGAGATCGATCATGGACTTCCCGAGGGCGCTCCCACCAACACCATCCGCGAGGACCCGAAGCGGAAGGGCTTGCTGTATGCGGGGACGGAGACGCAGGTGTACGTCTCCTTCGACGATGGGGAGGACTGGCAGACGCTTCGCTTGAACATGCCTGCTACCTCGGTGCGGGATCTGCAGGTGAAGGAGGACGACCTGATCGCGGGAACGCATGGCCGTGGATTTCTGATCCTGGATAATGTCACGGTGCTACGGCAGGTTGCGCAAAAGATAGCCTCCCAGCCTATGCATCTCTATCAGCCGCAGACGGCGCTGCGGATACGGGGAGACATGAATCCTCCAACGCCTTGGCCGCCGGAGATGACCGCGGGGAAGAACCCGCCGGACGGGGCGATGATCGACTATTTTGTGGGCCCGGGGCTGCAAGGCCCCATCGTGCTTGAGGTGCTGGACGGGAAGGGCGCGCCGGTGGGCCGCTTCAGCAGCGACGATCCGGTGCCGCCGCTCGACCCAAGGTATCCCGACCCGGTGCTGTGGGCGCGGCCTCCGCGTGTGCTCTCGGCGACGACGGGGCAGCACCGGTTCTTGTGGAATATGCATCTGCCTGCGGTCGCGGGCGTGTCAACGGAGCCAGATGAGGAGCAGGCAGTGCCGCACGATACACCTGACGTTGCTACGTCGCCGTGGGTTCTGCCCGGTAAGTACACGGTTCGGATGACGGCCGGCGGTAAGACGCAGACCGCGCCGTTGCAGGTAAGGATGGATCCGCGGGTGAAGACCCCCAACGCGGACCTGGAGGCGCAGTTTGCGCTTTCGAAGACCATGTACGAGGAGACGATTCGCGCCTCCGGAGCTCTGCATGAGGCTACTTTGCTGCGGCAGCAGATGCGCGAGAGCGCCGGCCCCGCGGGGACTGCGGCAGAGGTGGCGTCGGAGGCTTTGCGGAAGAAGCTGGACGGGATTGCCGGGCCGGTGGGGGGAGAGGCGCGCCGGGGAGCCGCTGTGTCGCCCCCTACCCTGACGTCGGTGAGGAGTCAGCTACTTAGATTGCAGCACGCCGTGCAGAGCGCGGACGTGAAGCCCACGACGGCTCAGCAGGAGGCATACGGGAGCGCGGCTCAGCCGTTGGCCGCGTTGCTTGCGCAATGGCAGGAGCTCAAGGCCAAGGACCTGAAGGCGGCGAATGCTCTTCGCCAAAGGGATCATCTTTCCTTGCTGCAGGTAGAAGACCTTCGTGGAGTGGGTGAATGGACCGATGCGCTGACGACTGCCGATGAAAACTGAATGCCGCCGGAAGTATCCGCATGCCTGGAGGGAAACAGGCATCTCACCGCCTATAGCAAAGACAGTGCAGGCTGGAGGGAGCGAGATGGGAAGATTGGATCTGCTGAGATCTTGCAGCGTGAGCGCGAGATGGGTCGCCGTGCTGGCTATCGGTCCCTTGACCGGGATGACTCTGTGTGGCTGCCTCGTAGCGGGATATTCAACAGGCGGTGGATGGTTTGTCTGGCCCGGCAGCTTCGGGATTCTGTTGGTGGTCCTGCTGGTGCTCTTCCTTCTACGCAGGAAAAGATGATGCGGTGTCGGCCAGAGTTCCGCTCGTCTAGTTGCGCGGGTATCCAATCAGGTATGTGACGGGCAGTAGCCCCGCCCGTTCCTCACCAATCTGCCAGATGTAGGAGGATCGGCCTGCAGGTGAGGTCTGCGGGCTGAGACTCCGGTCTCCGAGAGAACTATCCGATGCCGTCTGAGACGTAGATGTGTTGGCGTTGACCACCTTCACCATCTCCCGCAAGTCATCCAGGCTGTAAGCGCGTAGACAGGAGATCCATCCGTCGTACCAGATTACGAAGGGAACTACAGGCACCACGTAGGTCCAGAAGAGACGAGACCATCGGAACGGCCTAAGGGATGGAGTCAAGAGCAGCACGAGAAGAGGAGTGAAGCAGAGGACAAACATAGTCCTGGGTCCTCGATGGGCCACCTCGAAGATGCCAATTCCACGATGTGCTTCCACGGCGGTGCTAAGCACCGCGCAAGCTTCCTGCGGCCCGAAGTGGTGGAACGAGGAGAACATCGTCCGGAATCCATCGAGCTCCCGCGGAACTGAGGTGGCGTCGATCGGCTGGGTGAGGAAATCGATCCGAGATGCGGTGCTGCGCCTATTGAGGGCCGCAACAGACGGACTGGATTGAAGATGAACCTGCTCGAAGGCCTCCTTGTTTGGGTAGCGGTCGGTCAACCAGACACAAACAGGAAGGCGATAAGCCGAGCCGAGCTCGCGCGAAAGACGAGGCCACGGGCCCCCACCGCCAGAACAGAGATCGAGGATGTCGGTAGAGGCAGTCGCCCTAAGGCCGCGGTGGAGCCGGGGGAGTATGGGACGATAGGAGTTGCCGAAGCGCCAGAGCGCCTGCAGGGCATCCGTTATCAGGTTTCGCAAAAACGCAGGAAATCTAGGATGGTCGTGAATTTCGGTCAACTTCGTACGATGCATCTGTTCAAGCCCCGGTCAGTTAGATGCTGGTATCGTCTGTGCCAGGATTGGAGCCTCCGGTGTCTCCCCCGGAGCCGTAGTCGTCAGTGCCGTCGAAGCCGCTTGAGCTATCGTCGGATTCGCTCGTGTCGCTCGTGTCTGTTGTGTCATAGGAGGCGTCTTTGAAGAGGGCGTCGTTATCCGCCGTGTCGCCGCGATCTTCAACCGAGCCAAAGTCGGCGGCACGGCTGCCCTGATCGCCGTAGTAGTTATTTACGATCTCCTCGCGAGGTGCGCCGCCACCAAAACCGGTACCTTCGCCGAAGCCCCCGCCTCCGAACCCGGGCGCTCCGCCGTATCCCGCCGCATGCCCAAAGCCATGCATCAAGCTTTCGATGCCCTCGAACGCCAGAGCACCGGCTGCAACTCCTGAGGCTGTCTGCAGAGCGTTACGAAAGAAGCCCCCTCCAGAAAACGCCTGTGGCTGGTAAGAAGGCGGCGGCTGATAGGAAGGCGGCGTGGAAGGCTGCGCATAACCCGGCACAGGAGCGTATTGGGGTTGCTGCGGCGTGGGAGCCACGGGACGGCTGGGTGCGTCGTTGCTTCCCGACCCGAAGATGCTGGCGAGAAAGCTGGTGTTGTGCTTCGGCTCCTGATGTTGCAGCGTATTGAGCTCCGAACGTGCGCTCGCGAGCCGCCTCTGTGCCTGTTCCAGCGCGTAGCCCTGGACGAGCACGGTCTGCGCCAGAAGGTAGAGGGCGTCGGGATTGCGTCCCAACCCTTGCTGCAGGAGTCGCTCTGCGTCGTCGTCCTTGTCGCTTACCGGCATCCTCTGAACACGTTCGATCAGGCCTTCGATCATCTGCTGCTCTTGCGGTGTCATGCTGCTTCCTTCTGCTCCCGGTCGCGAGAGCATTGCTAGCTATTTGATGCCGAACGGGAACTAGGAGTTGGGATCGGAGGCCGTCTCCCTTGACCTTGCCCTCAGGAAACGTCGCTCAGAGGCGTGCTGGTTTTGGACTTTTCGTCCGGCTATGGTTGAATCGTCGCGGTCATGCTGCGAGAGCTATTTTCCGAGCGGTTGCTTGCGGCTCGAACTGTGCTGGACTGAGATAGCGCATGGTGGAGTGCATTCTCGATTCGTTGGACCAGAGCAGCCCGTCGAGGGTGGCGCCCTTGGCCTCCCTGTGGCTTTGAAATCCATTCCATGCAGCCGCTCGACCTTGAGCGAACCGAACAGCGTCTCCGAGCAGGCGTTGTCCCAGCGGTTGCCTTTGCTGCTCATGGAAGCTTGTATTCCATGCCCGGCGAGAAGGTACGTCATGGCTTTTCCCAGAATGTCGCGCTCTATCGTCACGCGCGCCCGTCACGCGCGCCAGCTCTGCCCGCAGACGGATCTTCTCCCTCCGTTCCGCGCTCAATTGTTCGCTGCTCAGACCACGCAACTGGCCAGCCCGGTCCGCCTTGACCCAGTTGGCCAGCGTCTGCTCGACGATGCCAAGGGCCTTCGCCGCCGCCGCCACCCTCCGCCCAGAGGACACCAGCCAAACCGCCTCCTGCTTGTACTCCAACGTA
>CAXTPY010000070.1:0-10708 GCA_964246195.1 uncultured Acidobacteriaceae bacterium | reverse complement strand
TCTGAGACCTGGGGTACCACCACGCCACAGCATCCCGACGCCGCCTACCTCCTGCCCCTCGCCACCCGCTGCCGCGCCATGTTCAAGATGGACTTCGCCGAAGCGCTCTACATCGCCGAACTCCGCTCCACCCCCGCCGGCCACTTCAGCTACCGCCGCGTAGCCTGGGAGATGTACCGCGCTCTAACCGCCCAGCACCCCACCTTAGCCTCCCTCTTCCGCATCACCGACGTGAACCAACCTATCGACCTCCTCCAGCGATAGTCATCCACAAGATAGAGGCACTCCTATCCCTATTCGAATTCTGCAAGCAGGGAAAAAGTCCCAACAGGGTATTGGGTGACAAATCGGACAAGTGTTCGGGCCCATCTAGTGTCCGGAGCGAGTACTCGTTCCAATCGTCTAAGAACTTAGGGGATTTGCGATGGAACGCAGAACTGCGGCTCTGGATTTGCAGGCTGCGGATCGGCCTGGTCTTCAGAACTGTGCGCAGAGGCATAGAACCGCACGCCAGATCCTCAGTTCTGTCGCCCGGCGTGTAAACGAATTAATGACTCAGGACTCCCCTAGAACATACCCCACAGCAACTGGTTGTATACGTCATGGTGGAATTGAACCTCAGGAGCCTTGACGATCGTTCCCAGCAGGCGCGGGCAGCGATCCGCCGAGGCCTGTTTAAGATCCGCATACCGGGTCTTGACATCTTCCCCCAGCAACTCCGTGGTCCAGCTCGCGCTGCGAAAATCCTCAATGGCCGTGTAGATATTGTCGGGAAGATAGCGCTCTGCCTGGCGCAGGTTCTTGATCTTTGCCGTCTCTCCCTGCAGCCCGCTCCTGAAGATGGAATACAGCACAAGGTACGGATTCGCGTCCGGCCCGACCGAGCGAACCTCCACGCGCGCAGACTTCTCGTTACCAATGGGGATGCGAACCATCGAGCCCCGGTCGGTCGCTGACGCCTTGATCTGGTTGGGAGCCTCGAAGTGCGGATCGAGCCGTCTGTACGCATTCACACTCGCATTCAGCAGCAGGCAGATATCGCTTCCATGCGTCAGAATCCTGTCCGTGAACTGCCACGCCAGCTTGGAGATCTTCTCCTGCCCGTTCGGATCCCAGAACAGGTTCTTGCCTCCTTTGGTGATCGATACGTTCGTGTGCATGCCGCTTCCATTTACCCCTACGACAGGCTTCGGCAGAAAGCTCGACGTCATACCCATCTGCGTAGCCACCTGGCGGCAAATCAACTTATACAACTGGATCTGGTCCGCCGCGGCGACTACCTCGCCGTACGAATAGTTGATCTCGAACTGGCTCGGCGCCACCTCGGGATGATCCTTCTCATTCTCAAATCCCAGCGCACGCTGCACTTCAGCGGTGGTGTCGATAAACTCCCTTAGCGGATCGCCAGGCAGGGAATGGTAATAGCCGCCTTTGTTCACGTAGTCGAAGCTCCCCGTCTCATGGAAGCTGCGCTCCGCGTCCACTCCCTCGAACAGAAAACCTTCGATCTCATTGGCGGCATTCAGGGTGTAGCCATTCGTATTGAACATCTCCTGCGAAAATTGCTTCAACACACCGCGAATATCAGCTCCGTAGGTGCCTCCGTTCTTGTCGATCACTTCGCCGAAGACCATGACCTTGCCCGCGCCGAAGATGTCTGCCGGCACCCAGTAAAAGGCGCTCCAGTCGATCGCAAGCCGCAGATCGCTCTCGCGCTGCGCCGTAAACCCGCGTATCGAGGAGCCATCGAACGTCAGATTGTCCCAGCTCTTCACCAGAAATTTCTTGTCGTAGTCCAACATGTGCAGACGGCCTTCGAGATCGCTGAACAGAACCGTAACCGCCTTGATCCGGCGCTCATCCGTTAGATACTTCAGGCGCTCTTCCTGAATCACGTCCGCGGCAACCCGCCGCTTGCGCGAGTCCTTCACCTGCAGGTTCATGTCTTCGAGTTCTGCGTAGGAAAGCTCGAGAAAATCACGGAATTCGCTCAAGATGAAACTCCTTTTCGGATCTGAGTATGCGGCTGCCGCTCGTTAGGGGTCGGATACAAAGCTGTTGAGGAAGTAGATTGTCGAAGAAATGGGCGCAGCATGTAAAGTAACTCCAACCTACCAGATATCCGCGACGGGAAAAAGCCCTGCACCGCCTTATTCGCCGCCTTCAAGGCTGAGTTGAAAGAACCCTCCCGGGACACCACTTCTGAAGTTAGCTGCCATGTCGTACCCTTGTAAGACCTAGGGAACCTTCATGCCAGATACCAAATCCACCCGCATCGCCCTCGTCCAGATGTCCTGCGCGCCCGATACCGCCGCGAACCTGGATAGAGCTGCCAGCCTCGTCCGCGAGGCCGCCCGCTCCGGCGCCAACATCATCTGCCTCCCCGAACTCTTTCGCGCCCAGTACTTCTGCCAGCGGGAGGAGCACGCCCTGTTCGACACCGCCGAGTCCATTCCCGGACCCTCCACACAGCGTCTCTCCGCCGTCGCTCGCGAGGAAAAGGTCGTCATCATCGCCAGCCTCTTCGAGCGGCGCGCCCCGGGCCTCTATCACAACACCGCTGCCGTGCTCGACCCACAGGCCTCCGCGCCCGACAATATCCTCGGGATCTACCGCAAGATGCACATCCCCGACGATCCCCTCTACTACGAGAAGTTTTACTTCACGCCCGGCGACCTCGGCTTCAAAGCCATGTCCTCCTCTCACGGCCGGATCGGCACCCTGGTCTGCTGGGACCAGTGGTATCCCGAGGCCGCCCGCGTGACCTCGCTGATGGGAGCCAGCACGCTCTTCTATCCCACCGCCATCGGATGGCATCCATCCGAAAAAGCCGAATACGGCGAAGCTCAATACTCCGCCTGGCAGACCGTGCAGCGCGCCCACGCCATCTCGAACGGAGTCTTCGTCGCAGCCGTCAACCGCGTGGGCCACGAGCACGGAGACGTCCTCCATCATGGCATCGAGATGCGCGGTCCTGGCGATCACACCCCAGCCTCAGGGCTCGAATTCTGGGGTGGCAGCTTCATCGCCGACCCCTTCGGCCGCGTCCTCGCCCAGGCCAGCCACGACCAGGAAGAGATCCTCACCGCCGAGATCGACCTGAAGCTCCTTGAAGACACCCGGCGCAACTGGCCCTTCCTGCGCGACCGGCGCATCGACGCCTACCAGGGCATCACCAGCCGTTTTCTCGATTGACCTTCGCCGCCCGGGCCTTCCCTAGGAGGTCACCTCGACCGCCTGCCTGTCGCCCTCGCCGGGCGCTAAAAATAGATTCGACTCCAGCCCGTGCTGCCGCGTGTAGAGATCGTAGTACCGCCCACCCAACGCGTACAGCGACTCATGCGTGCCGCGCTCCACCACTCTGCCCTGCTCGACGACCAGGATCTGATCCGCGCGCCGGATGGTCGAAAGACGGTGCGCGATCACGAACGTCGTGCGTCCCTGCATCAGGTAGCTCAGGCCATTCTGGATCATCGCCTCCGATTCGGAGTCGAGCGAACTCGTAGCCTCGTCGAGAATCAGCACCCGAGGGTCCGCTAAAATCGCCCGCGCAATCGAGATCCGCTGCCTCTGCCCGCCCGAAAGCTTGACTCCCCGTTCCCCAACGATCGTCTCGTACTGCTCCGGAAACCTCTCGGCAAACTCGTCCACGCGCGCTATGCGGCAGGCCTCCATCAACTGCTCGTCCGACGCCGCCGGGCGCGAGAACCGTATGTTCTCCCGTATCGTGCCATCGAACAGAAACGTCTCCTGCAACACCACCCCAAGCTGCTGACGATAGCTGCTCAGGCGCACCGTGGCCAGATCGACCCCATCCACAATCACCCGTCCAGAGCTCGCCGTATGAAACCCGCAGATCAGCGAAATGATCGTCGACTTCCCCGAGCCTGAGGATCCCACCAGGGCCGTCACCGTACCAGGCTGGGATTCGAAGCTGATGCCGTGCAGCACCGGCTTGTCGGCTTCGTAGGCGAAGCTCACATCGTCGAACTCCACCTCCCCGCGCATCCCGGCCGTTGAATGGACCCGGCCAGCCTCCGAGTCTTCCTCGCGCTCCGCCAGCACCTCATTGGTCCGGTCCAGCCCCGCCAAAGCCTCCGTAAGCTGCGTGCCGATCGAAACAAGCTGCACGATCGGCGCAATCATGAATCCCAGAAACATCACGTACGTTACATATCCGCCGGTCGTCAGACGCCCTGCCACCACCTGGTGCGCCCCGAGATACATGATCAGCGCGCCCACCACTCCCAGCACTGCCGTTGAAGCAAGGCTCATGAACGACTGCGCCGTTAACGACGAGATCACGTTGTCCAGAAGTCGGTGCGCGCCTGCCGCGAAGACGTTGGCCTCACTCTCCTCCGCGTGGTACCCCTTCACCACGCGCACGCCGCCCAGCGACTCCGTCAGCCTCCCCGTCACCTCGGCGTTGATCTTCGCCCGCTCCCGGAAGATCGGACGGATCGTCTTGAAAGCACGCTGCAGAATCGACCCGAAGAGCAGCAGAATCACAAACGTGACCAGCGTCATCTGCAGACTCAGATGAATCAGGTACGCGAACGCGAAGACCGCCGTCAGCACCCCACCGAAGAAATCGACCACTCCCGTCCCGATGAGGTTGCGTACGCCTTCGACGTCGGTCATGATCCGCGCCACCAGCGTTCCCGTCCGATTATTGTCGTAAAAACCAATCGGCAGCCGTCCAATATGCGACTGAACCTTCATGCGCAGCTCGGCGATCAGGCGCTGTCCTTCCTTCGAGAGCAGCTGCGTCAAGGTGAACGAAGTCACGCCCTGAAGAATAGTCGCCGCCACCACAATCCCCACAATCATCGGCAGTAGGCGCATCTGGTGCCGCCCCATCACGTTGTCGATCAAGTAGCGTGTCGATGCCGGCAACACCAAGCCACTGGCGCGGTTGACAATCATCAGCAGAAAGCTTCCGCCCAGCAGCGCGCGCCGCGGCTTCATCAGCTTCCAGACCTCAGGCAGCACCTTCTTCAGCTTTGGCTTCGGACGCGACGCTGTCAGGTCGGCAGCCGTCGCCCTGCCTGTCCCGCGCGAAGGGCGATCCGCGGACTTCATACCGCCAAAGTTGGAGGGACCGAACGAGGAAGACATCGTTCCCTCAGCTTACGCCAACTCGCCGCGAATGAGGGCGTATTCAGGCCTCCAGAAGCCTACCCCGCCGCGCCGCGATGAAGGATCGAACGCACAGCAGCACATACAGAAGACAAAGCAGCGACATCGCCGCCTTCTCCTCGATCGCAACCGGATGCGAAAACTCCGTCCCCCGGCTCAGCCGGATCACATCGATGTCGGACTTCACCGTACCCAGAAAGAGCAGCAGAGCCACCGTCACCGACACATGCATCCAGAGCATCCGCCTCTTCGCCTCCGCGGAGTTCGCCAGAAACCCGAACACCACGAACAACAATCCCGCCCAACTCGGAATCAGCGCCGTAGGATGCACACTGCCGGTCAGCACAAACCCCGCAACGCCCACGCACACAAGCAGGACACCGAAGACCATCGTAAGCTTTGCCACTTGTACTCTCCCTGCAGAGACATTCCTTGAACGTCGCGCAGACATCCCCCAGGACGAACGCGCCTATGCTCTCAATCATCGCACAGCGGCGACGCCAGATTCCCTAGCCAACCCCGCTCCCCGCCGCCTTCCGGATCTGCGCCACAACCTCCTCGGGCTTCCAGTCGTTCGTCGGATACCACGCCAGCACTCTGCCGTCCTCTCCGATCAACACGGTCGAGAGCGAGTGCGTCAACGACCGGCCCTCGCCAGGCGTCACGCCGACATCGAAAAACTGTGTCACCGTCGGCATCTCCTTCACCGTCGGCGCCGCAAAATCCCAATGCGCAAAACTCTCCCGCGTGTACTTCCCCGTATACGCCCCTCCATAGCTCCGCAACACCTTCGGCGTGTCATACCCGGGGTCAAAGCTCACACTGATCAGGTGACTCTCCGCGTATAGCTTCGGGTCCTTCGCCAGAGCTTGGTCCACCTCCGCGAAGTTCCGGCTCATGCGTGGACAATAATCCGCCAGCGGGCACCGCGTGTAGATGAACGTAAGCAGCACCACCTTGCCTCGAAAATCATCCAGGTGAATCGTGCGCCCATTCTCGTTCAGCATCGAAAAGTTGGGAACTCTTTCCCCAACCTGGGGCACGTGATACTGCACCGCCGGCCTGTAGTCCGGCTTGGCGCGCCCGATCACCACAATCTCATCCAGCACAGGATTCCTGAATCCCCCAGCATCCTCCTCCACCAGAATCTTCGCCGTAATCTCATCGCCCGGATGCAGCTCGCTCAAGACATTCGGATCGCGTACGCCGTACGGCATCGTCATCGCATCCATCAAGCCCGGGACCGCCTGATGGTTGAGGACCACACGCGCTCCCTCGGTCCCGACCACTTTGCCGCGGACACGAAACACCTTGATCGCGGACGCCTTCGCCTGCGCGGATGCCTGCGCCTGATCCACCGCCCCGCTACCCCGCCCAAGGCTCCGCGAATCGCATCCCCCAACCAGAGAGGCCAGCATCAAGACCAAGATCAATCTGCGTTGCACGTGAGGAGGACTCCTGACCCTCCATCATAATGGTTGTGAACGAGCCTCAGGAGAGCATGCCGCCAGCCACCGAATCCCCGCGCAGCGTCGCGCCCTCCCTGGCCTGGATGCACTGGTCCCTCCTGCTCGCCGGGCTCGGAACCGCCCTGCTCGGTCCCATTCTCCCCTGGCTTGCGCATCAATGGCGCATGCAGGACTCTCAGAGCGGCATCCTGATGGCCGCGAAGTTCGTCGGCGCCTTCGCCGGCGGCATCACCGTTCAGCGCAGCCCCAACGCAGTCTCTTGCTCGGCATGCTGAGCGGATGCATCGGGTTCGCCGCCTTCTCCTTCTCGTCCTCGCTTCCCCTCGGCGGTCTCGCGCTCTTCCTCGGCGGCTACGGTATCGGCCAAATCATCACGGCAACCAACATCCTCGCCGGCCAAAGGTTCAGCGAACACCGCGGGTCTGCGCTCTCCCGCCTCAACTTCTCCTTCAGCTTCGGTGCCGTCCTCTCCGCGCTGCTTGCGGCACGCCTGCTCCGCTACTTCGCCTTGCCCGCGCTCCTGCAGGCCTTCGCCGGCTGCTTTGCCCTGGGCGCTCTCTGGCTCGTGATCGAGCTTCTTGTCGACCCTAAGCTTCCATCCTCCGCGGCACCCTCCAGCCCGCCCGCAGCCCAGCCAGCATCCGGTACGGTCACTCTGGCCAGGAACATCTTCCTCTACTTCTGCCTCCTCCTCATCCTCTACGGCGGCCTGGAGACGTGCCTCGGAGGCTGGCTCACCACCTTCGCCCTTCGCTATAGCGGAAGCTCCGCAACCTTCAGCCAGTACGCCACCGCAATCCTTTGGCTCTCCCTCACCGCGGGCCGCATCCTCTCCAGTCTTCTGCTCCTCCGCTTCGCCGAACGCCGCGTTCAACAGGTCGCCCTCGCCTTCACCTTCGCCCTCCTGATTGCACTCACCGCGGCCCACACCGCCCCCGCCATCGCCCTGCTTTCCAGCCTGCTCGGCCTCTCCTTGGCCCCATTCTTTCCCACAACCTTCTCCCTCCTCATGTCCACACGCCCGAAGACCGCGCAGGCCGGTTGGATCATCGCCGTTTCCGGCCTCGGAGCCGCCGCCCTTCCCTCGATGATGGGCGTCTTGTCCACCCAGACCCACTCCCTGCGAGCCGCTCTCACCCTCCCCGCGTTAGCCGCAGCTTCCCTGCTCTTCCTCAGTCTTTTTCCACCATCGCCCAAGCCTCTCCAAACCCTTCCAACACCGGCTCCAGGCGTATAACCAAGGTATGGATCAGCGAATGGCTCCTCCCCATAGCCTGCTCTCCGCACTGCAGGAAGGAGCCTCGGTAGTCACCGGAAACGAGCGCGCCGCGCGCCTCCTCCAGCAAGCCTTCGACCAGTCGCAGCACGCCGCCGGACGCGCCTCCTGGCAGCCGGCGCAGGTGCTCTCCTGGAACGCGTGGACCGGCTCTCTGTGGCGCCAGCTGCTCCTCTCCGGCCACGCCACCGAGCTCCTGCTCAATCGTGCCCAGGAGCATGACCTCTGGCTCTGCGCCCTCCGCGCCGACACCTCGCTCCAGACCCTCCGCTCGCTCGACTCCCTCGCCAGCCTCGCCTCTGAAGCTCTACGCCTCACCTGCGCGTTCCACGCGGAAGAGGAGCTCCACCGCGGCCCGGCCGGCTCCGACGCGCGCTCCTTCCGGCGCTGGGCTGTCGAGTTCGATCGTCTCTGCCGTTCCACCGAATCCCTTCCCCAGGCGCGGCTCGAATCGCGCCTCATCAGCGCTCTCCATGCCGGCCACCTCGCGCTGCCCGCCACCGTCCACCTGCTCGGCTTCGACTCCTTCACGCCCATCCAGGAGTGCCTGCTCGCCACCAGCCGCGAACTTGGAACCAGCTTCGTCGAGGAAGTCCCCGCGACCACAACAGCACAGGCAAGAGCTCTCTACGCGAAGGATCCTAACGACGAACTCTCCGCCGCCGCGCGATGGGCCCGCAACCTTCTTGAAGAAAATCCCCTGGCCCGAATCGCCATCATCGCACCCGCGCTGAGTGAACGCCGCTGGGAGATCGAACATACCTTCCATCGCGTGCTGGCCTTCCCTCCGCACCACGCCCGGCACCATGCGCCTCCGCAATTTGAGTTCTCCCTGGGCAAACCTCTCTCCCAAGCGCCGCCCATCTCCACCGCACTGGACCTGCTCCGTTGGACAGCCGCGCCTCTGCCCCGCGAAAACGTGACCGCGCTACTCCTCTCCCCGCACTTCGCCCCACGTTCCGCCGAGCTCAGCACCCGCGCCACCTTCGACGCCAACCTCTTCCGCCGGCTTCCCCGCCTCACCCCCGAGTGGACGCTCGAGGAGCTGCACGAACTGCTCTCCGGCCGCCGTGCCGCAAAATACATCCTCCCTGCGCTCCGCGCCCGCCTGCGCGACATGCGCCTCCTCCAACAAAAGCACTTCGCCTCACCCTCCCATAAGACACCCGATCTCTGGGCCGAACTCTTCCGCGAGTACCTCACCGCCGCCGGCTGGAACTCGCCCGAACAAGAGACAACGCTCGACGTTCAGCTACGCCGCAAAGGGGACAGTGCTCTCGATCAACTCTCCACCTTGTCCTTTCGTGGAGAACGCATCTCCCTCAGCCAGGCCCTGCGTTCGCTCGAACGCATCGTTCAGGAGACCACCTTCGCGCCTGAATCCGCCCAGGCGTCAGTGCAAATCATGGAGCCCCTGGAGGCCGCCGGCAGCACCTTCGATGCCATCTGGTCTCTCGGTTGCACGGACCTCGCATGGCCTCCCGTCGTCGGCACGAATCCTCTCCTGCCCCGCAGCCTGCAACAAAGACTTGGCCTCCCCGGGGCCGACAAGGAGCGCGACCTCGCGTTTGCCGCCAGGGTAACATCGAGACTCTCAACCTCTACCCCGAACGCCATCTTCAGCTATGTGCGCGAGGGCGCCGAAGGCCCTCAGCGACCCTCCGCTCTCCTCCGCCATCTCATCGCCTCCGAGCAGTCGACAGAGGCGTTCCTGCCACCCGAACCCGCGCGCGCGCCCGTCGCCCTGGAAACCGTCCTCGACTCCGAGCCCATTCCCCCTCCCGGTCCGCACGTCCAGGGCGGCGCGCGTGTACTCGAGCTTCAAGCCGCCTGCGGCTTCCGTGCCTTCGCCGAACTCCGCCTCGCCTCCACCGAACCGCGCAGCGCCAGCCTGGGCCTCGACGCCGGCGAACGCGGCTCCCTCGTCCACAAAGCGCTCGAACTCTTCTGGAAGCACGCCCGCTCGCAACGCGCGCTCAAGACAATGACCACCGAAGAGCGCGAGTCGCTGCTCCAAGAGAGCATCGAGCACGCCCTCGAAAACGGCCGCCGCACGGCCGCAACCTCATGGGAGATCGCCTACCTCGACTCCCAGCGCGATCGCCTCACCTCTCTCCTCCGCCGCTGGCTCGAGGTCGAGCTCGAACGCTCTCCCTTTGAAATCGTCGAGCACGAGAAAAATCTCCGCGCCACCTGCGGACCTCTCCTCCTGGACGTGCGCCTGGACCGCCTCGACCTGGTAGCCGACACCCTCCTCCTCATCGACTACAAGACAGGCCAGGCCAATAGCGCGCAGTGGTACGGCGACCGGCCCGACGCTCCCCAGCTCCCCCTCTACGCTATCGCCTCCGAGCTCGAATCCCTAGCAGGCCTAGCCTTCGCCCACGTCCGCGCCGGCAAGGAAGCACGACTCACCGGCATAGCCAGCGCTCCCGCTCTACTTGATAAACGCGTTTTGCTCTCTCCCGAAGAATTCCACGCCCAGATGAACTCCTGGCACGCCATCCTCGCCGAGCTCGCCGACGCCTTCTACCGGGGTGAGGCCAGCACAAGCCCCAAACAGTTCCCCGCCACCTGCGAACGCTGCAGCCAGCGCCTCCTCTGCCGTCTCGACCCCCTCGCCCTGGAGGAAGACGAGCAACCCTTCCACGAAACCATCTATGACTAGTCTCTTCCTCGTACCTCCCCGGCCGGCAGAGGAGCCCCACCCCACCCCCTCCGAACACGACATGCCCCACGCCGAAGCACGCGAGGCCCCCCTCGCCCCCCCGCGGTCCTTCATCATCGAAGCCCCCGCCGGCTCCGGCAAGACCGGTCTCCTGAT
>CAXTPY010000069.1:0-10819 GCA_964246195.1 uncultured Acidobacteriaceae bacterium | reverse complement strand
CCATTGGCCCCGTACGCGTCGCCCCCGCCACCATCCTCGCTCCCATGGCAGGCGTCACAGATACCGTCTTTCGCCGCTTCATCAAGAACGCCAGCCTCTTCACGCCGGAGAGCCGCAGCGAAGACGTCACCCTCAAGACCTCCAACCAGCACTCCGGCTGCGGCCTCATCATGACCGAGTTCACCTCCGCGGACGGGCTCTCCCGCATGCGCGAGGCCAAGCGCAAGCGGTACCTCACCTACTACGAAGACGAGCACCCCATCTCCGCCCAGCTCTTCGGATCCAATCCCGACACCCTGGCCGACTCCGCCCGCATCGTTGAGGACGCTGGATTCGACCTTGTCGACCTGAACCTTGGCTGCCCTGCCAAGCGTGTCGTCGCCTGCAACGGAGGTTCGGGCCTGCTCCGCGATCTTCCGCTGATCGAGATCATCTTCAAGGCCGTCCGCGCGGCCGTCTCCATTCCCTTCACCGTCAAGTTCCGCATGGGCTGGAACGATCGCCACATCGTCTGCGTCGAACTCGCCCGGCTCGCTGAGGACTGCGGCCTAGACGCCATCGCCCTCCACGCACGCACCCGCGAGGACGGCTACACCGGCCAGGCGCGCTGGGAGTACATCGCGGCCTGCAAAGATGCCGTAAGCATCCCCGTAATAGGCAATGGAGACATTCGCACTCCCGAAGATGCCGCGGCGATGGTCGAACAGACCCACTGCGACGCAGTCATGATCGGCCGCGCCGCCCCCGCCAATCCGTGGATCTTCCGCCAGATCGCCCAGTATACCGCCACCAAGGAAGCCACCGGCATAGGCCTGTACGATCATCCGACCGAACAAGATCGCTACCGCATGATCCGCACATATTTCCAGATGCTGGTCGACGAGATCGCCGTCGAGGAGGCCGCGGAAGCCGACCGCGCGGCCGCGCTCACCGAGGCTGGGCAGCTTGCCCGGCAACAGCGGCATCGCGACGCCGCGGGCAAGATGAAGCAATTCGCAAGTTGGTTCACTCATGGCATACCGAACGGCAACCACCTCCGCAAACAGATCTTCGATGCGAAGAACGGCTCCGCTGTCCTCGACGCGGTGGAGGCATTCTTCGAGAAGCGCGCCCACGCCTCCGCCGCATTCTCTGCAACCGCGCTACAGGATCTCGCCGCCCCCGCCTGCGTAGGGTAGCCAGCACGCCAAGCGGGCAAGCAACTAATCCGCTCTGACCTCAGCGGCGATCTGGGTAGCGACTTATCAATCGGCGCATTGAGGCGGCAAAATCTCATCACGACAGCGAAGTGTCTACCTGAAACTGTGAATCTATCGTTCTATCTCGCCCAAGCCAGACTTTAGCTACTCAATCCTGACGAGGACATTTATGCGAGCTCATTTCTAAGGTGTTCCGTTCCCAGGTACATTCGTCGTAACCTTCTTCAGGAAGACTCCCGTATGATCGTGCCGGCTGCTCGTCCGCCAATTCCGATGGCTGCATTGGTAAAGATCAAGTTCGTCCCAATCATTCCTCCACTATGCAGAATGCTGGATCAGCAACGCAACGTATAGGCAGGGTTGGCAAACAAATACTTAAGGAGACACCTACCGGGGACGAGCCTAAGAGCAGTTGTAAAGTCCGACCGTAAAAGTAACTTCTCTCGGTAGCTTCCTACGAGCACGCGGACCTCGTCCGTCTGCTGGTTCGAAAACGTGAACGGAAAGAGAGCGATAAATCCCTTCTCGCTCTGTGCAGACGCTCAGACGTCCCCGTCTATGTAGTGCGCCTCCGCCGAGGGCTGCGCCAGGTAGTATCATCGGCTTCTTGCATGCCGCTCTCCGACCCATTGCGCGAACCTGTGCCTGCCGAACGTGACAAGGACCAAGTTGCGGCGGAGGAGGCTGCGCTGTACTTCGAAGGCGATTACAGGCCTTCGAACGCCGCTCCGGCGCTACTGGCGTCCGCCCCGAACATACGCGTGGAGCCCCTGCAGGTGGACTTTCTGCTGCGGCTCGCCGATGCGCTGAACACCACGCTCGACCTGAATACGCTAATGCATCGCGTGGCCGACCTGGTGCGTGTGGTCATCGACTACAGGATTTTTGCGATCCTCTTGATCAACGACCGGGCGCAAGACCTTCGGATGCGCTTCCAGACGGGGCACACGCCGGAGATCGAACGGATGCGCATCAAGCTGGGACGCGGCATCGTGGGGCAGGCCGCTCTCGAGTGCAGGTCGCTGCTGGTGGAGGATGTGCGTTCGATAGACAACTACATCGACGCCAACCCGGAGGTGCGCTCCGAGTTGGCCGTCCCCCTCTACGTCAAGAACAAGGTGATCGGCGTGGTGGACATCCAATCGCTGGTGCCCGGATACTTCACCCAAGAGCATCGCCGGCTGCTGGAACTGGTGGCTTCGCGCATGGCTGTAGCGATCGAGAATGCCCGGCTCTATACGCGGGTGGCGCGGCAGGCGCAGACGCTGAGCGTACTGAACGACATCTCGCGAGAGATTACGAGCATCCTCGACCTGGACGATTTGCTGGAGCGAATCGGGTATTTGCTGAAGAAGGTGATCGACTTCCAGATGTTCACCATTCTGCTATGGAATGAAAAGGCGGAGCAGTTCGAACATCGCTTCTCGTCGCGCTATGGCGAACGCGTCACGCGATTCCGCACGGTGACGCTGGGGCAGGGGCTGATCGGGACGGCGGCGGAGCAGCGCGCCCCCGTGCTAGCTCCGGACGTGCGCAAGGATTCGCGCTACGTCGCGGAGAACTCGGAGACGAGGTCCGAGCTCTCGGTGCCTCTGCTCTACAAGGGTAAGGTGATCGGCGTGGTGGACCTGGAGCATACGCGGGTTAACTACTACAACGAGGATCACCAGAAGACGCTCTCGACGCTGGCCGCGCAGATTGCCATCTCTATCGCCAACGCGCGGCTCTACCAGCGCATACACGAAGAAGAGCAGAGGATGGAACGGGAGCTGGAGATGGCCCGCGAGGTGCAGATGAGGCTGCTTCCTCCATCGCCGCCGCAGCCCCAGCGCGCCGAGATCGCCGCTCGTTTTCTACCGGCGCGGTCGATCGGAGGCGACATCTACGACTTTCTGGACTATGGTCCGGGCCGCACCGCGCTGGCGCTCGGCGACGTGAGCGGAAAGGCTGCGCCAGCAGCACTCTACGCCGCGCTGGTGAGTGGAATCCTGCGTTCGCTCGCCGCCCAGCGCATGGCTCCGGCTCAACTGCTGAAGGCGCTCAACGACCAGCTCCAGGAGCGCAAGCTCGATAGCCAATATGTAACCATGATAGTGGCAGTCTGGAACGACAGCGAACGCGCGCTGCAGCTGGCCAACGCCGGTTCCGTGCAGCCTCTCTTCGTCTGCCGTTCCGGAGGCAAGGTGGAGGTGACCACGATCCAGGCAGAGGGCTTTCCGCTGGGCCTCTTCCCCGGAGTGAGCTACGAAGAATTCACGCTCTCCACCCAGCCTGGAGACCTCATCGTCTTCTTCTCCGACGGCATCGTGGACGCAGAGAATCCTGCGGGCGACATGTTCGGAACAGACCGGCTCGCGGCGCTTCTCGAGGGCCCTGTGGACCCGAGCGCACATGCTGCCATCGACAGAATACTGCTCGCCGTCTCGTCCTTTCAGGGCGGCACGGAGCATTTCGACGACGAGACTCTGGTGGTGCTGCAGGTAAAGTGAGGAGTCACTTCCCCGCGGGCGAGCCAAGCACTTCGAGCAGGAGGTCGTCTCCTTTGCGCAGGCGCACCGTCTGCGTAGAGTCGCTCAAGGTGGTATCGCGATCCTTCGAAGAGAAGCTGACCGAGCCGCGAAAGCCATACAGTCCCGCGCTGTTGCTCGAGAAGACTCCAAGAGCCCTGGGCGGCAATCCGTTATCCGCGGGCAGCGCGTAGACCCCGTGATAGTCGGCGAATCCCACCTTGTGGCTGTAGCTCGAATAAACGTCGCCCTTCCAGTTGGAGCGGTAGACCTGGTCTCCGCCGACCTGGTTGGTGGTCCAGCCTGAAGGCTCGGGGTTGCCCCGGTCGGTCGAGCCGGTCGCGATCACGGAAGCATCCAGCACCTGAACGAAGTTGGCGATGGCGAGCGTCCTGGCGGAGATCGGAAGGGTCTGCGATCCCAGCCGGAGCGCGGTGAAACGAAGTGTAAGCGTCGAAGCACCCGTATCGCGCCCTCCGTGGGCAGACGATGCGATGACGCGGCCCTCCACCTGTACCCCGCGCCTGAGGTATCTATCGGGAGCTATCGGGACGCGCTGCGTGGTGGTGGCGAGGAACGTAGTGCCGGGTTGAATGTGTCCGGCCTTGAGTTCGCGGCTGAGCTGCACAGGCAGCGTGATGCCGGCGGGCAAAGCCTCGATCGAAGCTGCCGGAGAACCGGTCTGGCCGTGCGCGCACGAGACCAGGGACACGCCAAGAGAGAGCAACAATAGTCTGCGGAAGGGCAAGGTTCCTGTGGGTCCGAAGTTTGCGCTGCGCATCGTTTACCTCCTCTGGCTCTTTGCTCGCGATGCTAGGCTCACGGCATGATCCTCTTCCATAGTGAGACGCAATCCAGCGAAGCCTGGTTCGCGTACGGCTTGGATGGGGCAAGCAGATCCTGTAGCTGGCGTCCTCCCTTCGCCCTTGCCTCTGCATCCACACCCCGGCAGGGATGGCGGCGTGGTGCTGCTTATGTCTTGCGAGCCATGCGGTTGTATCCTTAAACCTTATGCGCATCAAGGTGCTCTACTTCGGGGTCTTGAAGGATATCTTCCGCGCCAGCGAGCAGACCGTCGAGCTGCCTGAAGCTCTGACCGCGGGCCAGGCCCTCAGCCTTTTATGGGAACGAACGTCCAACGAGAGCAGACCGCTGCGCTCGCTTGCCATCGCTGTCAATCGCGTCTACGCGCCGGCGGCAACCGTGCTGCATGAAGGAGATGAGATGGCGCTGCTTCCACCCGTCAGCGGTGGGCGTCCGGAGGGTGTGCATGCACGTTGAAATCACCGAAGACGAGATCCCCGCCGCCTCCATCGTCGCCGCCATCAAACAGGGCCAGGATGGCGCCGTCTGCGTCTTCGATGGCATCGTTCGCGACAACACGCGCGGGCGCCGCACCCTGCATCTGGACTACGAAGCCTACCGTGAGATGGCCCTCGAACAGATGCGCGCGCTGGCGCGCCAAGCCATCGCCCAGTTCCACGTCCGCGATATAGCCATCGTCCATCGGCTCGGCCGCCTGCTCGTCGGAGAGACCAGCGTCCTGGTCGTCGTCGCCTCGGCGCATCGCGGCGCCGCCTTCGAGGCCTGCCGCTGGATTATCGATACACTCAAGAAAACTGTGCCGATCTGGAAGAAGGAACAGTTCCTGGATGGAGCCGTGTGGGCCGACGGCGAGCCCTTCCCCGATGCGCTGCAGCCCGATGCCTCGCCTCCGACCCAACAAGCTCCCGAGCTCCAAAGAGAGCAGGAGCCGCGGTGAACGGAGGCGTGTTCAGTCTGCTCGGAACAGTCTTGCTCGCGGCAGCGATAGCGCAGGCCCCCGTCGAACGCAGGAAGCCCCCGTCCCAGGCCGCCCAGTCCCCGGCCAACCAGTCCCAGGCCGAAAACAGCGGCCAGGTTCCCGTCATCCACGTACAGTCCCGCCTCGTCGACGTCGCCGTCAACGTCGAGGACGCCGCCGGAGCCCCCGTCGGGGGCCTCACCCGCGAGGACTTTGAGATCCTCGAAGATAACCTCCCGCAGACGATAGCCTTCTTCGAGCGCGACTCCTCCACCCCCCTGTCCATCGTTCTCGCCATCGACACCAGCGGCAGCGTCATGCGCGAGGAGAACCTCGAGAAGAACGCCGCCAAGCACTTCGTCAAGGCCCTTCTGCGCTCCCAGGATGAACTCGATCTGCTCGAATTCGCCGACCACGTGCGCGAGGTGGTCCCTTTCACCAACGACCCCAAAAAGATCGATGCGGGCCTCGGAGAACTTCGCCGCGGCGATGCCACCGCCGTCTTCAACGCCATCTATCTCGCCGCGCAGCAGCTCGCTGCGACCCGCGCGGACGATGGCCGGCGCCGCGTCATGGTCATGATCACCGACGGCGGCGACACCGTGAACGGCGTGCGGTACGGGCAGGCCCTCGAGCAGGCCCAGCGCGCCGCCGCCATGGTCTACTCCATCATCGTCGTGCCTGTGCTCGCCGACGCCGGCCGCAACGAGGGCGGCGAGCATGCCCTCATCCAGATGGCTGCGGACACTGGAGGCAAGTACTACTACGCCGAGGATCCCAAGCAACTCGAGCCCGCCTTCGCCAAGATCTCCGACGACCTCCGCACCCAGTATGTGCTCGGCTACTACGCTCCCGAACAGACCGCGCGCGAAGCCGACGCTCACCCCGGCGGCTACCGCGCCATCGCCGTACGGATGAAGGACCCCGCGCTGCGGCAGAAGTACAAACTCCGCTATCGCACCGGCTACTACGGCACAACGCGTTAGTCTACTAGAGGAGGTGTTGGCGTGGATTCCTTTGTCTTCGCTGGTGCGGCTGAGGGTATGGCGCGGGAGGCCGGTGCGCTGCTGCGCGGCTTCTACGAGCGTGGCGTCGCCACCGAGTACAAGGGCGATGTGGATCTCGTGACCGAGGCCGACCGCGCCAGCGAGGCGCTCCTCGTCTCCCGCCTGCAGCAGGCATTTCCCCACCACGGCATCTATGGCGAAGAGGGCACACGCCAGGGCCTCGCGCAGGAGTACAGATGGTACGTCGATCCCCTCGACGGCACCACCAACTTCGCGCACGGCTTCCCCGTCTTTTGCGTGGTGCTCGGCCTCGAGCGAAGAGCCCCCGGACTGGCCGCGGAGAACGACGGCGAGATGGTCGCTGGTGTCATCTACGACCCTCTTCGCGACGAGATGTTTTCGGTCGAGCGTGGCTGCGGAGCCTGGCTGAACGGGCGCCGCATTCACGTCTCCGGCACCCGGACGCTCCAGGAGGCGCTCACCGCGACCGGCTTCCCCAGCCAGAAGCGGCACAAAAGTCCCAACGTCCACCTCTACCAGGAGATCACGCTCCGCTCCCACGGCGTGCGCCGCGCGGGCTCAGCGGCCCTCGACCTCGCCTATGTGGCGTGCGGGCGACTCGATGGTTACTGGGAGTTCAACCTCAACCCCTGGGACACCTCCGCCGGGTACCTGCTCGTCGAGGAGGCGGGCGGCCGCGTCACCCACTTCAACGGAAGCCGCTTTACCCTCGACAGTCGCGAGGTACTCGCCACCAACGGGCTGGTGCAAGCCGAAATGCAGCACCTCTTCGCGGAGATGTTCGCAGGGCGCGGCCTCGAGCGCATTCCTACCCCCGCCGAGTTCGCCGCGCGCCGCCTGGAAAATAAAAAATACACATGACGTCGAAGCTCCGCCCCGCGCCGTGTTCCGGACCCGCTGTTTTCTAGACGCATCGCCCTCTGGACTTGCCGCCTGGGTCTGCGCGTATTCGCCGACCCAGGCGCAGCAAGACTACAGGCCCTTGGCGACCAGAAACAGGATCAGATCCTTTACCCGGTTGGAGTAGCCCCACTCGTTGTCATACCAGCTGATCACCTTGCCCGTATTGCCCACCACCTTCGTGAGCTTCGAGTCGAAGATGCTCGAGAGCGGGTTGCCCTTGAAGTCCGACGAAACCAGCTCCTCTTCCGTGTAGCCCAATATGCCCTTCAGCTCGCCCTCCGCCGCCGCCTTGATCGCCGCATTGATGCTCGCCTCCGTAATCGGCTTCTCCGCCACGAAGGTAAGATCGACGACCGACACATTCGGCGTAGGCACGCGGATCGCAAAGCCGTCCAGCTTGCCCGCCATCTCCGGCACCACCAGCTTTAACGCTTTGGCCGCCCCCGTCGAGCTCGGAATCATGCTCAGCGCCGCGGCCCGGGCGCGGCGCAGATCCTTGTGCGGCGTGTCCAGAATCACCTGGTCGTTCGTGTAGCTGTGGATGGTCGTCATAATGCCCGACGCGATGCCGAACGTATCGTTCAGCACCTTGACCACCGGAGCCAGGCAGTTCGTCGTGCAGCTCGCGTTCGAGAGCACGTTGTGCTTGGCGGCCTCGTACTTGTCGTCGTTCACTCCCAGCACCAGCGTGATGTCCTCATTCGTCGCCGGCGCGGAGATGATCACCTTCTTCACCGTCGTGCCGAGGTGGGCCTTCGCCTTAGTCGCATCGGTAAAGAATCCGGTCGATTCGACCACCACCTGCGCCCCGACCGAGGCCCAGTCCAGCTTAGCCGGATCGCGCTCGGCAAAGACCTTGATCTGCTTGCCGTCGACCGCGATGAAGTCTGCGCCATGCGTGATCTCCTGCTTTAGGTTGCCCAGGATCGAGTCGTACTTCAGCAGGTGCGCCAGCGTGGCGGGTGTTGTGAGGTCGTTGACGGCCACGAATTCGATGTCGGGGTTGCCGAGTGCGGTGCGGAAGACGTTCCGGCCGATGCGGCCGAATCCGTTGATGCCTACCTTGACTGCCATGAGGACGTTTGCTCCTGTGAAGATTTCTCAGCGTGTCCCTCGATTGTAAGGGATAGGGCACTTAAAGGGCCTGGCAGCCAGACGTGACCAATCTCCGGCGCCGGACAGCACCCGGGGTTGTTTCTCCGGGTGCGGATCGTTTGCCCGGTCGCCCCCGCTGTGTTACAAGCGACGTAGGCGCGACGCGCCCTGGCTGAATCAGAGAATGGCTCAGAGACAAGATCAGGGAAAAAATGAGAAGACGTTCTAGACGTGGACCGAACGAGTCGGAATCCACGGGGAAGATCGGGCAGGAGCTTCCTGCCAACCAGCTTGCTCCCTTGCGGCCGGACTATCCCGAGCCGCTCCGCGCTGTCGAACAGCCCGTCTTGCCCGCGCCGTCATCGTTTGAGCCCCCACGACGCGCGGCGGAGCCCCCAGGCCCAGCCCCAGCGGCCGAACCCGAGCGCAGGATCGTAGAGGAGACCCAGCCCGAGTCGCTCGGAACGCCCCCCGCGGAAGCTGTCCCTGCCAAGTCTCCCAAAGGATACGTCGTCTTGGCCATTGGGCTTCCCGGATCGGGCAAGACCACCTGGTACAAGCGCCGCGGCGTCACCCCGCTCTCGAGCGACCTGCTGCGCACCCTCCTCTTCGACGACATCACCGAACAGCGCTATCAGGGTCTGGTCTTCTCTACCCTGCGCAGTCTTCTGCGCGCGCGCCTGATCGCCAAGATGCCCTGGAACTATGTGGATGCCACGAACCTCAGTCCGCACGAGCGCCGCCAATGGATCAAGATGGCCAAAAGCTTCGGCTACGAGGTGCAGGCGGTCTTCTTCGATGTCCCTCTGGCCGTCTGCATGGAGCGCAACTCCAAGCGCGAGCGTGTGGTCACGGACGAAGTCATGCTTAAGATGGCCGAGCGCCTGAAGCCTCCAACCTTCAAGGAAGGCTTTGAAAAAATCACCGTGGTGCGCGTCAAAGGGCACGGAGGCCCCGAGGGCCCTCCCGGCACTCCGGCGGAGGGCGCTCCCGTCGAGCCCGCGCCCGAACACGGCACAGAGTCGCAGACGCAGGCCTAGGGGTACAACGAGAGTGGAAGCGGCCGGCGTAGAGTTCGCTCAGGTGAGCTACACGCTGCCGCCGGGCCGGAACGGGGCGGCTGGACGAGAGCTGCTGCGGCGCGTGTCGCTGCGCGTCGCGCCGGGTAGCACCACGGCGCTGCTCGGGCGAAGCGGGTCCGGCAAGACAACGCTACTGCGCACGGTGAATGGGCTGATTACGCCCACCGCCGGAAAGGTGGCCTTTGCGGGACGTTTTACCAGCTTGTGGGACCTTGTTGCGCTGCGCCGCGAGATCGGCTATGTCATTCAAGAGACTGGTCTTTTCCCTCATATGACAGTGGAACGGAACGCTGGCTTGGCCCTGGAATTGGCCCGCAAAACGCCCGCGTCCATCGCCGCGCGTACGGAGGAGGTGATGGGTCTGGTGGGACTCGACTTCGCGGAGCTGCGTGGGCGCTATCCTTGGCAACTCTCCGGCGGCCAGCGCCAGAGAGTAGGACTGGCCCGGGCTTTGGCTGCCGATCCCGCGGTTCTCCTTATGGATGAACCATTTGGCGCCCTCGACCCGATCACGCGCGCGGAGATGCAGACCATGGTTCGCGGGCTTCTGGAGCGTGTCGGGAAGACCGTTCTGCTGGTGACCCACGACCTCGACGAGGCACTCTATCTCGCTCAATACATTGTGTTTATGGACGCCGGAGAGGTGGTCGCGGAGCTCAAGGCCGGCGAGGTTCTAAGCTCGGAAAACGCTTATGTCCAGGCGTATGTGGGCGCGGTGCATCGGACGGTTGCGAGTTGAAGGCGTTCCTAGTCGAGCACGGTTTCGAGATCGCCCGCTTAACCCTTGAGCATCTATGGCTTACGGTCAGCGCGATGGTGCTGGCCGCGGGCATAGGACTGCCTTTGGGGGTGCTTTTGACGCGGCGGCGTGGGCTGGCGCGGCCGGTGATCGGCTTCGCCAACGTGGTGCAGACGGTGCCCAGCCTGGCGCTTTTCGGGCTTCTTCTGCCGGTGCCCTGGCTTGGCGAAAACGCTGCGCGCCTAGCTGTTATCTCGTTGACTGGCTACGCTTTACTGCCTATCTTGAGGAACACTTACGTTGGCATCGATAGCGTGGATGCGGGGCTCATCGATGTGGCGAAGGCGCTGGGAATGACCGATTGGCAGAGGCTCTGGAAGGTGGAATTGCCGCTAGCCGCCAGCGTAATCCTGGCGGGTTTGCGGACCGCTACGGTGACTTGCGTGGGGGGGGCGACCATCGCGGCGGCGATCGGGGCGGGGG
>CAXTPY010000068.1:0-10958 GCA_964246195.1 uncultured Acidobacteriaceae bacterium | reverse complement strand
CCAGTTTTATCGCTTCTCAACTGGTACAAAAAGTGCCGGGCAGACCAAAGGCCCGCACATGGCCTTCGAGGAACGCCTCGGTCGTCTCGGCTGGAAACGCCACGACGAAGCAATCATTCGAGTGCGGCAGTCCATCGCCAGATAGTGTGCCTTCTGCTCAACGCCAGCGATCACGACTACGGCTTCGCCGAAGTCCGCCTGCGCCTCCCCCGGCGGATGCGTCAGGGGCACAAACATCTCCCGGGTGCGCAGTTGTTCGCCGCGCACATAGTCCTTCACGATGGTATAGCCGCCGGTGAACTGATGCTCTTCCTTCAGCCGGTCGAAGATACGCTTGGTCGTGTGCCGCTGCTTGACTGGCCTCTGCTTGTGTCGCTGAGAATGGCGTCGATCACGCCCAGCCACGGACCCAGCTTGGGCCGCCTGATCGGCTGCTGCCGCTGCTAGCCTGGCGGTACCGCATACTGCAACATCTTCCGTACCGTCTCTCGCGACAGCCCAACTCCCTGGCTACCGCTCGCTGACTCCGCCCCTCAACACCAACCGCACGACGTACACTCCCGTATATCTCCACCTGGAACATCCCTCCGGTGTCCCATGAACCACGCCATCAAGGCAACAGCTCACGAAATCAAAATCCGGCGGGTGGCCTACTTCTTACTCCGCCGCAGAACGCCGCTCACGCGGCGCACTGTGGCCTAGTTTTGCCCCGGCGCTCATAAGCCGTCTGCAGCGTTGAGTTGAGAGCAACGTTGCCGTGGGAAGGCGGGCTCATCCGGAGATGTTGGGCAGGAGATCTGCAAGTCCGAAGAAGAAGACGATTCCCATGCTCAAGCTGTAGACGGCTGTGAGGCCGGTGAGTACGCGCAGCCAAGCTGGATGTCCGTTCCCGATGCGAAAGAGACCGGTCGCCGAGGCGGTCATCAGCGTATTCATGCTGAGCAGGCCGGCGAGGAAGAAGGCGAGCCCGAGGAGGCCTTTGCCGCTGCCGCCAAGGTTGGCGGCGAGCAGGAAGAGGGCGAGTTGGCTGGGCGTCTCAGCGCCGAGACCATGCAGGGCGCCGATGCCAATGGCTATCGGAGCGTTGATCTGCTGCGGTTCAGGCAGGTGGATGGGCTGGCCTGTCAGGTGGTGGCGAACGCGGAAGCGCAGCCAGTGGAAAGCGGCGATCATGAGCATGGCACGGCTGCTGGAGTGGCCATGGTCGTGCTTCTTGTCTTGGTCCTTGAAACGCAGCAGACGGGTAAGAACGAAGCCGGCCAGGATGATTAGGGTGAGACCTACGAGTCGCTCGGCCCAGCGATCGGCGGAGTGTGGCAGGGAGAGTTGCAGGAAGATGACGGCACAGCCCAGGGCGGCTACCGTAGCGGCGTGGCCAAGAGCGTAGAGCAGTCCGAGACGCATGGCGATGGAGGCGCGGGACTGCACGCCCGTGATGTCGGCAATGGCTGCGATGTGGTCGTAATCGAAGCCGTGGCGGAAGCCAAGTATGGCGCAGGAGGCGAGAGCGAGATTCAGGGAGACGGCCATAAGCGAAGAATCCGTTCGTGTAAGTGAGTGTATCGGGTTCTGCCGTCACGGGGTGAGAGGGCAGTGTAGGAGGTCTGCCGACCGGTTTGCGGGCTCCGGCTGTGTGCCTTTGCCGATACGGGGCTTGCGAAATGCCGATGCAAGCTTTGCAGCGCAGCGACACTGAGAGGCGTCTAAACTTCTGCGACTATGACCGCCGCCCACAGACCTGGATCCTTCGAGCGTACGTTGGCAAGCGCGCGCTCCACGATGGTCTTCAGCGAGGTTGTGCGTCTCGCCGTCGACAGTTTTCGCATGAGCAAGGTCCGGTTTCTGCTGACAATGCTGGGCATGATCATCGGATCGGCATCGATCATCCTGGTCGTGACGCTGGGCCTTACGGGAAAGCAGTATGCCCTGAGCCTGCTCTCCTCGATTGGCCCAAGCATGGTGGAGATGCAGTTCAACGGGGGTACGATCGCGGGCCCAAACAATACCACCTTGCCCGATCTGATGACCCGGGAGGATGAGTCTGCGGTCAGGGAACAGGTGCCGGGAATCGTCGCCTCTTCACCGATGCTGGAGTTTCATGACTCCATCAGTGTCGGCCAGGGCCTGACGAAGGATACTATGCTGCTTGGGGTATCGCCCCAATATCTCATCATCAGGAACCTGGAGGTGATGTCCGGGCGGTTCTTCGACGATGAAGATGCGGCACAGCACTCTAAAGTGGCCGTAATGGTGGAGCCATTTGCCAAAGAGATGTACGGCTCCGCGGATGCGGCGGTGGGAAAGAGCATCACGGTGTCTGGGATACCGTTCGAGATCATCGGCGTGTTCAAGATGCGGATCGACACCTTCGGTCAGTCGGAGATTTCGAATCAGACAATTTTAATCCCGTATCCGGTCGCGCGCTACTTCACCGGCAACGACACGGTGAAGGAGATATTCTTCGGCATGGCGGACGCAAACAGCGTCCCGGCTGCCTCCAAGCAAATTCTAGAGGTCATCCGCGAACGCCATCGTCCCACCAGTGTCTATACGGCATTCATCTTGAAGCCCATCTTGAACGTCATGGCCCGGATCGCCGATATGCTGACGATTGTGCTCACGCTGGCGGCAGGCATCACGCTGATCGTATCCGGAACGGGGATTATGAATTCCATGCTCGCGAATGTGCAGGCGAGAATCCGGGAGATCGGGATACGCAAGGCAATGGGTGCGACCAGCCGAGAGATCCGAATGCAGTTTCTGACGGAGGCGGTATTCCTGTCGCTCTCAGGAGGCTTGGTGGGTACGCTGGTGGGGCTTGCCATCCCGCTTTCGATACGTCTGCTGACCCCATTCAAGATCCCCATCAGCCTGTGGTCGGCTGTGATCGCGCTGGGAACGAGTGTGCTGGTCGGGGTGATCTTCGGGACTCTCCCCGCAAACCGTGCTGCCAGGCTGGACCCCGTGGAGACGCTGAAGTACGAGTAGGTGCGATGTAAGTCAGCAAACGCAGCGCAGGCGTCCTGAGCGAGCAACTGCACCCAGGACGCCTGCGCGGGTTTGAGGGGTCAAGCTGCTGGCGAGGCGGCAGCCTCGGGCTGGTCGCCTTTGACTGTGACCTTTACGTGCGCGGTGACCTCGCGGTAGATCTTGACAGGGACGTGGTACTCGCCCATCTGCTTGAGCGGCTCCTCGAGCGAGATCTTGCGGCGATCGATCGTGTAGCCCTGAGCCTCGAGCGCGTGCGCGATATCGCCCGAGGTGACGGAGCCGAAGAGATGATCGTTCTCTCCGACCTTGCGCTCGAAGACGAGCTCGACGGCGGAGAGAGTTACGGAGAGAGCCTCCGCCTGGGTCTTTTCGGTGGCGGCCCTGCGAATGGCGGAGCCCTTCATCTGCTCGATGACGGCCTTATTGGCCGCGGTAGCCTCGATGGCGAGCTTGCCGGGGAGGAGGTAGTTGCGCCCGTAGCCGTCAGCGACTTTGATGACATCGCCGCGGTGGCCGAGCTTGTTGACATCTTCCTTCAGAATGACTTCCATGCTATTTTCTCCGGGGCTCCCCGCCGCGAGACGGAGAGCCCTATGGTGCGGGAGCGCGCTCCCGGAATGAGTTAGAAGCGGGCTGCGAAGGCGAGCAAGGCGATGTTGCGCGACTGCTTGATGGCAAGGGAGAGACGGCGCTGGTGGCGCGTGCAGACGCCAGTCAAGCGGCGTGGGATGATCTTGCCGCGTTCGGCCACGAAGCCCTGCAAAAGCCGGACGTCGCGATAGCTGATGGCGTCGATCTTTTCGGTGCAGAACTTGCATACCTTCTTGCGACGGAAGAACTTACGTCCGCCGGGGCCACCCGCTCCGGGACCGCCCGCAGGGCGAGGAGGCCGGGGCCCGCCGGGGCCGGGAGGACGAGGCGTGTAGGTGGATTGCTGCGCGGGAGCGGACTGGGTCGAGGGTGCGGAGTGCGCTTCAGGGGTGCTGCTGCTAGTCTCGTCTGCCATGAGGCTTTCCTTTCGAGTAGGTCGTTGTCCTGCATCCGCTCCAGGCACGCTGAGGTGTCTCTGAACTTCCAGACGGGTGAACCCCGGATAGAAGCGGGTGAGGCGAGTGGTGTTGCGTCAAGCGGCCCGGAATCGAATCCGGCTGCACAGATGCCAGGCTTCGGATCAGGCCTGGGCCGCCACAGGTTCTGCTGCGGAGGCCTCATGCGCGCTTGGTTCGGGAGTGGAGGTCGCCGGCGCGGCTGGCTCAGGCGCGGCGGCCTGCACAGGAGGCGCGATCGGCTGCGCGCTGCGCTTCACGCGCGTATCGCGGTGCGCCTTGATCTTGGCCAGGCGCTTCTCTTCCTCGTCCATCCGTACCGTGATGAACTTGATCACCTGCTCGGAGACGCGCAGACGCCGCTCGATCTCGCCGACGAGCGAGCCCGCGGCCGCGACGTTGAGCAGGACATAGAGGCCGTCGTTGAACTTGCGAACCGTATACGCGAGGCGGCGGCGTCCCATCTTCTCGACGGACTTGATCTCTCCTCCTCCACTCGTGACGTTGGCGGAGAAGCCTTCGATAAGCTTGTCGAGGTCGGCTTCTTCCATGTCCGGGCGGACGATAAACATGATTTCGTAGGTGCGATTCATGGTGGGGATTTCCTTCTGCGAAGTTCTGCTTCGCACCGTCCCGCGTGTGATCTGCGGATCCGGTCTGGGATCTACAACGTGCTGCGTGTGCTACTCCGGCGACCCTTCTCCTTGCGATCCGGCACGCCGGTTGAACTGATTCATGGCCGCCCCGAAGCCCTGTGTGAGAGTCGCCTCGACCGCGAGGTGGACGCGATCGAGAACTTCATCCAGGACTTCGAGCTCCTTGTTGCGCATCGGTGAGAGCAGGAAGTCCTTGCCGCCTGCCTTCACCTCACGTCCGCCGGCCAGCGGCGGTTTGCCGATGCCGATGCGAACGCGGAGCCATTCTTCTGTGCCGAGCGCAGCGGAGAGGGATTTCACTCCGTTGTGCCCGTTTGCCGAGCCCCGCTCGCGAAGGCGAAGAGAGCCCAGCGGTATCGCCAGTTCGTCATAGAGGACGATCAGGTCCTCAGACGGAATGCCAATTTCAAGCTCCTTCACGAGGGCGGCGACCGAAAGCCCGCTGAGATTCATGAAGGTCTCCGGCTTGGCCAGCAAGACATCGTGTCCGGCGAGCCTGGCTCGGGAGGTGAGAGCTTTGCCCCGCCGGTTGCCTAGGACCACACCGCAGTTCTGAGCGATGCGGTCGACCGCGAGATAACCTGCGTTGTGCGGTGTGAACTGATATTCGATGCCGGGATTTCCGAGACCTACGATCAGCTTCACGCTCCTCGAATTCCTTCCTTTCAAGAGTTCGGTGCGTCGCTGCGCGCAGAAGCCGGCAGGCGACGACGGATTTACTTCTTGGCGGCCTTGGCGTCAGGTGCGGGCTCAGCGTCCGTCTTGCCCTTCTTAGCTACCTCCGGCTCCACCGCTGGAGCAGCTACCGGCTCTGCCACCACCTCTTCCTTGACCGCGGTCACGTGGGCGACCGTCGCGTTCTCATCGCCGAGGAACTTGATGCTTCCGGAGTGCGGCAGGTCGGAGACGTGGATCGCGGCGTTCAGAGCGAGGTTGGAGATGTCGACATCGAGATGGCTCGGAATATCCGAGGGAAGGCACTCGATCTCGACCTCGCGGAGCACATGCTCGAGGATGCCGCCCTGGGTCTTGACGCCAACGGCCGTTCCCGTCAGCTGGATAGGCACCGAGACCCGCATCATCTTGTCCATGGCGATGCGCTTCAGGTCGATGTGGAGCAGCTTGCCCTTGATGGGCTCGTGCTGCCAGTCGACGATCATGGCCTTCACGACGGCCGCGCCTTCCACATTGAGGTCGAAGATGGTGTTGTGGCCGGACTCGGAGTAAAGGATTTTGTTGATTACCTTGGGGTCGACCGCGACGGCGACGGCGTCCTGGCCAGCGCCATAGACGACCGCGGGAATCTTGCCCGCGACCCGAACCCGGCGCGCGTGGTTCTTGTTGAACTTGCCTTCGCGGGGCGTTGCAACGACGGCTTCGATGGGTGTTGCCATAGGATTGCTTCCTTTCGGGCACGGGGTTGAGCCTCGCTCCCTTTGCATTGCGTTGACTTGCGTGTTGCGTAAGCTTCTTCGCCACGCGTCATGCTGTGGCTGGAACCTGTCAGTTGAAGAGCGTACTGACGCTGGTCTCCATGTGAATGCTCTCAATGGCGCGGCCGAGCAGCCCGGCGATGGAGAGCACTTTAATCTTTGGCACCCTCTGCGCGTCTTCGCGGAGAGGAATGCTGTTGGTGACGACCAACTCCTCGAGCCGGCTGCTGGCGATGCGTTCCACCGCCGGTCCCGAGAGAACAGGATGAGAAGCGCAGGCGTGAACCTTTTCGGCACCCTGCGCCAGCAGCGCATCGACAGTCTTAACTAGTGTACCGGCCGTGTCGATGATGTCGTCGAGGATCAGGCAGGTGCGGCCTCGAACGTCGCCGATCACGTTCATCACCTCGGTCACGTTGATGTCCGTGCGGCGCTTATCCACGATGGCCAGGGGAACGTCCAGCTTCTTCGCAAAGAAGCGGGCACGTTCCACGCCGCCGGCATCGGGTGAGACGACGGTCAGGTTCGGCAGGTTCAACTCCCGGAAGTAGCCCACCAGCACAGGGCTCGCGAAGAGGTGATCTACCGGAATATTGAAGAAGCCCTGGATCTGCGCCGCGTGGAGGTCGACGAGCAGCGCGCGATTGGCCCCCGCGGTCTGGAGCAAGTCGGCCACCAGCTTCGACGTAATGGCGACGCGCGGACGGTCTTTGCGATCCTGGCGGGCATAGCCGTAGTAGGGAATGACTACGGTGATGCGTCCGGCCGAGGCGCGTTTCAAGGCGTCCATCATGATGAGTAGCTCGACCAAGTGCTGGTCGACAGGGAAGCAGGTCGGCTGCACCAGGAAGACGTCCACGCCGCGCACGTTTTCAAGCAGCTGGAAGTGGACCTCGCCGTCTGAAAAACGCTGCAAACGCGACTCGCCCAGCGGTACGCCTACAAACTCGCAGATCTCCTCGGACAACGCGCGGTTCGAGGACCCGCAAAAGATCTTGATGCGCTTGTCATCGGCCAAGCGACCGGGACGCTTCTTCTCGGGCTTATCTCTAGGCTCTTTCAAGTCCCTAGAGTCCCGTAAAGCTCTGTCGGCTGCTTTGGGCGAGCTTTGTCCGCCTTGTGCGGAGAGCGCTGGCGCAGGCTGGAAGCTGATATCTTTCTCCTCAACCTGCCCCTGAATCGGGGGAAGAACGGCAGACGTGTCTCGTTGACTCACGTGGTTGAAACCCTCCAGGCTGGTTGACCTTCGGTAGCTTCTACTGCTGTTGTCTTGTTGGCCGCCCTCGTTGCGGGTAGCTTTGGTTCTGCAAATCCTCGTTGCGAATCGTGCAAACTCAAGACCTTCAATTCTTCCATACCTTCGAACCGCTTGAGAAACTCTGAACTTCTTCTGGCTTGTCTTAAGCCAAAAACCTCGGAACTTCCTGCATCTCGCGTCCGCGCCGGTTTCTTCGCGGACCCTGAACCTGTTCGGCCTCTTCGCGGCTTGGTTGGCGCCGCTCGAGATCCCCATTCGTACTCTCCGCATCGGCGACGACGCTTGGCTGGGCGACTAGGATTCGAACCTAGACAAAGTGCTCCAAAGGCACTTGACCTACCATTAGTCGATCGCCCAGTGTTGTCCAGCCCTGGCTTGCGCCTGCCGAAGTCACCCTGCGAACATTGTCGTCCAGTAACGCTCCCGGGGCAAGGTCTCCGTAAGGATGGCCTGAACGCCGGTCGCCTGAACGCGCTGTTGAGCTGCCTTGGCATCCCGCTCGGAGCGGTAGAGCCCGAAGAGAGCCGAGCCTGAGCCTGAGAGCGCCGCGTACAACGCGGAGTTCTCGGAGCCCAAGGAAGCACGGTCCGAATCGCTGCCCATCAATTGACGCTTGATCTCACCTAGGGAGGGATACTGAAGAAAGACGACCTGTTCAAAGTCGTTTTCGATCCCGGTGCGGACAAGCGCGAGAAGGGAGCTCTCGGCCAGATCGTCCAGCGACGCACCTTCAACTTCAAGAAGGTTCTGTTTTTTCTCAGAGTGAGCGTCGCGGAGAATACCGGATGTGCCAGGCTCAGCATCCCCGGATACGGCTCGGCAGGACGCATAAGCACAACTCAACTGCTCTAGCCTAGCCGTCTGCTGTTCGAAAGTCAAGCCGCTGGCCTGGAGATGGGTGTCCCAGTCGCGGAAGGCCTGGGGGGTCGAGACCCCGGTGCCGGGAATGGCGACCACGCAAGGTAGAGGCGGAAGGTCGGGCAGAGGGAGCACAAGTTCGCCGCGCCCGGTGCCCAGGACGGTGCCTCCCAGCAGGAAGAGCGGGACGTCGGAACCTACCTCGGCTGCCAACCCTAGCCGTTCGTTCTCCGCAAGGGCGATACCGAGTTCGCGTTCCAGCGCGATCAGAGCCGCGGCGGCGTTGGCGCTTCCGGCCCCCAAGCCGCCTTGTACGGGGAGGCGCTTCTCGATCCCGATGCGAACCTCCGCCGCGACCTCGAGCTCCTTCAAGGCGCGCTCGACCATCTTCCACGCCGTGTTGCGGCCGTCGCGCGGGACGAAAGGATGGTTCGTCGTCAAGGTGATGCGAGTGGAGCTCCCGGCCGGAAGGCGAGTGGCGTGGAGGGTGACAAGATCGTGGAGAGCGAGGGTCTGGTACAACGTGGTGAGGCCGTGGAAACCATCTTCGCGCGGAGGCCCTATCGCGAGTCCCAGGTTGATCTTCGAAAAAGAGCGCACTCGCGTCGACATGAGCCTCTATTCTAGGCTGCGAGTCACTTCAACTCCTTCGCCGTCATCTCGACCTGCATGCCCGGCTGTGGCACCGGGATTTGTGTCAGAGACGGCTTAGCGTCGCCTTCGAGCGGCTTCAGAGGGGGCAGCAACTGCAACGGGTGACCCGGCACTCCGACCTTGGAATCGAAGACCACCTTCGGGGCATTCAGAGGCAGCTTGACCGACAACTCTATCGTGCGCTGGGTGATGAGCGGCTCTTCAACCTCGACGCCCTCCGCGTTCTTGATCCGGATCAGGCTCCCGATGCGGCTGGCTTCGAGGACGAAGTGAAGCGCCAGCCCGTCGCCCTCCAGATGCACGTTGTCGCAGTCGAAGTTGGTGCCGACGTCGATCATCTGAGTCTTGCCGCCAGCCGCCACCGGGACTTGCGATCCCATGCGCGTCTTCGACGAACCGGGCAGATCCCCGCTCACAGCCAACTCAGTCGTGATGCTCTGCGTGCCCGGTGGGGGCAACCCGTCCGCGCTTGCTGAAAACTTCAGCACCATCGTCAGCTGGAAATGACGCGTAACTGACGAGGGTGTACTTGCATGGGCTGGAGGCCTCGCCGGCTGAGCCATCCCCACTATGGGAATCAACGTTGCAAACCAGAACAGCATTCCACCACGTCGCTTCATGGGACTTCACCTTTCCCCGTTCGTTCTTCGATCCTTGCCAGCCAACTTCAATCGGTGCGATCGACAGCGGTTTAATCTCGATCGCTGCGATCGAATCGAAATTTCTCGGCTTAGCGGAAGCAGCACCATTCGCTCTCCGCAACTTCATCCTTGGTTGTCTACTCGGGAAGCTCGCTCGTTCCTGCAACCGCGCCGAATCGCTACGGCCTAAGAAGGGGAGATCTGCCGGCTTCAGCTGCGACCTGGCCGCCACCCAAAGTTCTGGTTGCGTCGAACCGGCGCTGAGGAAGACCGCTCGCACGAAGATTGTGGCCCCCAGTGCGCACGCGGCAAGAGCTATCAAGGTCCTGCCCCTTGGGCGAGAAGATACCTCCTCGGCGAACGTTCTTGACAGAATTCTGCTCTCCAGGCCTGCCCTGGGAGCGCCCTGCGTACGCTCCCTCAAGGTCTCGCTCAGTACTCTGTCGAATTCGTTCATGGCCGTGCTCCTTTCGTCGCTTCGAACCTGCGCCGCAGCTCGGCTTTGGCGCGCATGACTCGAGTTCTTACGGTGCCCTCGGGTAGGGACAGCGCTGCGGCGACCTCTCGCGAGTTCATCTCGTCGATGGCGCAGAGCAGGAGCGGTTGACGGAGGTCTTCGGGCAGGCCGTCGATGAGGCGGTGGAGCAGGGCCTGCTCCGAGGTGCGGAGGCTGGACTCCTCGGGGGATTCGCGGGTGTCGGCCGGGTCGCTCGCCTCCACGTCTTCCATGTGGATACCGGACCGGGGCAGGCGGTCGAGTGCGTTGCGCCAGACGGCCCGGGCGAGGAAGGCGCGCTCCTGCTGGATGTAGCGCCAGCGGCCGGTTCTGTAGAGCTTGAGGAACGTCTCCTGCACGGCGTCTTCGGCCTCATGCGGGTCACGCAACAAGGCGAAGGCTACGCGGTACAGAAGGCTGGCCTGACGTCGTACGATCTCCGAGAAGGCCTCATCTTCCATGGCCTTCGCCCGGGCCCGCACAACTGCGACGTCATCGTCCTCGTGTGGCCGCGGCCAGAGTTGTGCCAGTGAGATATCCATCGTTCCCGTGCCTTCCGCATGTTTCATCCACCATGCTTTCATCCACCATGCCTTCATCCACCATGCCTTCATCCGCTAAGACCGCAGCCGGGCGAAGAGTGTTCGCATTTGTTCCGCGTGCGAGGTTGTATTCTGGCGACATCCTTTGTGCTGCCCGTGCCACCCGGTCCTCGTTTCCTCGGAGAAGTCTATGCGTTGTGGTTTACGTTCTACTGGCGGTTGGCTTCTCGTCTGCCTGATCCCGGTCTGGCTGGCGGGGCAGCCCGTTCCCGCGGACCGGCCGGTGCGGGCTGCCCATGCGATGGTGGTGACGATTCAGCACGATGCCAGCGATGCCGGCGTCGCGGTTTTGAAGGCGGGGGGCAATGCGGTGGATGCTGGGG
>CAXTPY010000067.1:6154-10990 GCA_964246195.1 uncultured Acidobacteriaceae bacterium | reverse complement strand
GCGGCCCTGAAAAGGCCGGCGTCGGCGGTTCGATCCCGTCTCTGGCCACCACATTATAAAGCACTTAGCAGCAACCAGATTTAGCTCAAATTAGTTCAAGACACATATAGGACACATGCTGGATATTACGTGGGACCTCTCAATACCACGCGGTCAAGCTCGGTGTCCTATCTTTTTTTGTGCAACGTCGCTCTCTCCCCTTTCTGACTGCGGTTCCAGCTTGTTCCAAAGCTCGCGGGAAACGCTGCCGGTCTTCACGATGTGCGCCCTGGCGAGGTCCGCGTAGCGCTCCGTCATCTTGATGTTGGAGTGCCCGAGCAACTTCGAGAGTTCGTAGAGATCGCCGCCCGACATCATGTACCAGGATGCAAAGGTGTGACGCAGATCGTGGAAACGGAAGTCTCGAATCTTTGCTCTTTCAAGCAATTCATGGAAACTCTTGTCCGCACGCTGACGCCCACTGGTTGCCCCCGGCTCGGGAGGCAAAATCCGATCCTCCCCCATTACGGCCGGGTATCGCCGGATCTCCTCTGCGAGTTCGGGCGGCATCGGCACAAGGCGCACTTTCCCTTTCTTGAGCCTTGCCGTCACCGCGATCAATCCTTCGCCGTAGAGGACGTCCCCCCACTCGAGGCGAAAGATCTCCCCGCGCCGCATACCGGTGGCAACGGCAATCAGGACCAAAAGACGAAGACGAAGATTCGTCTTGTTGATGTCCTTCGTGCCCTTCCGGTACATGCGCTCGTCGAGGGCCACCTTTAGTCGGAGAAGTTCCTCCTCGGAAAGGTAGCGCTTCCGTGCATCGTCTATATGTTCTACTTCCACCTGATCGGCAGGGTTCCGGTCGATGCCGGTTACCGTCGCCCAGATGGTGGATGCCTTTCTCATCGTGTGGTGCATGACATGAAAGTGGCGCTCGGCAGTGTTTACGGCCAACTCACGAACATCCGTCAGATTGTCGTACCACTCCTGTACAGCCATACCATCCACCTCGCGAACGAACATCCGGCCGAGCATGGAACGAATGCCCTCGACGATACTCTTCTCTCGATCCGCTGATTTCTTCTTGACCCCGTACTGGTCCCAGTAGCGATCAATCAGGTCGTCCATCCGGTAGTTGATTTCCTTCTTCACATCGAGGTGCCGGTTTTCATCTCGAAGTGTGAGCTTCTTCCGCTCAATCGTCTTTGCAAGATTGGCCGAGCCATGGACAAGTACGCTCCGGGCACGACCTCCCTCTCTCCAGCGGACCTTGTACAGGCCCTCTTCTATCTTTGTGACAGACATCTGACGTCTCCCTTAGTCAATGGTTCAGATTGTGTGTTCGTCGATATAGCGGTTGAGAGCCACTAGATCGAATCGCAACGCACGACCGGCCTTGACGTGAGGAATCGCCCGTAACTGGACCCATTTGTGGAGCGTGTCCACACTTACGCCCAGGTACTGAGCAGCCTCCCCGACGTTCAGGAGCCGCCTTCCAATACCCCTATTTGACACTATTCCCTCTAACTTTTCAGGTGTTGCGCTAACCTCACGGTGTAGTGCGGGCATAAGCTTTCTCCTCGTTGCAGTTGGGGCGTTCCACAGTGGGATCGCTCAGCGTTGATCCAGTCGCCGATGTACCGAGAGGAGCGGACTTGATCCGATACCGAATCGTTCCATCGGCCTGGATACCTCAAATGCGGTCGTGCCTGGATAGATGTAGGAGATGTTAGAAACTCGGTCAAATCTGACGATTCCTGCCCTTCGCTCCGGCTAGGGCCCGTCCCGATTCTCGAAATTTGACCGAGTTTGGGAACCGCCCCATGCTGACACCGGCATAGAGGGAGGTCTCTATGGGAGAACGAACGAAGTGTCTCGCGCCTGCAGCGCTGCTGACCGTGCTCGATGCAGTCGTGGTGATCAACTACGGCGGTATGGTGTGGAAGGTCTCGTCGGCTATGATCTGGAGCAAGCTGCTGTTGCTCCTGTTGGCGATCATCTCTGCCGAGCCTACCGACGCGGAGATTCGCAAGATCGCGGCGTTGGTTCTGGCGCAAGCCATGATCGGAGTTGAGGACGTCACCCGCGATCCGGCGAAGCTCGCTAAGGATCGAGTTCAGGTCGACATCGATCAGGTCTATCGCTCGAAGGACCAGTTGTATATTCGTTACTCGGTCAGCAATCGAACTCAGACACCCTTTCGGCTGACGACCTGTCTCTGCTTGCGGAGTTGAATGCCATCGAGGGAGAAGACGACTTCGTTCCACTTGGAACCGTCCCTCGTAGCTGGCTCGATGTCCGCACCATGGGAGTCGCAGAGATCGAAGGAATCTATGCAGATATCTATGCCGCAGGATGGGTGAGTCATCTGCGAAGATCCTTAGCGGCAGAGGCCCTCAGGCTAGGTTTCAAGGACATCGACCTCAGTACGCTCGAAATCGCAGAGCCGCGGAGATTGACTCAGTTGGCCTCCCGCCAAGCCTATCGATCATCCTTCGCGGGGGTCTTCTATCACTCACGGTATGGTCAGTCTCTTGAGAACTGGGCTCTCTTCGAACCGTTCTTGCTCCTTGGGCCAACTTCGGATGGGCTTTCTCCAGACTATCCCGACCTTTCAGAGGCTTTGCAGCTCTTGGGTATTCGCTTGGAAGCTGTTCCCTAAGTCCAAACGCCGCCATAATCACTGGCGAATCCGTCGGTCAGGTGTACAGACTTTCGGTCGTGCGTACATAACTGATCTTGTGGTTTAAAGCGCGGCGTTCTATTCGACATAGGAGACGGGAAACCTACCCTCGAGGTCGGTGACTGTATCCATAGTGATCACTCTCCTGGCGGATGCTCTTCGACAAACCGCTCAAGAGATGCGGCCTCAACCTTGCGAAGGTCCGCGCGACCCTTATCTGTGAGTCCGGTGGATATGAGGTATCTCGCAGCCCGGTCTTGGTAGAAAGGCGTCGCTTCACCGAATCCGCCATCGCCAAAATAGGCGCAGCTGTCGCAGTCGGGGCAGGTAGACATCTCTCGGTCGGCATCGGAACAAATCTTTGTCCAATGGTGCTGCATGGCGCCGGCGACGACAGCGGCTCGTGCGCCAAACTCCTTTCCCAACAGCTCCGGCGCTGCGGCCTTTTCATACGACGCAAGGAAGTGCTGCCGGTCGATGTGTACGATCCGCGAAGGCAAATGCTCGAGAGCACTCGGTGGTGGCGTTTGAGCGGACAGGAGTATCAGATATTCCACGCCGTCGAATGCGGGGTTTACGTGGTGGCGGTGGTGTAGATAGCTTTTCCATCGCGTCTCAACTTCTGCCCAAAACCAGCGTCGCTTGTGGAAAACCCGGTAGTCTGGCCCTCGGTTGAAAGGGCCGTCCACCTTGGTAAACCCAAGGTGAGTGAATTCTTCCTTCAGGTAACGTTGAGCCCATCGTTCCTGGAGCGCATCCGCGGTGAGCTGTTCGGCAGGAGAGGGTTGAGGACTCGGCAGGAGAGGGTTGAGGACACAGTTCTACGGTGCCATCCTCATGTCGCTTGGCGTATAGGGATTGCCGCTGCATCATGGCTTCCCAGGCACGAAACTCATTGTTCAGCAGACTCATACGTGTCGGCGGATATTCGCCTCAGTATACCGGGACCGAGGCCCCTTGCTGACCGTTCAATTGGTTACGCATGCCCAGTTGGTCTCACGGAGTTTCGTTGAAGGACTTGAAGGTACTACTGTCGTTTTAGGTTTCTCAACCGAACTTGCCAGATTAGTACCGGGAAGCGCGCTTCTCGTCAGCCCTTCTCTGGATTGGTGCTTAACCGCCAACGTGCCCAGAGAGACTTGTTCGTCTATGTAAACGTTAAGTTCCCATAGCTCGGCGGCGGATCGGCGCCATTCTGGCGCGGCAAGCACATGCTTCGTCACGGTCAGAATATGCGTTGAATCACACCAATAATCCAGAACTCTGAGGTGAACCGATGCGCAATGTCGCACGCCTCAAAATGGGGTACTACCCGTTGCCTGAGAGCGAGGGGGTAAAGCTCCGCGCTCTCCTATCATTTCCTCATCCAGCTTCCGTCTTCGATCCCTGCGTCGGACAAGGAACAGCGCTCCATCTTGTCACCAGTGACGCAGAGGTTCGACGCTATGGTGTGGAGCTTGACGCTGATCGCGCGCGGATCGCCGACTCAAGAGGTATCGAGACGATTCAGGGCAACGCTTTTGATGCCGTGGCGAAGCCCGAGTCTTTCTCACTCTTGTACGTCAATCCGCCTTACGATTCAGAGATCGGGTCGGTCGCCAACCATCGCATGGAGCGGCTCTTCCTCGACCACACCTACCGCTGGCTCGTACCTGAGGGCGTCCTGGTGCTGGTGATTCCCTTTGAGCGGCTTTATGACTGCATTGGGGTGCTGGCTTCGCATTTTGGCAGGTTGAGCGTCCTGCGGATGACCGATGAGGAGTCGGTCCGATTTCGACAGGTCGCGGTTCTGGGTGTACGCCGAAACATCCGTGGCACCACTCTCGAAGACAATAAGCGGATGCTGCAAAGCATCAGCCCTTATGGCAGCTTTCAGGCACTGCCGGAGTTGACGCCGAGCTCCTGTCCTCCATATTCCGTTCCCCCGTCCGCCGAGGCATCTCTCGGTTATCGTGGACTGCCCTACGATCTGCTGGAAGACCTGTTACCCCAGTCCGGAGCCTGGAAGCAGACCATCCCTTTCCTCATGCCTCATGAGGACGTTGCCACCGGGCGACCGATCACGCCATTGCACGGCGGCCACGTTGGATTGTTGTGCACGGCCGGGCTCTTGAATGGTGTCTTCGGAGAGGGTGACCAGCGACACATTGCTCGCTGGCGATCGGTCAAGA
>CAXTPY010000067.1:0-6054 GCA_964246195.1 uncultured Acidobacteriaceae bacterium | reverse complement strand
GGTGTCTTCGGAGAGGGTGACCAGCGACACATTGCTCGCTGGCGATCGGTCAAGACCGTCACGACCTTTGTGGAAGATGACGGCGACACCCAAATTGTTCACCACCGGGAACGCTGGACGAATGAACTGAGGCTGGTTTATGCCGACGGCAAGACCTTGAAACTGACGGAGGCGCCAGCCAAACCAGAGGGAGAGGGCGATGCAGAACGCACATCTGAGGCTCGGGCTGCTTGAATATCAGCGGGCCACCGAGAAGATTTCGACCCGCATTCGTGTCCGGGTGGATCGCTATGTCGGAGAAGATCGCAAGGCGCATCTCTTGAGCGTTTTCGGAAATGATTCGGACATCGGAGCGATCACGGCCGCAGTTCACGAAAGAGCGACATTCACCTTGGGTTTTCCGAACGGCACGAGCAAGGATGTCAGCCTCGGAGAAAACCCCTCCTGCTACAAGGGATCGATCAATCTGGCGGATAGAAAGCATCCTGTGCGCCATTTGGTTGCGGCCTCGCAAGAGCTTCATGCCAATGGCGGCGTCGGTTGGACCATTTTGATGCACTACCGGAGGGAGGAAGCGTGGGCAACCCTCGTCAGCTTTCTCGGCCTGCCGGGCGATCCAGCCTGGGCGGATCATGTCCTCGGCATAGTTGAGAAGGAAGACCGCATTACGGACCTGGACGGCATTGGCTGTCAGCCCGTACTCATCTCTGCTAGCACCGAGGAGGTGCTTGGTTGGATTGGGGAACCACACCGAATGGCACCGCATCGTCGCCTTCGGCAAGCCCGCCGACTACGCGAAGAACCTGAAGAAGGGCGACTACGTCGAGATTGAAGGCGAGCTGCGCAGCTCCGAGTTCGATGTTCAGGTCGGTGAGGGCAAGAAGAAGACCACGGTCAAGCGCCGGGGTTGGGAGGTACGCGCCAGCATTGTCAAGAAGCTGGCGCAGCCCGAGAGCTCGCGTGGGGACAATCCCGATGCCGAGCCGATCACGGAGGACGACGCGGCTTAGGCCGCGTTGTCCTCCCTCGGGAGGTGCAGCCATGACACTCTTTGAAAACACCCTCAAGTTACGCGGCTTCCTCGTAAAGGATGCCGATGTGCCACCTTCGCAGGGAATCACCGAAGACGCTTTCGCAGTCCTGTTCCTGGCGACGGTGTCCGGCACCTGGGACGTCGCCACCAACGAGTGGACGCCACGCACCACCTCTCACCGGATCGTCTGCCCCGGCCCATGGTTTTGCGGCTTCACCCGCGGCATGCGGCGAGGTGACTATGTCGAGGTCGAAGGCCAACTTTATGTCCACGATTACGACCGGGCAGTCGTCGTTGCCGGAGAACGCTTTTCCGCAAAGCGGTATGTCTATGAGATCCGCGCGCTTCAGGTTCAGAAGCTGGAGCGCCCGCTGACAGTTGTTGATACGGGCGAGGACGGCTAACGCCTTCGGCCCTCTTTCGCGGAGAGGCTGACGCCTCTCCGCTTTTCTCCTGATATGGCTGCGCGAGTCGCGGCGGAAAGATTACCGATGATTGCCAACGCTGTCTTCGTCGCGACGCTGATCTTTCTCGCGCTAGGCTTCTGGTCGATGCACGAGCTGCACTTTCTTGTGCCGTGGCGCAGCCTCATCCTGCACCGCTATCTCCAGAGCATCGCGGTCTATGCTGCTCTGCTCTTTGCCAACATCCTCGGTCTCACCGTCTGGATCGAACGCAAGTTCTTCCTGCGCGATACAGGCCGGAAACTCAAACACTTTGACCAGGAGATACACAGTGGCCACTCTGAACTCTCAGAAGAAATCGCCGCGCAGTTCGGCGAAGAGTAAGCAGGATACGAGCGGAAAACCCGACGCATCCCGTCAGCCTCGGAATTCCTTCGAGGATCTTGACGAAGAGATGTATATGGACCGCTCGAACGATCAGGTTGCACGCGTCCGCTCAGCGAAAGATGCTGCACAACACGAGATGGAATCCTTCGGCGATGTCTCTGAGTACGACGTCACGATCCTTCAGGGGCAACTGAAGGGAGAGCCTGTCTCGGCTTCTCAGTCGACGCTTGAGTTTCAGATCGAAGAACGCATTCATCAAGAGAGCAAAGCCTGATGCGACACGATCTTCCCCAGGAGCTTCCACGCGGGCGCGCGCCGGACGCTGCGCCGTCCACGCCGCCACTTGAACCCTCCCCGGTGGAAAGGCGAAAGGAGGATCTCAATGCTCGTGCCAGTGTCCGCAACGCTCCAAAGATCCCGCACGTAAGGCGTGACCGCCGTGTGCGTCCCGAGCACGCACATGGACGGGGACGACAACCTGAACGTCAGGTAGACCAGCGCAGTCGACGGGAGACGATCCCACAACAGGTCGTGGGATTTTCCCTACGCGAGGAGGAGCGGAAGGTGCTCGCGGAGGTTGGACGCTTTCGCGTCGTCACCACCCGCGACCTTGCAGAGTCCATCTACGGCAATCGGGACTCCCGCATGAGACGCGATCTCTCATTCCTGCGTGAGAAGGGACTGGTCACAGTCGATGCTGTCAACGCACGCCGCGATGGGCGTGGCGGAAAGGTCGAACGCATCGAGGTCGTGACGCTTACTAAGGCAGGCAGAGATGTCGCCCGTCAAACATCGGAGCTGCCGCAGGGCCAGAAGCTCTACTCGGGGCTGGTAAAGCCACGCGAGGCCGAACACGACTCGCAGATCTACCGCGCCTATCGAAGAGAGGGCCGATACTTCGGCCCAAAGGAGAACAGCCATGAGCAAACTGAAGATCGAAAAGGGCGCAAGCAAGGTACGGCGTGCGCCTCTCAAAGTAACCATCGACGGAACTATCGCGGACGACCTGGAGCTGATGTGCCAGTGGTCGGAGAATGAGAGCAGCTATCTCGTCAATCTCCTGCTCGGCTTCGCCATCGCACAGAGCGAGGAATTCCAAAAGTACAAAGCCGAACAAGCGTCAATGACTACCTTTGTCCGCAACGATGCAGAGCCAGCGTCAGAACGGTACGCAAATCTGTTCCGTCGGTAAGTGGCGTGTCCGCACACTCGGATAGAGGAGCGTCCGCATGAACATCTCCTCTCACCTCCGCAGTCTTTCGCATCCTCTGGTTGAGTACCGCTTCGTCCTCTCGCTCGGACTGAGCGCGGCCTGCGGCGTCGTGCTTCACAGCCTCTATCGCGTCCACGATGCTGACCCCCTGCTACGGCTTCTGGAACTGGAGCGGCCAGGGGTGTTTCAGGGTCTGCTGTGGAGCTACAACTTGTTCCTGTACACCACACCTTTTCTCATCTTTTCCATCCTGTTCTCGCTCGCCTACGTTCACTTCTATGCGCCAAAGCTCGATCAGGTCGCAGGATCGCTGCCCCCTTACCCAGACCCGATGCGGCGCAAGAACTTGTTTCTGGTCGCTGGAGAACTCCACCATCAGTTGAAGCCGCAGCCCTCACCAGACCCGAGCTGGCTGTGCATCTCGGAACGCGGTCTTTATACGGGCGTGTGCGTCGTTGGTGCCATCGGCTCCGGCAAGACTAAGGCGGTCATCCTGCCTGCGATGCGGCAGCTTTTCGCATACCAGGCCGGAGATCCAGAACGTCGATTGTCGGGTGTGGTGCTAGAGGTGAAAGGGGACCTCTGCCGTCAGGTGCGGGCCATCCTTGATGGCTGCGGGCGGTCGAAAGACTACGTTGAGGTTTCACTGACCGGGAAGATCCGCTATAACCCCCTCAACAATGACTCGGATGCTTACGCCCAGGCATTCAACATAGCCTCAGTCATCACGGCGATCTGGGGTAAGGGCAAGGAACCGTTCTGGCAGCAGTCCTACACCGACCTCGTGCGATACGTCATCATGCTCCATCGGGTCCGCGATGGCTACGTGACGCTCCTCGACATCTTCCGCACCGTCATTAGTTCGGGTACCTTGGAAGCGATGCTGACGATGACGGGCAGACGCTTCACGCCCGCCTCATTTGTTGGAGTTGGCAAAGCTGACTATCAAAAGCATGAATCTATGCTGCTCCCATTCCGATTTGCGTGGAGCGAAAGGCTCGGCCAGTACGTTCGCCCCTGCAACGGATGACTTGCAAACAGCCCTGATCCAGAAGACCGCAATCGCTGCATCCTTATATAGGCGCAAGCTCGGCGATCCAGAGAGCAGGACTCGTGGCAGAGTATCCATTACTGGTACTGGGAGCACTGGAAGTTCTTTCGTGCCGAGGTCAAGACTTCGATCATCCAGGGTATAGCGGTCTTCCTGTCTCTCTTCGAGACGAACGCCCAGGTGCGGCGCGTCTTCTGCCCGCCAAAGGAGCTTTACGAGGGCAGACCCTGTGCCTCCGATCCTGACGGCGTGGTCCTTCCTCAGTTCAGCGATTTAGTCGAGTCGGGCAAGGTCGTGGGGTTGAACTTTCCGACGGCCCTCAACCCCGCACTGGCGAAGATCATCGGTACCATGATGAAGGTCGACTATCAGCGCTCCGTCCTGCTCCGCATCCCGGAGATGGAAGACGGCTCCGAGCGACACTTCCGGCCAACTGTCTTCATCTGCGACGAATATCAGAACTTTGCCACCGTAGGCGGCGACAATCCGACAGGCGACGAACGCTTCCTGTCCCTGTCGCGTCAACCGAAGTGTATCCCCATCGTCGCCACGCAGAGCATCTCCAGTCTCAAAGAAGCTCTGCCTAATGAGGGCGTGAAAACTCTGCTCCAGGCGTTCCGTACCAAAATCTTCCTCTCCACCTCGGACCCGGATACGGCCCGGTATGCATCTGAGTTGTGCGGCAAAGCGGACAAGACCCGCATCAGCTATACCGTCTCCGAGTCCAGCAGCAATGCCAATGTCGGGTGGCTCAGTGGTCGCACTTCGTCCAGCAAAGGCTCGGTCTCTGCCTCAAAGCAGTACCAGAAACAGAAAGAACCGTTGTTCGAAGAGAACGTCTTCTTCGACTTGAAGAATGCGCAGTCCATCATTGTCGCGTTCGACGGCATCAGCCCTCTGCCGCCAACCTACTGCTATCTGAACCTGACTTCCTGCCCATCGACATGACTTGGTTTGACCAGGAACGGATTGCATTTGATCCACAGGGGATACAGACATGAGCTTCGAATTGATCTTGCCGTTTCTCCAGCCAATCCAGTCTCTGCTTCTGAATCCAACCATCAGCGAGATCATGGTCAATCCCGATTCATCCGTATGGATGGAAGAGGCCGGTCAGAAGCAGTTATTGGAAAGCGTTCGTTTCGAGCAAGGAACCCCTGAGACCGCCCTTGAAGTGATCGCGAACAGGTTCGGGAAGCGACTGAACGCCGATTCACCGATCCTGAACCTGCGCTTTCCCGACGGCAGTCGTTTGGCTGCTCTAATTCCTCCCATTGTGAACCCAGGTCCGCTGCTGACCATCCGCAAGTTCACCTCCAGGAACTTCGGCATACAAGACTTGGTTGACCTGCAAATGCTTTCAGACGTGCAGGCGGACCAACTCGCGGCAGCCATTCGCCGGGGCGACAATATCCTGATCGCCGGCGGCACAGGGACCGGGAAGACAACTCTGCTCAACGTGCTGGCGGACTTCATCCCGGACGAGGAACGCATCCTCGTCATCGAAGATACGGCGGAGCTACACATTCGCAAGCCGCATGTCATCTCTGCTGAAGCCCAACTCGACACGCATAAGAGCGCGATCACCTTCGATGAGCTGCTCCGCTCCATCCTGCGTCACCGCCCCGACCGCATCCTCGTTGGCGAGGTCCGCGGAGCGGAGGCTCGCACTCTGCTCGATGCCTTGAATACGGGCCATCGCGGTACGCTGGCGACCATCCATGCGAACAGCGCGGGCGAGGCCCTTCACCGCTTGGGATCGTTAGCCCTCCGTGGTGACGCCCATGTGGACGCTCGTGGGATCAGGGAAGAGGTAGAGACGTGCCTCGACATGGTGGTCCACATCGTGCGCGTGAACGGGAGACGTGTGGTTCGGGAGATCCACGAGGTTGGGTCCGAGAACAGTCGGCACTAGAGCATTTTCTGTTTTACTGTAGACTGTGCAGTGCGAGTCTGAACCAGGCTT